>NZ_CP045649.1:3977760-4278786 GCF_009557055.1 Nocardioides sp. dk884 | reverse complement strand
CCGTCCCTCGCGAGGAGGAAGGGGGCGGGCGTCGGGGCACCGAACGTAACGCCCGGTCAAGGGCTGCGGCAAGCCGTCATCCACAGGGTGCTGCACGTCTCGCACACGCCGCCCGTAGAGTGGTGCCACACGGCCGTTCACCGGTTTGACCCTGATCTTCGCCAGCGCGTACCGTTGGCCGGTCTGCCGGAGTCGACCGGTGCCGCACGTCCACGGAGGCTTCCCCGTCACCGTGGGTGGGCGGTGCCTGCCGAACGTCGCTGGCCCGGGGTTCCGGGCGCGTGGCGGCACTGCCGATCAGCCCGGCGGGGACACACCGCGAACCACCACCGAAAGAGAAGCTCGTGAGCAAGCGTACCTACCAGCCGAACAACCGTCGTCGCCACAAGGTGCACGGGTTCCGCCTGCGCATGCGTACCCGCGCTGGCCGTGCCATCCTGACCGCGCGACGCCGTAAGGGCCGCAAGAGCCTCGCCGTCTGACGGGGGCTCTCGACCGTCACAACGCTGCGTCCGTGCTCACCAGGCCTCACCGACTGACCGACGGGGATCTTTTCCGCGCCGCATCACGTCGAGGCCGCCGGGCCGGGACCCGCACCCTCGTGGTGCACCTCCTGCTCGAGGTGGACAGCAGCACCGATGCCGACCCCGGCGTGCCGCGGGTCGGCTTCGTCGTGAGCAAGGCGGTCGGCAACTCCGTCGTACGCAGCCGTGTGAAGCGGCGGCTCCGACACCAGGCCCGGGAACGACTCTCGTCGCTCCCGGGCTCTGCTGTGCTCGTGGTCCGCGCACTTCCGGCGGCCGCGCAGGCCTCCTCGGCGCAGCTCGCGGCCGACCTCGACAAGGGTCTGGGCCGGGTGCTGGCATGAAGTACGTCCTGATCGGCCTGCTCCGCGCCTACCGCGCGGTGATCAGCCCGCTCTACGGCCAGGTCTGCCGCTACCACCCGTCCTGCTCCGCCTACGCGCTGGAGGCCGTGCGCACGCACGGGAGCCTGCGTGGGAGCTGGCTCGCCGTACGACGTCTGGCACGCTGTCACCCGTGGGCGGCCGGCGGTTACGACCCCGTCCCGGACCGCCCCGGAGCCTCGTCTCCCTCACCCCAGCAAGGAGCCTGAATCCGTGGGATTCTTCAGCGCCATCGGCTCGTTCATCATGACGCCGCTGTACTACATCATCTCCGCGCCTCTGGTCGCGTGGCACTGGCTGTTCACCCAGCTCGGCCTGGACAGTGACGGTGGTGCGGCCTGGGTGCTGTCGATCATCGGCCTGACCCTGGTGGTGCGTGCGGCGCTGATCCCGCTGTTCGTCAAGCAGATCAAGTCCAGCCGCAACATGCAGCTCATCCAGCCCAAGGTGAAGGAGCTGCAGAAGAAGTACGGCCACGACCGGGAGCGTCTCGCCCAGGAGACGATGAAGCTGTACAAGGACTCGGGCACCAACCCGTTCGCCTCGTGCCTGCCGATCCTGGTGCAGATGCCGATCTTCTTCGCACTGTTCCGCATCCTCGACCAGGCCGCGAGGAAGGAGACGGCGCACGGCTTCCTGACCGCGGAGCTGGCCCGCGACTTCCGGAACTCGCGTCTGTTCGACCTGATCCCGCTGAAGGACTCCTTCTGGGGCGCGCGCACCTGGGGCGACAACGGTGACCTCACGGTCATGCTCGCCGCGCTGGTGCTGGTGCTCGCGATGACGGCCACGACGTTCACCACCCAGCGTCAGCTGATGGCCAAGAACATGCCTGCGGACGCGCTGTCCGGGCCCTACGCCCAGCAGCAGAAGATGCTGCTCTACGTGCTCCCGGTGGCCTTCGGCCTCGGTGGTGTGGCGTTCCCGATCGGTGTGCTGCTCTACTGGACCACCTCGAACCTGTGGACCATGGGCCAGCAGTTCTACGTCATCCGCAACAACCCGGCGCCCGGCACCCCGGCGTTCAAGGCCAAGGAGGAGCGCGACCGCGCCAAGGCGGTCCGCAAGGGCACCCTGGTCGAGGACCCCACTGCCGCACCGACCGAGCCGCAGGCGGACCGCCGTCCGGCCGTTCGCCCGCAGCCCCAGAAGCAGACGCGCGAGCAGCGCAAGAAGACCAGCAAGAAGCCGGGCGGCTCCCCCAAGAGCGGCCCCCAGGGAGGCAAGAAGTGACCGAGGAGAGCACCGTGCCCGTGAACGGCGAGGAGATCGCGCCCGAGGGCGCCAGCACCGACCGGCTCGCACAGCTGGAGAACGAGGGTGACATCGCGGCCGACTACCTCGAGGAGCTGCTCGACATCGCCGATCTCGACGGCGATCTCGACATGGACGTCGAGGGTGACCGCGCCGCGGTCTCGATCGTGGGTGCCGACCTGAGCCAGCTGGTCGGGTCCAACGGCGAGGTCCTGGAGGCGCTGCAGGAGCTGACCCGTCTCGCGGTCTACCGCGAGACCGGCGAGCGCTCGCGGCTGATGCTGGACATCTCCGGCTTCCGCGCCGACCGCCGCTCGCAGCTCGAGCGCCTGGCTGCGGAGAAGGTCGCGCAGGTCCGCGAGACCGGCGCGCCGGTCTCGCTGGCGCCGATGTCGCCGTTCGAGCGCAAGGTCGTCCACGACGCCGTCGCCGAGGCCGGCCTGGTCTCGGAGTCCGAGGGCGTCGAGCCCCGTCGCCACGTGGTGATCCTGCCCAGCTGATGAGCGACGTTTCACGTGAAACACCCTCCGCGCCCGAGGTGGCGCGGAGGGTGTTCTCGTCCCAGCGGCTGCCCCTCGCGCAGCGTTATGCCGACCTGCTCGCCACCGAAGGCGTCGTCCGCGGCCTGATCGGGCCCCGCGAGGCCCCCCGGCTGTGGGACCGCCACCTCCTCAACTGCGCCGTGCTCGGCGAGTGGATCCCCTCCGATGCGACGGTGTGTGACATCGGATCGGGCGCCGGGCTTCCCGGCCTGGTGCTGGCGATCGCGCGCCCGGACCTCCAGATCACCCTCGTGGAGCCGCTGCTGCGCCGTACGACGTTCCTGCAGGAGGTCGTCGACGAGCTCGAGCTCACCCACGTCCGGGTCTTTCGCGGCCGGGCCGACGCCCTGCACGGCGCGGAGACCTTCGACGTCGTGACCTCGCGGGCGGTGGCCCCCCTGGGCCGCCTGCTGGGCTGGTCGATGCCGCTCGTTGCTCCCACCGGGGCGCTGGTGGCGATGAAGGGATCCTCGGTGCACGAGGAGATCGCGGTCGCGGCCGACGACCTGCACGCGTGGGGCTGCGCCGAGCCCGAGGTGCGCGTCCTCGGCGAGGGCGTCCTCGCCGAGACCACCGTGGCCCTCCGAGTGGCCTGGGCCGATCCCGCGAAGGTATCTTGGCCGTCCGGGACCGCGGCCGGAGCGGACAAGCCTGCCCGCCGCGCCCGCGCCAAGAAGTCCCGCCCGAGACGAAAGCAGGGTTCGTGAGCGACGACGAACGTCAGGGCTCCGGCACCACCCAGGCCGGATCCCCGCCCGTGAACGATGCGGTGTCCCCAGAGTTATCCACCGGTGAAAAGGTGCCCTCCACGCCTGACTCTCCACAGGATGAGGGAAATTATCCACAGGGAGGGGCGGTGAACGGGGGCTCCCGAGCATCCGCTGCGGCCGCCCCCGTTTCACGTGAAACGACGACCGGCGCCGCCGCTGTTTCACGTGAAACCGGATCCGCGGGCTCGGCTGTTCCACGTGAAACATCCCCCGGTTTCACGGTGCGCACGGCGGGCGAGATGGCGCCGTACGCCAGTGACCTCGACATGAACACGACTCCCCTGGCCAAGGCCGCCGAGCACAGCGTGCTGGCGCGCCGGTCCTTCACCTCGGGTCGTCACCTGGTCCCCCGGCCGGCGAGCACCCGGGTGTTCGTGGTCGCGAACCAGAAGGGTGGCGTCGGCAAGACCACCTCGACGGTCAACGTCGCCGTGGCGATGGCACAGCTCGGGCAGCGCGTGCTGGTGATCGATCTCGACCCGCAGGGCAACGCCTCGACCGCCCTGAACATCGAGCATCGCCGCGGCGTCCCCTCGACGTACGACGCACTGGTCGACGGCGTCCCGCTGACGGAGGTCACCACACCCTGTCCCGATGTCGACAACTTGATGGTCGTGCCGGCCACGATCGACCTCGCCGGCGCGGAGATCGAGCTGGTGAGCGTCGTGGCGCGGGAGAACCGGCTGCGTCGCGCCATCCACGGGCACCCGCTGGTCGGTGACGAGGCGAGCGCCGGGGAGGACCGCTTCGACTACGTCTTCGTGGACTGCCCCCCGTCGCTCGGGCTGCTGACGCTCAACGCGCTCGTCGCGGGCGATGAGATGATGATCCCGATCCAGGCCGAGTACTACGCCCTGGAGGGCCTGGGTCAGCTCCTGGAGACGGTGGAGATGGTGCGCGCGCACCTCAACCCTCATCTGTCCGTCTCCACGATCCTGATCACGATGTACGACGCCCGCACGCGACTGGCCGCCGGCGTGGCGGAGGAGGTCCGCGAGCACTTCGGGGAGCAGGTGCTGCGCACCGCCATCCCCCGATCGGTGCGCGTGTCCGAGGCGCCGTCGTACGCACAGACCGTGATGACCTACGATCCGGGGTCACCGGGTGCGCTGAGCTACTTCGAGGCGGCCCGCGAGATCGCCAGCAAGGCCGTCAGTAAGGCGGCGACCCCGTCGAGCACCCCCGGAGGGCCCGCGTGAGCACGACTCGTCCGCCCCAGCGCCGCGGACTCGGCCGCGGACTCGGCTCGCTGATCCCCACGGCACCCGTTTCGGCGCCCTCCCACGACGATTCTGCGGCTCCTGAGGAGTCCGCGAGTTCGTCAGGAGGCGATCTGAGCGCTCCCGGGGCGCCCGCGGCGGGGCGAAATGAGGTCCGGGAGGCTCCTGAGGGCTCTCAGAACGCCTCTCCTGACGGTTCTGGAGGGCTCGCGCCGGTCGACGGCGCCTATTTCGCCGAGATCCCGATCGAGCAGATCGTCCCCAACCGTGCTCAGCCGCGCTCGGTCTTCGACGAGGAGGCGATGGCGGAGCTGGTCCACTCGATCAACGAGATCGGCCTGCTGCAGCCGGTGGTCGTCCGGCGTACCGGTCCGGAGGCCTACGAGCTCATCATGGGCGAGCGCCGGTGGCGCGCCAGCCAGGTGGCCGGACGCGACACGATCCCCGCGATCGTGCGCGACACCGACGACACCGACATGCTGCGCGACGCGCTGCTGGAGAACCTGCACCGCTCGGACCTCAACCCGCTGGAGGAGGCCTCCGCCTACGCCCAGCTGCTCGAGGACTTCGGGTGCACGCACGAGGAGCTGGCCCGTCGGCTGGGGCGGTCGCGCCCGCAGATCAGCAACACGCTGCGACTGCTCAAGCTCAGCCCCGCCGTACAGCGACGGGTCGCGGCCGGCGTGCTCTCGGCCGGGCACGCCCGCTCCCTGCTGGCGGTCGAGGACCCTGCCCTGCAGGACCGCCTGGCGCAGCGCGTGGTCGCCGAGGGCATCAGCGTGCGTGGCCTGGAGGAGATCGTAGCCGTCGGCGAGCGTGGCCGCGCCCCGTCCCCGCGCGGTCGCAGCGCCCAGCGCATCCCTCCCGGCCTCGTGGAGTACTCCGACCGCCTCGCAGACCGCTTCGAGACCCGCGTGAAGGTCGATCTGGGCCGCAGCAAGGGCAAGATCACCGTCGAGTTCGCCACGATGGAGGACCTCCAGCGCATCGTGGACATCATGGACCCCCGCAACCGGACGGATCGAGTCATCTAATCGACATGTCGCTTTGTCGACAAAGTGATCTAGCAACAAATCGCCGGCGTGCTCACGGGCGGGCACTCCCGCTCCCTGCTGGCGGTGGAGGACGCTGCCCTGCAGGACCGCCTGCGCAACGTGTGGTCAGCGCATCCCTCCCGGCCTCGTGGACATCATGGACCCCCGCAACCGGACCGACCGCGTCATCTAATCGACATGTCGCTTTGTCGACAAAAGGATCTAGTAACAAATCGCTGAATCACAGAATCGCTTGATCCATCAGTCGCTCCCTTTGTGGGGGCACGCACGCTCGCCGAGTCGGCGTCAATGGCGCGTCGAGTCGGCGTGAGTGGTGCGGGAGCACGGTCGAGTCGAGACTTGTGACGCTCGAGTCGGGAGTCCTGACCGCATGAGTCGATACCTGCGCCGCCATTGGCGCCGACTCGCGCAACCATTGGCGCCCACTCGCGGAAATGACAGGAGCCGGACCCGCCTGAGCGGATCCGGCTCCTGACCGGTGTCGGGCTGACAGGATTTTGAACCTGCGGCTTCCTCGTCCCGAACCAGGCGCGCTACCCAAACTGCGCCAGAGCCCGGCGAGTGGGCGCGGCAGCCGGGAGCCGTTCGACGTGAGCAGTCGTCGCCCGCATGACTGGCTCTCTGAGGCTGAACGCAGGCAACCGAGCTAGGTGCGCGGCTGGCGTACTCCCGTCGCGCGACCATCGGCGCCGACTGGGCGAGGGGCCGGGGGGTGGATCAGGAGCGGCGCTTGGCGGCGCGGCGGGCGGCGCGCTCGCGCTTCTCGGCGGCGTCGAGGCGCTCGGCCTCCTCGAGGGTGGGCGCGGAGCCCCCGAAGCGTGCAGGGAGCCACCAGGAGCCCGGAGGCTGCTCCTCGGCTGGGTAGGCCGAGATCGTCTTGTCGAGCATCACCGACATCCGGCTGTGCAGCTCGGCGTTGTCCTCGAGGGCGGTCTCGGCGGTGGGGTGCAGCGGCTCGCCGACGGTGATGGCGATGCTCGTCCCGCGGGAGAAGTCCTTGGGGTGGCCCTTGGTCATCATCCGCTGGGTGCCCCACAGGATGACGGGCACGAGCGGTACGCCGGCGGCCGCGGCGATTCGTACGGCGCCGGTCTTGAACTCCTTGAGCTCGAAGGAGCGCGAGATCGTCGCCTCCGGGAAGATCCCCACGGCCTCGCCGACCCGAAGCCGCTCGACGGCCTCGTTGAAGGACGCGAGACCCTCCCCGCGGTCGACCGCGATGTGGTGCATCGAGCGCATCACCGGACCGCCGACCGGGTGGTCGAAGATCTCCTTCTTCGCCATGAACCGCACCAGGCGCCGCGAGGGGTGCGCGGCCAGGCCGCCGTAGATGAAGTCCAGGTAGCTGACGTGGTTGAACGCCAGCAGGACGCCGCCCTCCCGGGGCACCTGGTCGGTGCCGGTCAGCACGATCTGCTGCCCCAGCACCCGGAAGGCGGTCTTGGCGGTCGCGATGACCGGCGGATAGGTGAGGTCGCGCATGCGTCAGGCCTGTCTGTCGACTCGGTCAGTGCGGTGGACGGTGGGGCTCAGGTCAGGTCGACGCGCGGGCTGTCGTAGCCGCTGCTGCTGCCGAGGGCCGGCTTGCCCTGGTCGGGGGCGCCGAAGGTGGCGCGCAGCTCCATCTCGGCCTCGAGCACGCCGGCGAGGCGGCGTACGCCCTCCCGGATCCGCTCGGGGGTGGGATAGCAGAACGACAGGCGCATCGCGTGGGAGCCGAAACCGTCGGCGTAGAACGCGGTGCCGGGGACGTAGGCCACACGCGCGGTCACGGCCCGGGGGAGCATCGCCTTGGCGTTGACGCCGGAGGGGAGCGTGAGCCAGACGTAGAAGCCGCCGTCGGGGACGTTCCAGCGGCAGCTGGCCGGCATCAGGTCCGACAGGGCGTCGACCATCGCGTCGCGCCGGCCGCGGTACATCTCGCGGAACTGCTTGATCTGGCCCTGCCAGTCGTGGTTCGCGAGGTAGGCCGAGATCGCCATCTGGGAGAACTGCGGGGGACACAGGGTCGCGGACTCCTGGGCCAGCACCAGCTTCTCGCGCACCGGCGCCGGCGCGAGCGCCCAGCCGACCCGGAAGCCCGGGGCGAAGGTCTTGGAGAAGGAGCCCAGGTAGATGACGTTGTCGGGGGAGTCGGCGCGCAGCGCGCGCATCGGCTCGCGGTCGAAGCCGAGCAGGCCGTAGGGGTTGTCCTCGAGGATGAGGATGCCCTCGGCGCGGCAGATCTCGAGGATCTCCGGGCGCCGCTCCGCCGAGAGCGAGACGCCGGCGGGGTTGTGGAAGTTGGGGATCGTGTAGAGGAACTTGATCGTCTTGCCGGCGGCCTTCACCGCCGCGATCGCCTGGCGCAGCGCCTCGGGCACCAGCCCGTGGGCGTCCATCTCGGCGTGCACGACCTCGCACTCGTAGGACTTGAAGACGCCCAGCGCCCCGACGTACGACGGGGCCTCGCACAGCACCACGTCGCCCGGGTCGCAGAACACCCGCGTCACCAGGTCGACGGCCTGCTGGGAGCCCACGGTGACCACGACGTCGTCGGGGTGGGCCTCGATGCCCTCGAGCCGCATCACGTCGGTGATCTGCTCGCGCAGCTCGGGGACGCCCTGACCGGAGCCGTACTGCATCGCGACCGCGCCCTGCTGGGCGACCAGATCGCTGATCGCGCCGCCGACGACGTCGAGGGGCAGCCCGGAGATGTTGGGCATGCCGCCGGCGAGGGAGACGACCTCGGGTCGGGAGGCCACCGCGAACAGGGCTCGGATCTCCGAGGCCGTCATGCCCGCGGTGCGTGCAGCGTAGCGATCGACAAACGCGTCGAGGCGGGCGCTGGGCGGGCGTGAAGGCGTCTGATCCATGATCCCTCTAGCATGGACGATCGACGCCGTGACCGCACGTGCGGATCGCGGTTTGGTCGCGTCTGTCCCGTCACAGCACCGGGAGGTCACCGTGTCGCGCAAGGTCGTCCGGCTCACCGTGGACCATCTCGCGGAGCTCGGCGAGCGCGGCGAGCGCTGTGCCTCCTGCCTGTTCTGGGAGCTCGACCCGGTACGCCGCGAGCGGGTCCCACCGGAGCGCGCCGCGGCCGAGAAGGAGGCCTGGGTCAGCGAGCTGCTGCGCGACTGGGGCTCGTGCGGGCGGGTCGTCCTGGTCGAGGGCCGCCCCGTCGGCTGGGCGATCTATGCGCCGGCGGCGTACGTGCCGGGCGCGGCGGCGTTCCCGACGGCGCCGGTCTCCCCGGACGCCGTCCTGCTCACCACCGTCCACGTCGATGCGGAGTACGCCGGGGGCGGGCTCGGGCGGATGCTGATCCAGGGCGTGGCCCGCGACCTGGTGCAGCGCGGCGGGATCGCGGCGGTCGAGGCGTTCGCGACCACCCGTCCGGAGCGGCGCCCGGTGCCTGGGCTGCCGGGTTTGCCCGGGCTGGCGGGGTGCGGGTGCGTGGTGCCGGCGGGCTTCTTGGGCAGCGTCGGGTTCAAGACCCAGCGCGCGCACCCGCTGACGCCGCGGATGCGGATGAGCCTGCGCGCGGCGCTGACCTGGCGCGACGAGGTCGAGGCCGCGATCGGCAAGCTGGTGGGCGCGGTGCGCCCGGGCCCACGAACGGCGAGGCCCCCGACCCCCACCCGGGTGGGCGGTGCGTCGAGGGCCTCGTGAGAGTGCGTCGCTCAGGCGATGACCGCTCAGGCGATGACCGCTCAGGCGATGAACTCGGAGAGCTCGTTGAGGATGGCGGCCTTCGGGCGCGCGCCGACGATCGTCTTCACGACCTCGCCGCCCTGGTAGACGTTGATCGTCGGGATGCCGGTCACCCGGTACGACGAGGGGGTGACGGGGTTCTCGTCCACGTTCATCTTGAAGAACGTGATCTTGTCGCCGTGGCTGCCGGCGATCTCGTCGAGGATCGGGGCGACCTGGCGGCACGGCCCGCACCACTCCGCCCAGAAGTCGACCAGGACGGGCTTCTCGGACTTGAGGACCTGCGCCTCGAACTCGGCGTCGGTCACGGCGGTGATGTTGCCCACGGTGGTTCCCTTCGGTGGTTGCTGATCAGGCTGACGGCTGTGCTGGTGCAACACCCGTCCCCGGTGCGATGTTCCCGCGCCCGGGACGTGGTGCCTGGTGCTCGGTGGGTGCTCAGAGGCCGGCGGTCTGGACCTGCTCGTCATCGGCCGACGCGGCCACGGTCTGCTGCGCCTCACCGGCGGTGGCGGTGGTGTGGTCGAGCTGGGCGAGGTAGCGCTCGGCGTCCAGCGCGGCGGCACAACCGGTGCCGGCCGCGGTGATCGCCTGGCGGTAGTGGTGGTCCACCAGGTCGCCGGCGGCGAAGACACCGGGCAGGTTGGTGGCGGTGGAGGGGTGCGCGACCACGACGTACCCGTCGTCGTCGACGTCGACCTGGCCGGTCAGCAGCTCCGAGCGCGGGTCGTGGCCGATCGCGATGAACAGGCCGGTCGCCGCGAGGTCGCGGGTCTCGCCGGTGACGGTGTCCTTGAGGGTCACCGACTCCAGGCGGTCGGAGCCGTTGATGGACTCCACGACGCTGTTCCACTCGATCTCGAGCTTGGGGTCGGCGAACGCGCGCTCGGCCATGATCTTGGAGGCGCGCAGCTCGTCGCGGCGCACGATCAGGGAGACCTTCGAGGCGAAGCGGGTGAGGAACGTGGCCTCCTCGACGGCAGAGTCGCCGCCGCCGACGACCGCGATGTGCTGGTCGCGGAAGAAGAAGCCGTCGCAGGTCGCGCACCACGACACCCCACGACCGGAGAGCTCCTCCTCGTTGGGCAGGCCGAGCTTGCGGTAGCCCGAGCCGGTGGCCAGGATCACCGCGCGGGCGGTGTAGGTGTCGGTGGCGGTCTTCACGACCTTGATCTCACCGGTGAGGTCGACCTCGACCACGTCGTCGGCGACCAGCTCGGCGCCGAAGCGCTCGGCCTGGGCGCGCATCTCGTCCATCAGCGCGGGGCCCATGATGCCGTCGCGGAAGCCCGGGAAGTTCTCGACCTCGGTGGTGTTCATCAGCGCGCCGCCGGCGGTCACCGAGCCCTCGAAGACGAGGGGCTGCAGGCTGGCGCGCGCGGCGTACACGGCGGCCGTGTAGCCGGACGGCCCGGAGCCGATGATGATCACGTTGCGGGTCTCGGACATGACGTCCTCTCGATGGATCGGGGTTGGTCGGAGGTGACACCTCGAGAACCGATCGTAGGCGAGGGATGTTCCCGCGCCGACCGCGTCCCGAGGACGCTCAGCGGCGCGGCAGCGTCACCGAGCGGAGGATCGCGCCGGTGCCGCACTGCAGCACCTCCACGACCCGGGTGTCACCGGCGGCAGGTCGTACGGCGACCACTGCCGGCTCGCCGTCGTAGCGCACCGCCACGAGGCGCCCGGGGCCCCAGGGGGCGGGGTCGCAGGAGAACCAGGCGTTGCCCCGGGCCGCGGCGCTCAGCTCGTCGGTGGGCCCGGACTGCGCGTGTGGGGCCGGTGCCCGGTCGCGGTAGCGCTCGACCCGGTCGTCGGAGTCCGCCGCGCCGGCGCCGCCCGAGCCGGCGGAGTATGCGGCCTTGCCCTCGGTGGCCCGCAGGAGCGCGCGGGCGTCGCGGGTGAAGTGGTCGGCCTGCACCTCGACCGGGTCACCGGTCGGGGAGGGCGCCTGGCGTCGGGGGAGGGTGCTCCGGACGGCACCCTCCGAGGGCGCGGAGGTGGCCTCGTCGGCCGACGTGTCCTGCGCGCTGGTGGCATCGCTGTCCGAGGAGGCGCTGTCGCCGGGGTCGACGACTTGGCCGATGGCCACGCCGGCGACGACCACGGCGGCCGCGGCCACCAGCAGACCTCCGGCACGGCGCCGGCGTCGTGCGGCGACCTCGTCAGGGTCCGGGACGTCGGCGGGGTCGTCGGCGGCGAGCTGGGCGAGCACCCGCTCGAGGCGGGTGGCGACGTCGTCGGGGACCGGCTCGTCGTGGCGGGCCTCGCGCAGGAGGCGGCGGACCTGTGCGTCCTGGTCGTCGTCGGGGCGGGTCACGGTCGGCCTCCTCTCTGCGGGGGGCGGGAGTGCGGGGCGGGCGTACGGGGCGAGGCGGGGTTCATGGCGCGGGCGCGGTGGGTGGGGTGCCGTGTCTTTGTCCGACGCCGGGGTCGGTGGTCCGGTTCCGCTCCGGGGCGTGTGCTGGCTCACCGCGCCGCGCGAGCCCCAGGAGGGTGGCCAGCCGGGCCCGGCCCCGGGAGCACCGGGACTTCACGGTGCCGACCGCGCACTCGAGGATCGCGGCCGCCTCGGCCACGGAGTAGCCCTCCATGTCCACCAGCACGACCGCGGCCCGCTGCTCGGGTGCCAGCTGCCGCAGCGCCTCGAGCACGGCGCGGCGCTCGTCGTGGCGCGCGCTCTGCTCCGCGGGATCCTCGGCCTCGCCGGTCGCCGAGCGCAGCGACCCGCGGCCGCCGTACTCCTCGAGGTCCTCGGGGAGTGCTTCGGTACGCCGCACCCGGGCGGCGCGGTGGCGATCGAGGCAGGCGTTGACGACCACGCGGTGCAACCAGGTGGTGACCGCCGCGTCGCCGCGGAAACTCGCGGCCCGGCGGTACGCCGCGATCATGCCGTCCTGGAGGCCGTCGGCGGCGTCCTCGGCGTTGCCAGAGGTGCGCAGCGCGATGGCCCACAGCCGGTCGCGGTGCCGGGCGAAGAGCTCGCCGAACGCGTCGTGGTCGCCGGCCACGTGGGCGGCGAGCAGCTCGGCGTCGGAGCGGGAGGTCGCCGGTCCTGGGTGGGGCTCGCTCATCCGCGCACCACGACCTCGGCCACCTCGGCGCGGAACCCGTCGGAGACCGACGGCAGCGAGGTCAGCCACAGGGTGACGTAGCGCCCGCGCACCGGCTCCTCGAGGGTGATCGTGCCCGAGGCGCCGATCTCCCGGGTCGCCGCGGGCGATCCGGCGTCGCTCGGCGTCGTGGTCGGCGCGGTGTCGCTGACGAAGACCTCGACAGTGGTCGGCTCGCCGCGCAGGGTGAGCTGGACCTCGGCGACGTCCTGGCTGCTGCCGAGGTCGAGCACCAGGCCGACCCCGCTCTTGAGCCCGCCCGGGCCGAACTGCTGGAGGTAGGTCTGGGTGGTCCACACGGTGGCGTCGTCGCCGTCGGTGGCGAGGGCGGTCAGCTCGGGGTACTCCCCGCCGTCGTCGCCCTGCGGGTCGAGGTCGCCGGTGCCGGTGACCGACAGCGGCTGCAGCGCGGCCGCGGAGACGTCCGGGGTGCGGGTCGGGTCGTCGCCGGGGTCGCTGCCGAGGACAGTCTTGCCGCGCCCGAGGTTGATCGCCACGACCACCGCGATCAGCAGCAGCAGGCTGGCCGCGATCACCATGGCCACGCGCAGCGAGCTGCGTCCGGGCACGTCGGTGCTCTCGTCGGGCGGGACGACCGGGAGCCCGGTGCCGTTGTGGCGCCCGTCGGCGGTGTCCCAGGGCCAGAAGTCGCTCGGCGTCTCGGACGGTACGGCGGAGGCACGCGGACGGCGCACCGGAGCGCCGTCGGCCGGCTCGGGGGCGAAGAGCGGGCGCTCCGGCGGCTCCTCGAACGGCGGCGGCGGAGGCGCGGGCTCCGCGGAGCGCGCCAGCCAGGACACGTCGTCGCTCTCGTCGTCGAAGACCGGCATCCCGGCCTGGGTCGGAAGGCCGTCGGGCACGACCGAGGTCGCACCCGGGTCGGTGTCGTCGGCGGCGGTGCCAACGCCGGGCGCGGTGGGGACGGCGGTGGTGCGGGTGCTGTCGGCCGGGAGCGCGACGGGAGTGCCCTCCGCGGGCGTGGCGGCCACGGGCGTGCGCACGGTCTCGGTCGCGTCCGGCTCGCGGGCCGCCTCGGCGTCGTCGTCGCGCGGCTCCCCGGCGTACCGGCGCGGCTGCGGGTCGCGCGGGGGCTCGGGGGCGCGGGAGCTGTGGCGCGGCTCGTGCAGCGCCATCTCCGGGACCGGTGGCAGCACCACCGTCTCCGGGCTGCGGTGCATGCGCAGCGCGGCCATCTCCTCGGGGATCCCGGTGGGGTCGCCCACGAAGTCGGCGAGGAAGTCCGCGATGTCGCGCGCCGAGCGCAGCCCGAGCTCGCGTCCCCGCGGGAGCGTGGGGTTGAGCAGCTCATCGCAGAGCGCGTCGAGCGGCCGGGGCACCCCGGCGCGCACCTGGCGCGGACGCAGCACGTGGCCGTGGTCGGTGGGGGCGGGCGGTACGTCGGAGGCGGCCAGGCCGGCCCACCGACCGGTCAGCGTGCAGTAGAGCAGGCCGGCGAGGTTGGTGACGTCGGTCGCGAGCCGGTCGGTCGGCAGGCCGTGCAGGGCGGCGTCCACGGCCAGGCCGATGACGCGGACCGAGCCGGTGCGGTCGATCAGGACGTTCTCGGGCACCAGGCGGCCGTGGGCGACGCCCGCGTCGTGGGCGCGCGCCATCGTCTCGGCGACCTCACCGACCAGCCAGGCCGCGCGACGCGGCGGGAGCGGGCCGTGGGTCGCAGCCAGGTGGTCCAGGGCGATGCCCGAGCCCCACTCGTTGACGACGTAGCAGAGGCCGCCGGTGCGCTCGGCGTCCAGCACCCGCAGGATGCGCGGGTCGTGGATGCGCGCGGAGCGGCGCGCGGCCTCGATCAGCTGCTCGGCGCGCGGGTCGTCCGCGTCGATGACGTGGAGGGCGACGTGGCGCTCCAGGATCTGGTCGTGGGCACGCCAGAACCGCCCACCCTTGCTCTCGCTGAGCAGGTCGACGAGGCGGTAGCGTCCGGCGAGGACGTCGCCGGGCCGGTTCGACAGTGGCACGTGGACCCTGCGACTCCTTCCCTGCTGTCGTCGGCTGCTCGGTGCTGTGGGGCCGTTCACCGGCCCGCGGCTCATGGTAGGCCGCGGTCCTTGCGGCGGGTGCCAGGGAGTCGCCGGGTGATGGTCTCGATGACGTCGGTCACCTCACGCAGCCGGAAGGCGCGGGCGAGGAGCAGGTAGACCACGCCGGCGACGCCGAGGGTCACCCCGGCGACCAGGACCGCGCCGGGCCAGCTGTCGGTCCCGGACCAGCGGTCGAGGGTGAGCGCCGGCACCGCCGCGACGGCCGTGGTGAGCACCGTGATCAGCACCAGGCGCACCAGGAACCGCACCAGCCGGGCGTCGTCCAGGGTGCCGATGCGCCGGCGCAGGACGCCGTAGGAGAGCACGCTGCCGACGAGGTACGACGCCGCGTACGCCGCCGCCAGCGCGGGCGCGGTGTGCTCGGGGTCGACCGCGCGCACCGCGACCAGGGCCACCACGATGTTGGTCAGCGCCACCCAGCACTGGTTGAGGCACACCGTGCGGGTTTGCTCCAGGGCGTAGAAGCCGCGCAGCACCAGGTAGTGCACCGTGAAGAGCAGGATGCCGGGGCCGAAGACCGCCAGCGTCGGGGCGTAGGCGCCGATCGAGTCGGCCGAGGCGCCGAAACCGAACAGGATGCGGGCGAGCTCGGGAGCCACCAGCGGCAGCAGCGCCGCGAACGGGACCATCACCGCCAGCGCCGTGCGCAGCGTGCCGCCCAGGCTGCGCCCGAGCGCGGTCAGGTCGCCGTCGGCCGCCTGGCGGGAGAGCCGCGGCAGGACCGCCGTCGCCAGGGACACCGTGATCACCGAGTGCGGGACCATCACGATCAGGAACGCGAAGGAGTAGACGGTGTAGCCGGTGCCGCCGTCCGCGGCGCCGCTCGAGGCGAGGTTGACCACCACGGTGTAGGCGATCTGGTTGACCACCACGAACAGGACCGTCCACATGCCCAGGCGCAGGGTGTGGCCCAGACCAGTGCCGCGGAAGTCGAAGCGCGGGCGGAACCGGAAGCCGGTGGCGCGCAGGTAGGGGATCAGGATCAGGAACTGCGCGACGATGCCGGCCGTGGAGCCCAGGCCGATCAGCAGCTCCTCATCGACCGTGTACGCCGCGTCCGCGCCCGCGCCCTCGGCGGCACCGAAGGACATCAGGTAGGCGACCAGCACCGCGATCGAGATCAGGTTGTTGGCGATCGGCGCCCACATCATCGGGCCGAAGCGCCCGCGCGAGTTCAGGATCTGCCCGACCAGCACGAACATCCCGTAGAAGAACACCTGGGGCAGGCAGTAGCGGGCCAGGTCGATCGCGGAGTCGCGTTGCGCGGCGAGCGAGGCCTGGCCGTACTGCTCGCTGAGGTAGAGGTCCATCACCAGCGGCGCGGCCAGCACCAGCACCAGCGTCACCAGCGCCAAGAAGAGGCCCGCGAGGGTGAGGATGCGGTTGGTGTAGGCCACCCCGCCGTCCGGGTCGTGCTTCATCGCCCGCACCAGCTGCGGCACCATCACCGCGTTGAACACGCCGCCCGCCAGCAGGATGTAGAGCGCGTTGGGGACGGTGTTGGCGATCGTGAACTGGTCGGCGTGCAGGCCGGCGCCCAGCGCGGCGGCGAGCAGCGCCGTACGCACGAATCCGCTCGCCCGGGAGACCACCGTGCCGGCCGCCATCACCGCGCTCGAGGCGAGGATCTTGCGGTCCTCCTCGCGCACGTCGGTGGAGGGTTCGCTCATGCGGGGGTCTCCTGGGAGTCGGGAGCGGTGTCGGTGGTGTCGGCGTTCGCCTCGGGGCCGGCGTCCTGCTCCGCGGCGCGGCGTCGCGTGCGCACGGTGCGCACCACCCGGACCGCGACCGCGCCGACGAACAGCGCCAGCCCGACGCCGATGATCACCCAGATCACCACGCTGAACTGGGCGGCGCGGATCGGCAGCTGGTCGGAGGAGCCGAGGGCGGTGCCCTCGAGGTCGGTCACGACCAGCGTGACGTTGTGGACGCCCTGCCGCTCGGTGCTGGCGGTGAGCAGGACGGTACGCCGGCTGCGGGGGGCCAGCTCGACGGTGTCGGGGCCCTCGATGACGATGGGGCCGTCGGCGATCGCGTCGATGGCGACGGTGACCGGCTCGTCGAGGTTGTTGGTCACGGTCGCCGAGAAGCGGCCGCTGGTGCTGGACAGGGTCACCGAGGGCGGTGCCTCGATGAGGATGCTCCGCAGCCGGGTGTCGATCCAGGACCGGGACGCCTCGGCGCGGCGGCGCGCCGCGCTCGGGTGCACGCGGCTGGCGTAGGAGAGGTTGGTCAGCGCCTCGTCGGTCACCTCGCCGGCGACCCGGTCGTTGCGGCGCAGCAGGTTCTGCAGCGTCTGCCCGGCCCGCTCGAGGGCGCGGGCGGCGCCGAAGTCGGTGGCGGTGAGCTCGCGCGACTGCACGCTCTCGGGGTAGTCGAGCCGCTCGGCGACCTCAGGGACCTCGGCGCTTGCGTCGTCGGTGATGTCCTCGACGGTGGTGAGCCGCAGCCAGGGCAGGTCGAGGCCCTGGAAGAAGCCGGTGGTGCCGGCCGGCACCCAGCTGTCGGGGAGCACCACGACGAGGGGGTCCGGACCGCTCGCGGTCGCCCCAGCGCGGCTCACCGCGTCGGCACCAGAGGGGGTGGCTGGGGTGGTGGACTGGGCGGACGGCGCCGCCAGGTCGGCCTGCAGGTGGCGCACCGCGGCCTCGGCGAGCAGCCGCTGGCGCACCGCGACCAGGGCCAGCGGGTCGTCGGGGCCGGGCCCGCCGGTCTCGGTGGCGCTGGAGAAGACCGCCACCGGGCGCTTGTCCACGGAGACCACACCCGGCGCGTCGGACTCCGCGCCGAGCATCCGGTCACCGATCATCACCGTGGTGCCCTTGGTCGCCAGCCGCATCGCGCCCCGCTCGAGGTAGCCGCCCGGGGAGGTGATCACCGGGGTGGCGTCCGGGGCGAGCTGGCGCAGTGAGTCGGCGGAGCGCGCGCGGGCCTGGCGGTAGACCGGCCGGTCGTGGGCGGCGGCCGCGGAGACGTCCAGGTCGCCGTACGGCAGGGCGAGGACCTGGCCGGAGCCCAGTGCGCTGGAGAGGCGCTCGAGCCAGGTGGAGGCGGCGTCCGCGGCCGGGTCCGGGGCCGGCTCCTCGTCGGCGTCGTCCCCGCCGTCGCCTTCGCCGGAGCCGTCGTCCTCACCGGCCCCGCCGCCGGGGGCGGGGCTCAGCGTGGCCTCGGGGTCCGCCGTGGCCTCGGGGTCGTCCTCGAGGTCGGGGTCGTCGCCCTCGTCGGGGTCCAGGGTGGGGCCGGTGGTGCGCGCGGGGTTGCCCGCCGCCAGGCGGCGTGCGGCGTCGCTCACGGCCGGGTCGACCAGCCAGGTGATCGGCCGGGAGCCGGCCGCGGCCCCGAACTCCACCAGGCTGCGCAGCCGGCCGCCGGGGGCGAGGGTGCTGGTCCAGCCGTCGACGTCGGCCAGCGAGCCGTCGTCCGCGTGGGCGACCTGGCGGCGCAGCGGCACCACGATCGCGGTGTCGACGGGGGTGCTGGCCTTGGCGCCGCGGACCAACGGCAAGAAGGTGCGGGCACGGCCGTCGGCGAGCCCGTCGCGTGCGGAGGTCCTGGACTCGCCGAGCGCGTGGACGCCGAACCAGTACACGCCCGGGTCGCCGCTGATCGGGAGTGCGCTGCGCGGCACTCGGACGGTGTACGTCGCGCTCTCGCCGGGCGCCAGGCGCTTGATCGTCGCGAACGGTCCCGGATCGGTGATCCGCTCGCCGACGAACGCGGACGCGTCGGTGGTGGCGGCCCCGGTCAGCTCCTCGCGGGTGGTCAACGGGTCGCCGGAGACGAACGGGTAGAGGTTGATCGTCGACCACGGCACGTTGTCGAGGTTGGTGACCGTGCCGGTGACCCGCACCGCACCGCGCTGGGGGACCGCCGCGGGGGCGAGCGAGCCGATGCTGATCGCGAGCGGGGCCTCGTCCTCGGCACGCACGGGAGCGGTGGTGGCGGCGTTCGCGAGGCTGCTGCGCCCGGAGGTGGCCAGGGAGGTCGAGATCGCCGGCGAACCGGTGTCCGCGGTGGTGCGGGCGTGGCTGGAGCGGCTGGCCGGTGCGGCGGGTGCCGGCACCGGCTGGGACCCCGCGACCGGGGAGTCGGGGCGCATCGCTGCGGCCGGGGAGGCGGTGCCCAGCGGTGCCGCGAGGGTCGCGAGCGCCACGAGGGCAGGCAGCAGCGACCGGGGGCGGACCATGGCCGTGACTCTATCGCCGCGCAGGGAAGCCCCGGGATGGCAGTGAGGCAGGAACGCCGCCGTAGACTGCTCCGTTGTGTCCGACGCCTCGCTGCCGCCCCTGAACGTCGCCGACGTGCAGCGCTCGGTGAGCGCCGAGCTCGACCGGATCGGTCCGGTCATCGACGAGCTCGGTCGCCGCTTCGCCGCCGCCGGGCACGAGCTCGCCCTGGTCGGCGGCCCGGTGCGCGACGCGATGCTGGGGCGCCACCACCACGACCTCGACTTCACGACCTCGGCGCGCCCCGACGCCACCGAGAAGATCCTCAAATCCTGGGGCGAGGCCACCTGGGACATGGGGCGGGCCTTCGGCACCATCGGCTGCCGCAAGGGCGAGTGGGTGGTCGAGGTCACGACGTACCGCTCGGAGACCTACGACCCGTCCTCACGCAAGCCCGACGTCGACTTCGGCGACACCCTCGAGGGCGACCTCGGCCGGCGCGACTTCACCGTCAACGCGATGGCGGTGCGGATCCCGGGGCGCGTCGTGGAGGACCCGTACGGCGGCGTGGTCGACCTCGCCCACCGGGTGCTGCGCACGCCGGGCACGCCGGAGGACTCCTTCTCCGACGACCCGCTGCGGATGATGCGCGCGGCGCGGTTCGCCGCCCAGCTCGGCTTCACCGTGGCCCCGGAGGTGGTCGCGGCGATGACCGCGATGGCCGAGCGGATCACGATCATCTCCGCCGAGCGGGTGCGCGACGAGCTGGTCAAGCTGGTGTGCGCGCCGTACCCCCGCCTCGGCCTGACCCTGCTGGTCGACACCGGCATCGCCGCGCACGTGCTGCCCGAGCTGCCGGCGCTGGCGCTGGAGCGCGACGAGCACCACCGCCACAAGGACGTCTACGAGCACACGCTGACGGTGCTCGAGCAGGCGATGGAGCTCGAGGACCGCCTCGGCGGGGAGCCCGACTTCATCTCCCGCTTCGCGGCGCTGATGCACGACGTCGGCAAGCCGCGCACCCGTCGCTTCGTCGACGACGGCACCGTCACCTTCCACCACCACGACGTGGTGGGCGCCAAGATCACCCGCAAGCGGATGAAGGCGCTGCGCTTCTCCAACGACGAGATCGACGCGGTCGCCCACCTCGTCGAGCTGCACCTGCGCTTCCACGGCTACGGCACCGGCGAGTGGACCGACTCCGCCGTACGCCGCTACGTGCGCGACGCCGGCGACCAGCTCGAGCGCCTGCACGTGCTCACCCGCGCCGACTGCACCACCCGCAACAAGCGGAAGGCCGAGCGGCTGCGGCGCACCTACGACGACCTCGAGGAGCGTATCGCCCGCCTCTCCGAGGAGGAGGAGCTGGCCTCGATCCGGCCCAACCTCGACGGCAACCAGATCATGGAGATCCTCGGCATCGGCCCCGGCCGCGACGTCGGCCAGGCCTACCAGCACCTGCTGGAGCTGCGCATGGACCGCGGCCCCCTCGACGAGCCCACCGCCCGCGCCGAGCTGCTGGCGTGGTGGCAGGCGCGGCAGCAGGGCTGAGGGCCCGCGCCCGGGGGTCGCGTCCGGGCCCGGGGGTCGGTGTTTTTCCGCGCAATTGCTGAGATTGATACCTGTTTTGCGCCGCGGCAGGTGCTTTTCCCAGCAATTGCGCCGAAATGACCGGAGTCCCGGGCGATCCGCGCCCTCAGCCCACGGGCCGCCGGCCGGGGAAGTGGACCCGCCACTCCTCACCCGGCACCGGTACCGGGGCACCGCGCTGGCGCAGCAGCCGCCAGATGCGTTCGACGGTCCGCTCGGGCTCGGTGTAGATGCCGCGCGCCCGGACCTTCAAGATCCGCCACTCGGCGTTGTCGAGCATCTCGCGCCGCTCCTCGTCGCTGTCCCAGTTCGCGATGATCTCGACGTGCTGTCGCCCGTCGTACTCCACCACGATCCGCAGTGACGGATAGCTGAGGTCGAAGCGGGCGACCATCTCGCCGTCCGCGGTGCGCAGGATGTGGTTGATCGTCGGTTCGGGAAGGCCCGCAAGCACGATCAGCATCCGCAACCGGCTCTCCATCGGCGAATCGACGGCGTCGCGGACGAAGCGCGCGGCGTACCTCGCGGTCGGGGACCAGTAGTCACGCGTGTTCTTGAGCCCGGTCCGCAGCTCGTCGGCGGTCAGGCCGAGCACGCGCACCAGGCTGTCCCCGGCGACCACCAGGTCGACGAGGTCGAGCATCGAGGCCAGCTCGACGAACATTCGGACCGGCGAGGAGACCCGCACCCCGCGACGTACCTCGACCTTCGTGTGCGGCGGAGCGACGTGCGGCTTCAGGCCGGGCTGCCACCGTCGGTCCTCGGCGCGAAAGACGCTGACGTGCACGGTGGCGGTGTCCGGGACCGCGACGCCGCACCAGGCTGCCGCCGTCAGGTGGCTGATCCAGGCGCCCTCGGGGTGCACCATCAACGCGGCGTGGACACGTTCGGAGCGGGTCTCCCGCACCGACGCCGAGATGTAGACGGTGCGGAAGATGCGCCGGAACCGCGACCCGCCCAAGCGGCGGGGGCTGATCCCGGCGGCGACGGCGTCGGCGCGCGTGAACGGGCGCTTCGTGTTGAGCCGCTCCGCCTTCATGCCGCGATGCTGGCATCGGTACGGCGCCCGCTGCGCGCTGCATCCACAGGGGCAGGAGCGGCCGGGCGGGTGGTGACATCCGGCCGCTGGTGTGGCGGGGTGTGTTCCAGCGCAATTGCTGGGAAAAGCACCCGCCGGCGCCGCAAACAGGTACTAATCCGCGCAATTGCGCGGAAATGCGCAACCAACCACCCACGTACGCCGACGGCCCGCCCGGATCGCTCCGGGCGGGCCGTCGGCACCGCATCAGCAGGACTCAGCGTGCGGGGAGAGTCACTCCTCGCCGCGGATGAAGGCCTCCACGCGGCGGCGGCCCTCGTCGTCGGGCAGCTGCACCGGCGGGGACTTCATGAGGTACGACGAGGCCGAGATGATCGGGCCGCCGATGCCGCGGTCCTTGGCGATCTTCGCGGCGCGGATCGCGTCGATGATGATGCCGGCGGAGTTCGGGGAGTCCCAGACCTCGAGCTTGTACTCGAGGTTCAGCGGGACGTCGCCGAAGGCGCGACCCTCGAGGCGGACGTAGGCCCACTTGCGGTCGTCGAGCCACGCCACGTAGTCCGAGGGGCCGATGTGGACGTTGCGGTCGTCGGCGGTGGCGCCACCGAGCGGGCCGCTCAGGTTGGAGGTCACGGCCTGGGTCTTGGAGATCTTCTTGGACTCCAGGCGCTCGCGCTCGAGCATGTTCTTGAAGTCCATGTTGCCGCCGACGTTGAGCTGGTAGGTGCGGTCCAGGACCACGCCGCGCTCCTCGAAGAGGCGGGCCATCACGCGGTGGGTGATGGTGGCTCCGACCTGCGACTTGATGTCGTCGCCGATGATCGGGACGCCGGCGTCCTCGAACTTCTTGGCCCACACGGGGTCGGAGGCGATGAAGACGGGCAGGGCGTTGACGAAGGCCACGCCGGCGTCGATCGCGCACTGGGCGTAGAACTTGTCGGCCGCCTCGGAGCCCACCGGGAGGTAGGAGACGAGGACGTCGACCTGGCGGTCCTTGAGGATCGAGACGATGTCGACCGGCTCGGCGGAGGACTCCTCGATGGTCTGGCGGTAGTACTTGCCGAGGCCGTCGAGGGTGTGGCCGCGCTCGACCTCGACGCCGAGGGTCGGGACGTCGCAGATCTTGATGGTGTTGTTCTCCGAGGCGTTGATCGCCTCGGACAGGTCCTTGCCGACCTTCTTGTCGTCGACGTCGAAGGCGGCGACGAACTCGACGTCCTTGACGTGGTACTCGCCGAAGGCGACGTGCATCAGGCCAGGGACCGCCCCCGAGGGGTCAGCGTCCTTGTAGTACTCGACGCCCTGGATCAGGGAGGTCGCGCAGTTGCCGACCCCCACGATTGCTACTCGAACCGAACCCATGGGGGATTCCTCTCTTGTCACTGCTGCGGGGATCGCTGCTGGTGGTGGTCGGCGGCCGCGAGGCCGTCCGGGGACACGTCGGGTGGCGCGGCGGGGTCGCCGTACGCGGTGCCCGGGGCGGGCCCCGGGGGACTGCCGGCGCTGCGCTCGGCGTTGATGAGGTCGGAGAGCCACCGGACCTCACGCTCGACCGACTCGACGCCGTGGCGCTGGAGCTCGGCGGCGTACCGGTCGACCTCCTTCTCGGTCAGCGACAGCTGGCTCTGGACGCGGTCGAGCCGCTCCTGGAGCCGGATGCGCCGACCTTCGAGCACCCGGAGCCTGATCTCCATGTCGGTGGAGGAGAAGAAGGCGAAGCGGATGTCGAAGTTGTCGTCCTCCCAGGCGGCCGGGCCGACCTCGGACATGAGTCGCTCGAACTCGGCCGTGCCGGCGGCGGTGACCTGGTAGACGATGCGCGGACGCCGCGAGACCGGGGTGACGGTGGTGCTGGCCTCCTCGATGAGGTTGCTGCGCAGCATCTTCTTCAGCGCCGGGTAGAGCGAGCCGTAGGAGAGCACCCGCCCCCACCCGAGCATCAGGTTGAGCCGCTTGCGCAGCTCGTAGCCGTGCATGGGTCCCTCGTGCAGCAGTCCGAGGACTGCCAGCTCGATGGTCTCTCCACGACGTGCCATGCGACCTATCGTAGCGATATATCCGCCAGACGGGAATCGTGAGAGGTTCGTCGCGCGGCGCGCACCCATACCTCGTGATGCGTACCCTGGTCGATTGGAACCGACCACCTACGCCCGGTCTGCTCCTCGGTTGCCCGTGACCGAGCGGACCGGGCGCCGCAACGAAAGAGCCGAGCTTGAGTGGAAAGCGCAGGGCCGCGGGTCCGCCCGTGACCAAGTCGCCGAAGACGAGCAACCCGCCGGCGAAGCCCGGCAAGCCCCCGCGGACGCGCAAGCAGAAGGTGCTGCGTGTCGTGAAGTGGGCCTCGCTGGCCGCCTTCGTGGGACTGCTGGCTCTCGTCGCGGTGTTCGTGGTCCTCTACCGGTCGATCGACATCCCGAACCCCAACGAGGACTTCCAGACCGAGACCTCGTTCATCTACTACGCCGACGGCTCCACCGAGCTGGGCAAGTTCGCGACCCAGAACCGCGACTCGATCCCGCTCGACGAGATGCCCCAGCACCTGCAGGACGCCGTCGTCGCCGCGGAGAACCGCACCTTCTGGAGCGACAGCGGCATCGACCCGCGCGGCATCGTGCGCGCGGCGTTCAGCAACGCCTCGGGCAACTCTCACCAGGGCGCGTCGACGATCACCCAGCAGTACGTGAAGATCCTCTACCTCACCTCCGAGCGGACCTACACCCGCAAGATCAAGGAGGCGGTCCTCTCGCTCAAGCTGCAGCGCCAGCAGAGCAAGCAGGAGATCCTCGAGGGCTACCTCAACACCATCTACTTCGGCCGCGGCGCGTACGGCGTCCAGGCGGCCGCCCAGGCGTACTTCGACAAGCCCGCCGCCGAGCTGAACCTCCGCGAGTCGGCGGTCCTGGCCCGGGTGCTGAACAACCCCAGCCGCTACGACCCCGCCAACGGTGAGGACGCGCGGCGCTCGCTCAAGGCCGGCTACGAGCGGGTCCTGAACGGCATGGCCGAGATGGGCGCGATCGAGCCCGAGGAGGCCGAGAAGGCCGCGAAGAAGCTGCCGAAGTTCCCGAAGGTCGAGGCCGAGAGCACCTACGGCGGCCAGCGCGGCCACATGCTCTCGATGATCAAGAAGGAGCTCCAGCGCCTCGGCTTCACCGAGGAGGAGATCGACGGCCAGGGCCTGCGGGTCACCACCACCCTCCAGCAGCCGGCGATGCGCGCCGCCGAGGAGGCGGTGACCGAGGCCAAGCCCGAGGGCTTCGGCGACGAGCAGCTGCACGTCGGCGTGGCGACCGTCGAGCCCGGGACCGGCGCGCTGCGCGGGTTCTACGGCGGCCAGGACTACCTGGACTCCCAGATCAACTGGGCGGTCTCCGGCGGCCAGGCCGGCTCGACGATGAAGGCCTTCGCGCTCGCGGCCGCGATCAAGCAGGGCTTCTCGCTCAAGGACACCTTCGAGGGCAACAGCCCGATCGAGATCGGTGACACGGCGTTCGGCAACCAGGGCGACACGGACTACGGCTCGGCGGTCAACATGCTCCAGGCCACCGCCAGCTCGATCAACACCGCGTTCATCGACATGACCGACGCCATGGACGACGGCCCCGAGAAGATCATCGAGGTCGCCACCGCGATGGGGCTGCCCCCGGCGGAGGCGAAGGGCGCGAAGGCGCCCGGCTTCCCCAGCTCCTCCCCGGGCCTCAAGCCCGAGCTCGGTGTCTCGCTGGGCAGCGCGACGGTGAGCCCGATCAACATGGCGGGCGCCTACGCCACGATCGCCAACGGTGGCGTGGCCGCGGAGACCTACCTGATCGAGTCCGTGGAGGCCGCCGACGGCGAGGTCCTCTACGACCACAAGGTGAAGACCAAGCGCGCCCTCGACGAGGACATCGCCGCCGACGTCTCCTACGCGCTGCAGCAGGTGACCGCCTCCGGCGGCTCCGGCTCCGACGCGGGCGCGGTGCTCGGTCGCCCCAGCGCGGGCAAGACCGGCACCTCGACCAACGGTCTCGACGACGTGGTCTCCTCCTGGTTCGTCGGCTTCACCCCGCAGTACTCCAGCGCCGTCGTCTACACCCGCGGCAAGGGCAACGAGCCGCTCGACGGATGGCTGCCCTCCTTCTACGGCGGCGACTACCCCGCCGACACGTGGGCCCAGCTGATGGTGCTCCTGCACGACGGCCTCGAGGTCGAGGAGCTGGCCGAACCGGCGTACCTCGACGGCGACGCGCCGTCGTCGGGCCACGCGCCGTACGTCCCGCCGCCGAGCCCGTCGAGCGAGCCGCGCCCGACCAAGGAGCCGCGCCCGACCAAGGAGCCGGAGCCGGAGCCCACCCTGGAGCCGACGACGGAGCCGACCCCGACGGCCGAGCCGACGCCGACCCAGGAGCCGGAGCCGACCGAGGAGCCGGAGCCGACGCCGACGCCGACGCCGACGCCGACCGCGCCGGCTCCGACGATCACCCCCGCGGGCGGTGGCCCCACCCGCGGCCCCGACCCCGAGCGCGGCTAGGCCATGTCGAGCGCGCCGAGCGGGTCCGACCCGTACGCCGACCCGACCCGGGACGACCCGGCGATCGGCGCGCTCAGCGCGGGTGTGGGCGGACCGCTCGGGCGGCGCGCCGGCCGGCACCCGTGGTGGACACCGGTGCGGGTGCTGCTCGCGCTGGTCGCGCTCACCATGGCGCTCGGGATGGTGCAGAAGGCCCCCTGCGTCGCCGACGAGTGGAGCTCGCAGGACGTCCGCGGGACCTACATGTGCTACTCCGACCTGCCCTACCTCTACACCGGGCGGGGCTTCGTCGAGGCGGCCTGGCCCTACGACGACGGCGCCGAGGTGCGCGAGCGCTACGAGGTGATGGAGTACCCCGTCGGGATCTCCTACTTCGCCTACGCCACCGCCAAGGTGACCCACGCGCTGACCGGCGCGGACGCCGCCGAGCGGGCGGACCGTCCCACTGACGAGTTCTGGGGGGAGGATCGCGTGCAGCGCGAGATCACGGTGTTCCTGGCACTGAGCGCGCTCGCCTTCGCCCTGGCGGCCATGCTCGCGGTGTGGTTCCTGGCCGGGGTCAACCGCCGCCGGCCCTGGGACGCCGCGCTGTTCGCGGTCTCGCCCGCGCTGCTGGTGACTGGCCTGGTCAACTGGGACCTGCTCGCGGTCGTGCTGGTCGCCGCCGCGCTGTGGGCCTGGGCCCGCGACAAGCCGGTGCTGACCGGCGTGCTGATCGGGCTGGGGGTGGCCACCAAGCTCTACCCGCTGTTCCTGCTCGGCGCGATCCTGGTGATCTGCCTGTGCGATCGCCGGATGCTCGACTTTGTGCGCGCCGCCGCCGCGGCGGCCCTGGCGTGGGTGCTCGCCAACCTCCCGGCGTACCTCTCGGGGCCGGAGGAGTGGCGGGTGTTCTGGTCCTTCAACTCCGAGCGCGGCCCCGACCTGGGCTCGGCCTGGCTCGTGGCTGCGCAGTGGACCGACCGCACGATCGAGCCGGAGACCATCAACCTGTGGTCCTGGCTGCTCTTCGGCGCCTGGTGCGTCGGGGTGTTCGTGATCGGCGTGCTGGCCCCCGAGACGCCGCGCTTCGCGCAGCTCGGTTTCCTGATCGTGGCGGGGTTCTTGTTGGTCAACAAGGTCTACTCGCCGCAGTACGTGCTGTGGCTGCTGCCGCTGGCGGTGCTCGCGCGGCCGCGGCTGCGCGACCAGGCGGTCTGGCAGCTCAGCGAGCTGTTCTACTTCGCCGCGGTGTGGTGGTATCTCGCCGGCTGGCTCGCGCCCGGCGGCGGGGACGACCCGGGGTTCTACTGGCTGGCGATCGTGCTGCGCATCGCCGGCGAGCTGTACCTCGTCGCCCTCGTGGTGCGCGACGTGCTGCGCCCCCAGCACGACCCGGTGCGGGCCACCGGCGGCGGCGCGCCGGCTCCACCCCCACCGGCGCCCGCCCTGCTCAGCTGACGACGCTCAGCTGACCACGCTCAGCTGACCACGACTTGGTCGAAGGCGGTGGTCGTGAACCGCACCCGCACGTCGATCTCGTCGCCGATCTCGGGCACGTGCGCGCCGGACGGCAGGAACAGCATCGAGGCCTGCATGTGGGGCGGCTCGGCGAACAGCCGCTGCTTGCCGTCGATGGCGAACGGCGAGCGCACGAAGCCGACCGCGTCGAGGCCGCCGCGGGCCAGGGTGGCCGCGCGCGCCTTGATCGAGGAGTCCCCGGTGGGCGCCTCGAGGCCGATGCCGTGGGCGGTGCCGCCGCTGACGACGAGCAGGTGCCCGGACTTGGGCGCGGTGCGGCCGCGGTAGCCGAAGGAGTCGCCACGCTCGACCGGGTGCACGTCGAGCACGGTGGAGGTGACCCGCAGCGCGCCGCGGTCGCCGAGCCAGAGCCCGGTGCCGATGCGCGGGCGCACGGCGTAGTCGGCGTACGACGTGGCGAGCTGGGCGAGCTCGTCGTCGGTGAGGTGGCTGACCCACAGGGTGCGGGTCGGCAGCTCGGCGGCGACCACGTCGTTGAGCAGCCGCTGGACCTCGGAGAGGTGGGAGCCCTGGGCGAGCGGCAGGTGCAGCGCGACGCCCTCCAGGCGCGCCCGCGGGTGGGCGCGCAGCTGCTCGGCCACCGCCCACAGCTCGCGGGCGCTGAGCCCGTGGCGCTGCATGCTGGTCATCCGCTCGAGCACGAAGCGGGCGTCGGGCTGGCGGGCGAGCAGGTCGGCGACGTCCTCGGGACGCCCGAGGGTGTGCACCACACGGTCGGCCAGCGCCGGGTCGATCTGGAGGGCGACGCCGAAGGGGCGCCACGGGGTGAGCACCAGCAGCGAGCCGCCGAAGCGGTGCGCGACGTGCTCGAGCTCGTCGTAGGTGCCGACCGCGAGGGTGTCCACGCCGTAGCCCTGGTCGGCCAGCCACTGCGCCTTGCGCGCCAGCCGGCCGAGGGTGAAGCCGTAGCCGTTGCCCTTGGCGACCGGGACCAGCCCGGGGTGGGCGGCGGCGACCGCGCGAAGGTGGGCGCGCCAGCGCGGCCCGTCGACGTCGAGGGTCAGGCTCATCTCAGCCCCGTCGCTTCATGTAGAGGTCGAAGGCGGCGTAGAGCGGCCGGTTGAGCGGGAGGTCCCACTCCCCGGCGTACTCGACGGCCTGCCCGCCGGTGCCGACCTTGAACTGGATCAGCCCGACGTGGGAGTCCTCGGCGTCCAGGGTGTCGGTGATGCCGCGCAGGTCGTAGACGGTCGCGCCGGCGGCGAGGGCGTCGCGGATCATCGCCCACTGCACGGCGTTGGAGCCGCGGACCTCGCGCTTGTCGGTGGAGGAGGCGCCGTAGGAGTACCACGCGTGGGTGCCGACGCGGATCGCGATGGTGGCCGCGACCAGGTCGCCCTCGTGGTGGGCCAGGTGCAGGCGGAACCGGTCGGGGTCCTCGGATTCCAACGCCTCGGCCATGGTGCGGAAGTACGCCAGCGGACGCGGGGTGAAGTGGTCGCGCTGCGCGGTGTGGACGTAGAGGGCGTGGAAGGCCTCCAGCGCGGTCAGCGGGCTGCCCTCGCGGGCCGGGGCGCCGGCGGCCACCGTGGTGACCTCGACCCCGGCCTTGGCCGCCTTCTTGATGTTGCGGCGCCACAGCTGGTTCATCCCGGCGAGCACGGACTCCTCGCTGCGGGGGGCGCCGTCGGCCTCGACCAGCGGGACCTGGAAGACGTACTGCGGCTGACCCGCGGCGAAGCCGCCCTCGGCGACCTGCTGGCGCCAGCCGAGCTGGTCGAGCTGGGAGACCACGCGGGCGCCGGTGCCGTCGCGCTCGAGCGGCACGATGTCGTCGAGGCGGCGCACGGTCGGGTCGGCGATGCCCTCCTTGACCTGCGCGGCGCTCCAGCGTCGTAGGACGACCGGCGGGCCCATCCGCACCCCGAAGGCGCCGCGGCGCTTGAGGTGGGCGGTCATCGGCGCCAGCCAGGAGGCGAGGTCGTCGGCGGCCCAGTCGATGACCGGGCCCTCGGGCAGGTAGGCGAGGTAGCGGCGGACCTTGGGCAGCTGGCGGTAGAGCACCAGGCCCGCCCCGACCAGCCGGTCGCCGTCGAACCAGCCCAGCGACTCGCGGCGCCACTCCGACTTCACCCGGCCCCAGGCCGGGGTCTGCAGGAACGACGCGGAGGCCTGCGCACGCAGGAACGCCAGATGGTCGGACTCGGGGATCTCGCGCACGGTCAGCACTGCGCCGAGGCTACCGGTGGCGAGCCCGGCGGCCGGGGTCGCGGCACTCACAGGCGCTCACGCAGCCAGGCGAAGTCGGCGAGGTGGGCGTCGACCGGGCCGGGGGTCTCGCAGACCACCGGCGCCGCGGCCTCGCGGATCACGGCGGCCAGCAGCTCGGGGTCGATGCGGCCGGCCCCGAAGTTGGCGTGCCGGTCGGCGCCGGAGCCGAAGTCGTCGCGGCTGTCGTTGGCGTGCACCAGGTCGATGCGCCCGGTGATCGCGCGCACGTCGGCGACCACGGTCTCCAGGGCGTTGCCACCGGCGTGGGCGTGGCAGGTGTCCAGGCAGAAGCCGACCCGGTCGGCCTGCTCGGCGGTGGAGATCGCCTCCCAGACCCGGGCGATCCGGTCGAGGTGGCGGGTCATCGCGTGCTCGCCGCCGGCGGTGTTCTCGATCAGCAGCGGGACCTTGAGGTCGGTCGCCTCGATCGCCTTGCGCCAGTTGTCGAAGCCCTTCGCCAGCAGCTCCGGGTCGTCCCCGGCCTTGTCGACGTGGCCGCCGTGGACGATCAGCCCCTTGGCGCCGATCGAGGCCGCGGCGTCGACGTGCTGCTGGAGCAGCTTGCGGCTGGGGATGCGGACGCGGTTGTTGGTGGTCGCGACGTTGATGATGTACGGCGCGTGGACGTAGAGGTCGACGCCGGCGGCCTCGGCCTCGGCGCGCAGTCCCTCCGCGCCGCCCGGGTGCTCGAACACGGGCCCCTTGAAGCTCTGCGGGCTGCCGAGGAAGAACTGCACCAGGGGCGCCTGGCGGGCCTGGGCCTCCCCGACGGGGTCGGCCTGGTCGACGTGGGCTCCGATCTGCATCGCCCCATCGTAGGGAGCCGCGCCGACAGCCCCGGGGCCGGCCGGGCGGCGCCCGCGAGGGCGCACGGCAGGTGCTGTCGCTGCAGGTCCGGACCGGTGCTGGGCCTCGTCCACAGGATTGGGACCGCCGTACGCCGCGCTGCTAGCCTGTCGTGTCCGCTGCGCCCTGCCCACCGACGGGTTCTGGTGCGCTACCGGGCCCCCGCACCCGTGCGGGGAACGCAAAGCCCTCCTGCCACGGAGAGACCGTGGCCGCCGAGTCCAGAGGAGGTGGAGACCGCTATGCGTGATTACGAAGTGATGGTCATCCTCGACCCCAGCCTTGAAGAGCGGACCATCGAGCCGTCCCTCGACAAGTACCTCAACGTCATTCGCAACGACGGTGGCACCGTCGAGAGCGTGGACGTGTGGGGCCGTCGCCGTCTGGCGTACGAGGTCAAGAAGAACGCCGAGGGCATCTACGCCATCGTCACGCTGAAGGCCGAGCCGGCCACGGTCAAGGAGTTCGACCGCCAGCTCACCCTCAACGAGTCCATCCTGCGCACGAAGGTCATCCGCCCCGACGCTCACTGAGCGTCTTGTGGATGATCCCCGTCCGCATGTCGGCGCCACCGGTCACGATGGTGCCGACCGCGAGACATCCGATCAGTTCGACAGCTAGGGAGACCTCATGGCAGGCGAGACCGTCATCACCGTGGTCGGCAACCTCGTCGACGACCCGGAGCTGCGCTTCACCCCCTCGGGTGCGGCCGTGGCCAACTTCCGGATCGCCTCGACGCCGCGCACCTTCGACCGTCAGACCAACGAGTGGAAGGACGGCGAAGCGCTGTTCCTCTCCTGCTCGGTGTGGCGTCAGGCCGCGGAGAACGTCGCCGAGTCGCTTCAGCGCGGCATGCGCGTGATCGTGCAGGGTCGCCTGAAGCAGCGCTCCTATGAGACCCGCGAGGGCGAGAAGCGCACCGTGATGGAGCTCGAGGTCGACGAGGTCGGCCCCGCGCTCGCGTTCGCCACGGCCAAGGTCACCCGGGCCTCCCGCTCGGGCGGCGGCGGTGGCGGCGGCGGCTACTCCGGTGGCGGCGGGGGTGGCGGCTACTCCGGTGGCGGCCAGCAGCAGTCCCGTCCGCAGCCTGCCGCGGCCGGCAACGACCCGTGGGCCACTCCTGGCCCCCAGGGTGGCGGTCCGTCGGGCGGTGGCGCTCCTGCCAACGACCCGTGGGGCGCCCCCGGCGTGGGCTCCGACGAGCCTCCGTTCTGATCAACCCCACCTGAACACCCCTCAACCATTCCGGCGTCAGCCGGGCTTCTAGAAAGGAAGCACCACAATGGCCAAGGCAGTGATTCGCAAGCCCAAGAAGAAGGTTTGCCAGTTCTGCAAGGAGAAGGCGACCGGCGTCGACTACAAGGACGCCACGCTCCTCCGCAAGTTCATCTCGGACCGCGGCAAGATCCGCGCCCGTCGCGTGACCGGCAACTGCGTCCAGCACCAGCGTGACGTGGCCACCGCGGTCAAGAACGCGCGCGAGGTTGCACTCCTGCCCTACACGTCCACCGGTCGCTGAGAGGATCAGGGAAGATGAAGCTCATCCTGACCCAGGAAGTCACGGGCCTCGGTGGCCCCGGCGACGTCGTCGAGGTGAAGGACGGCTACGGCCGCAACTACCTCGTCCCGCGCGGCGTCGCGATCCGCTGGACCCGCGGTGCTGAGAAGACCGTGGAGTCCATCAAGGCCGCCCGCTCCTCGCGCGCCGTCCGCGACCTCGGCCACGCTGCCGAGATCAAGGGCAAGCTCGAGGCCCAGACGGTTCCCGTCAAGGTCCGTGCCGGTGAGGGTGGCCGTCTGTTCGGCTCCGTCTCCGTCACCGAGATCGCCAACGCGCTGACCGCGGCCACCGACGAGAAGGTCGACAAGCGCACGATCGCGGTCAAGAACCCGATCAAGTCGCTCGGTGCCCACACCGTCACCGTGCGCCTGCACGACGACGTCTCGGCGACCGTGTCGCTGAACGTCATCCCCGCCTGAGGCTCGCCTCCGGCTCAGCAGCGCCCAACGGGGCCGTCCTCCCTTCGCGGGAGGGCGGCCCCGTTGTCGTGCCCCGGTGGCCCTCATGCCGCGCCTGCGTGGCGGCCTGTCCGTCGATGGTCCTTGCATCCGGGGAGATCTAGGTATCGGCCATACTTAGATACGTGAGCGACACTCCGCGCTGGCCGATGGCCTGGATCCGGGCCGGCCTCGACCTAGCCGTGCTGGGGAGCCTGTCCGTCGGACCCCTGCACGGATACGCCATCGCCCAGAGGCTGGCTGCGCTGGGCTTCGGGGTGCTGAAGGGCGGATCCCTCTATCCGGTCCTCAACCGGTTGGAGGAGGCCGGCAGCGTCAACGCCGTCTGGGTGGAGGGGGTGGGTGGACCCGGGAGGCGGGAGTACCACCTCACCGCCGCCGGCCGCGCGCGGCTGGGCGAGGAGCTGGCGCAGTGGCGGCAGCTCACGGACACGTTGTGCGCCATGGCAGAGAACGACCCGGGATCGAGCAGCACGGGGGAGACGCGATGAACGAGGCCGATCAGCGGTCCGCGGACGTCGAGCACTGGCTTGACAGCGCCCGCCTCCGGCTGGCGGTGGCGAACGTGGCGGCCCCTGTCCGAGACGAGATGCTCGAGCGCGCGCGCCTCCTGGTCGACCAGACTGGTGAGTCCCCCACTGGTCTCTTCGGTCCGCCCGGGGAGTGGGCGGAGGAGCAGATCGCCGAACGCCGGAGCCAGGGGCTGCCCTGCGTGGCCCCCGACCCGAGCGCGAGCTGGCGCGACGTCCCCGTGATGGGGATGTACGTCGCCGCGGGCCTCGGGGCTGTCATCCTCGCCCTGGCGCTGATCAAGCGGGGCGGGGAGCTCGACTACGACCTCCTCGGACTCGTCGGCTTCCCGGTCGTCGGTGGGCTGACGGTCATGACCGCGCTCACTGCCTGGGAGAAGACCCTCTCCCGGCGTCCTGTCGGTGTCGCGATCGCGGTCGGTGGGGCCGTCGCGCTCGGTGGGGCTCTCGGCCTCGCCCTGCTGTTCGGGTGGGGCCGTGACCACCCCACCGCTGAGGCCAGTGCGTGGCACCTCGGCCTGCTGGTGCTGGCCTGTGCGCTGGGCGGCAAGGTCCTCGACCGCCTGCTCCCGGAGCAGGAGCCCCGCACGTGGCGCACGCCGCGTGCCGACCATGAGTGGCTCGAGGTGCTGGCCGGTGTGCTTCGCCTCCGGGCAGACATGCCCGAGTCGCGGGTGCACACCATCGTGGCCGAGGCGCAGGCCCATGCCGTCGAGGCCGGTTCGACACTGCAGGAGGAGTTCGGCCGCCCTGAGGACTATGCGTCTCAGTTTCCCGTGGACGAGACCAACCGGGCGCGTCGCAAGGCGTGGCTCTATTCGGCGCTGGCTGCTCTCGCCGCGATCACCGCCCTTCCGCCCGGCAGCAGCTGGTCGGCAGTGCTCCTGACCCTGCTGTGGGGCGCCCTCGCCACCCGGGAGTGGAGGCGGCTGCGTCGCTCAGCCGGACGGGGCCAGCGGTAGGACCGCCGTCGTCGTGCCCGAGCGGGGTGCGAGGGCCGCAGGTGTCAGTGCGGAGCCGAGGTCGCGCTACGGGCCCACGCGCGGTCGGCGTAGGCGAAGGACAGCACGACCTGCAGCAGGCCCACCAGCAACGAGAAGACCCCGGCCAGGGCGAGCAGCGGGCCGCCGACCCCGAGCGGCAGCAGCACCGCCGGCAGCACGCCGACGATGACCGCGCCGACCCAGCAGATCTGCAGCCAGCCCGCGGCGTCGTGGTTGCCGGCCGCCCTCGCCAGCTCCTGCAGCGCGTGGAAGAAGAGTGCCGTGAAGACCACCTGGGGCAGGCTGAGCGCCCAGCCCAGGGCGGGGTCCGCCGCCGAGACGGCCTCGGCCACGCCGGGGATCCACAGGGGCACCGACACCGCTGCGGACGCGATCGCCGCGACGAGGACCGGCGTACCGGTGCTCAGGCGAGGACGCAGCGCGACGACGCCGAGGAGCACCAGCGCCCAGCCGAGCGGGTTGGGCAGCAGGTCGAAGCCCTCGATGACGACGTTGAGCAGGATCAGCAGGAGGCCGCAGCCGACGGCCTGGAGGGGCTTCATGGCTGCTCAGCGTACGGCGGCGGACCCGGTGACCAGCCAGGCGTCCCCGCGGGCCCGGTGCAGCAGCACGACCAGGCGCGCGCCCATGAAGACCGCGCCGAAGGCCGCCCAGATCCAGGTCAGGGCGCTGCCGAGCGCGGCGAGCACCAGCACCACCGGCGCGTAGGCGAGGAGCACCACCGTGCCGGCGCGCGCGAGGTAGGCGCCGTCCCCGGCGCCGATCAGCACCCCGTCGAGGACGAACACGACGCCGGCGACCGGCTGGGCCAGCGCGGCCACCAGCAGCACCGGCACGAGCGCCTCGTGGACGGCGCGGTCGGGGGTGAACAGCGGGCCCAGGAACGGGCCGGCGGCGGCCAGCAGCACCCCGGTGACGACGCCGGACCAGATCCCCCACCGCACCATCCGTCGGGTCACCGCCCGGGTGCTGGCCACGTCTCCGGCGCCCAGGTGACGGCCGGTGAGCGCCTGGGCGGCGATGGCGATGGCGTCGAGCACGAAGGCGAGGAAGGTCCACAGGGTCATCGCCAGCTGGTGGGTGGCCACCGGCACCGCGTCGTCCCCGGGCGCGGCGCCGGCGGTCACGGCGTACGTCGTGACGAGCAGCGCGGCGCGCAGGGTGAGGGTGCGGATCACCAGGGCCACGGCGGCCCGCGCCGCGAGCCGGATGCCGGCGGGGTGCGGGCGCAGCGAGGCGCCCTCGCGGCGGGCGCCGCGGACCACCACCACGACCAGGGCGACGGCGCACGCGACCTGGGCGATGACCGAGCCGATCGCGGAGCCGGCCAGCCCGATGCCGGCGAAGGAGCCGATGCCGTGGACGAGCACCACGTTGAGGACGACGTTGAGCGCGTTGCCGCCGACCGCGACGTACAGCGGGGTGCGGGTGTCCTGCAGCCCGCGGAGCACCCCGGTGGCGGCCAGCATCACCAGCAGCGGGACCGTGCCGAGGAACGCCAGGCGCAGGTAGGTGGCCGCGTTGTCGGTGACGCCCGGGCTGGCCCCGAACAGTGACACCAGGGGGCGAGTGAGGAGCATGCCCAGCACGGTCGCGACCGAGCCGATGAGCACGGCCAGCCAGATGCCGTCGATGCCCTGGGCCAGCGCGGCGCGCCGGTTGCCGGCGCCGAGCAGCCGCGCAACGCTGGCGGTGGTGCCGTAGGCGAGGAACACGCACAGTCCGACCACCGTCTGCAGCACGGCGCCGGCGATGCCGAGCCCGGCGAGCTCGCGGGTGCCGAGGTGACCGACGACCGCGGCGTCGGCCAGCAGGAACAGCGGCTCGGCGACCAGGGCCAGGAACGCGGGGACGGCGAGGCGCAGGATCTCGCGGTCCTGGGCGCGGGTCGGCGACGTGCTCACCGGCTGATGGTAGGGACCTCCGGCCCATATCAGCAGATCGTCGCTGTGCGGTGGATAACTCGGCGGATCCGCTGGTAAATCCTCCGCTCGGGTGGCTTTGTCGACATCCCATCGGCGTGTCGCGGTCCCCAGCGAAAACAGTTGCCAACGATTTTTGCTCCACACCAGCCGAACTGCGTTTTCGCAGGTCAGGCGCTGTGTCGGGATGTTCGGCGCCGTTCTATCCACAGGCCCCTCCCCAGCCTGTGCACATCTCTCGCGCGTGTCGTCCACGGGTTATCCCCAGTTATCCACAGGGCCTGTGGACAAGGTGGTGTCGGTGCCCTACCGCGGGCGCGTACGGTCGCGGGGCGAGGGGGCTCCGCATGGAGCTGTCGGTGGTCCTTCCTAGGGTCGGCGATGCCAGTCGATCAGTGGTTCTTCGCCCGTGGAGGAGGCAGGCTTGAGCGTCGCCGAGCAGTCGGAGCAGGACATCCCTGAGCCGTCGTATGAGGACTGGGGCGATGGCCCGGTCCCGTATGCACCGGGGGAGCGTCCCTCACGTCCGGGTGACCGCACACCGCCGCAGGACATGGCCGCCGAGCAGTCGGTGCTCGGCGCGATGCTGATCTCCAAGGACGCGATCGCCGACGTCTCCGAGACGATCCGGGGCACCGACTTCTACCGGCCCTCGCATGAGTCGATCTACGACGCGATCATCGACCTCTACGGCCGCGGCGAGCCGGTCGACATGGTCACCGTCGCCGCGGACCTGCAGCGCAAGGGCGAGCTGCAGCGCATCGGCGGCGCGCCGTACCTCCACACGATCGCGGCCAACGTGCCGATCGCGGCCAACGCCGGCTACTACGCCGAGATCGTGCGCGAGAAGGCGATCCTGCGCCGCCTGGTCGATGCCGGCACCAAGATCGTGCAGCTCGGCTACGCCGGCGAGGGCCAGATCGACGACGTCGTCGACAACGCCCAGGCCGAGGTCTACAAGATCGCCGACAAGCGCACCGGCGAGGACTACGCGCCGCTGAGCGACATCATGACCGGCGTCCTCGACGAGATCGAGGCGATCTCCAACCGTGAGGCCGGCATCTACGGCGTGCCGACCGGCTTCGCCGACTTCGACGACCTCACCAACGGCCTGCACTCGGGCCAGATGATCATCGTCGCGGCCCGACCCGCGATGGGTAAGTCCACGCTCGCGCTGGACTTCTGCCGCGCGGCGTCGATCCACAACAACCTCACCAGCTGCTTCTTCAGCCTGGAGATGACGCGCGCGGAGATCACCATGCGCCTGCTCTCCGCGGAGGCGAAGGTGCCGCTCAACCACATCCGCAACGGCAACATGACCGACGACGACTGGGTCAAGCTCGCCCGCAAGATGGGCGAGGTCTCCTCGGCGCCGATGTTCATCGACGACTCGCCCAACATGACGATGATGGAGATCCGGGCCAAGGCCCGCCGCCTCAAGCAGCGTCACGACCTCAAGCTGATCGTGATCGACTACCTGCAGCTGATGAGCTCGGGCAAGAAGGTCGAGTCTCGCCAGCTCGAGGTCTCGGAGTTCTCCCGCCAGATCAAGCTGCTGGCCAAGGAGCTCGAGCTCCCGATCATCGCGCTCTCGCAGCTCAACCGTGGCCCCGAGCAGCGCGCCGACAAGCGCCCGATGGTCAGCGACCTGCGTGAGTCCGGCTCGATCGAGCAGGACGCCGACATGGTCGTGCTCCTGCACCGCGACGACGTCTACGAGAAGGAGTCGACCCGCCCCGGCGAGGCCGACCTGATCGTGGCCAAGCACCGCAACGGCCCCACCCGCGACATCACCGTCGCCTTCCAGGGCCACTACTCGCGGTTCGTCGACATGGCGCACTGAGCGCTCTCGGCTGCGGCGGGCGTCCCTGTCGAGGTGGTGGGGACGACGGCTTCCTCCTGACGCGCACGGTGACCCCGCGCCGGGGACGGGTCCTCGCTACGCTGCGGCGATGGGTGGATGCTCGAGGATCAACGCGGGCAGCGTGGTGACCGGCATGCTCGCCACCCTCTTCGGCCTGGGGGCGGCACTGGGGCTTGCCCTGACGGGCTTCGTGTTCGCTGTCGTGTACGGCTGGTGGGGCGTGGCGGTGCTCGCAGTCCTGGTGGGGGCGTTCGCCGCTGCCCTGACCTACCGGCTCCGGCGGGGAAGCGCGAGGACCTGACCTCGGAGCTGGAGCTCCGTCGCCATGGGCGCCGACTGGGCCCGCCATTGGCGCCGACTGGGCCCGCCATTGGCGCCGACTCGGCGGAGGGGTCAGGCGCGGGTGCGGATCCGCCGGGCGCGCGCGAGGTTGGCCGCCAGCTGCTCGCGGGTCTGGTGCGCGTGGGCGTTCCAGGCGGGCTGGCCGGGGCCGCTGCGCCAGGACTCGCTGAGCGGGCTGACATCGACGGTGTCGAAGCCGAGCTCGTCGTAGATCCGGGTCACCAGGGCGACGGCCTCGGGGTGGTCGCTGGAGACCGAGAGAGCGTGGCGGTCCGGTGTGCCGGCGGGGCTCGCGGACAGGAACAGCCGCGGGGCCTGGATGTGGGTGAACGCCTTGGCCACCTTCGAGGTCGGCAGGTGCTCCTGGCGCAGCTCGTGCTCGGTCTTCTCACCCGACTCGACGACCTCGTAGCGGCCGTCGCGCCAGGCCATGTAGTTGTTGGTGTCCAGCGCGACCTTGCCGGCGAGCGCCTCGGTGGGCAGGTCGTTGTGCAGCCGCAGGGGAGCAGCCACGATCACGAAGTCGCCCGCCTCGGCAGCGCCGGCCGCGGTCGCCGCCCGCGCCGACGGCCCCAGCTCGGCGATGAGGTCGCGCAGCGTCTCCGGCCCGCGGGAGTTCGCGATCACCACCCGGTAACCAGCTGCGATGAGGGCCCGGGCCAGCTGGCTGCCGACCTCGCCGGCGCCGATGATGCCGACGGTCGTCGGTCCTGCGGCGCTCATGCGCGCACTCGCCCTTCGGCGGTGCTACCGGCCGCGGGCAGGGCTGCGGAGGCCAGCAGCGCGAGCTTGTCGGCGTCCGCCGTACCCGGGTCGGGGTGGTGGATCACGAGCGTCAGCCGGTCGGTCCCGCTGATCTCCAGGCGCTCCCGGTTGAGCGTCAGCTCCCCGACCTGCGGGTGGTCGAAGCGGACGGGTGCGCCGAACTGAGCCTTCACGTCGTGGCGCGCCCAGAGCTCACGGAAGCGCGGGCTGGCCAGGGACAGCTCGCCGACCAGCTCGATGAAGCGCGGGTCGTCGATGTCGGTGCCCACCGACTGGCGCAGGCTGGCGATCAGGCAGGCCGTCGAGCCCTCCCAGTCGGGATGCAGCGCCTGGTCGGCCGGGTCCAGGAACATGTCGCGGAGCTGGTTGCGGCCCGCCGCGAACCGCGGCGACAGGGCCTCGGCCAGCGGGTTCGCGGCCAGGATGTCGAAGCGCCGCCCCTCGACGTACGCCGGGTGCGGGAGGGAGGCCAGCAGGGTGAGCGTGCCCGCCGGCACGGTCTCCGGGCGGGGCCGCGGCCGGCGCCGCCGGGGCTGCTCGCAGGCCAGGCCCCGCAGGTGCGCGAGATGGGTCTCGTCGAGGCGCAGCACCCGGGCGAGCGCGTCGAGCACCTGCACCGACGGGTTGCGGTCGCGGCCGCGCTCGAGGCGCAGGTAGTAGTCGGCGCTGATCCCGGCCAGCATGGCCACCTCCTCGCGCCGCAGCCCGGGGACCCGGCGGGGACCCACGTCGGGGATGCCGGCCTGCTGCGGGGTCACCAGCCCGCGGCGTGCGCGGAGGTACTCGCCCAGGGCGTTCGGTGTGGTGGACATGGGCCGAGCGTAGGGCGGCGCGGCGCGCGCTGAGGGGGTCCTGTCGCTCCCCGGCACCCGCGCTCCCCGGCACTCGCACGGCACTCCCTGACCGCGTCGCGCGCTCCTAGCGTCGTCGGTGCCCGGCCGCCACGACCGGGATCCACCACGAGAGGACCCACCATGACCGTCACCCTGATCACCGGCGCCAACAAGGGGATCGGCTTCGAGACCGCCCGGCAGCTGGTCGACCTCGGCCACCACGTGTACGTCGGGGCGCGCGACGCCGAGCGCGGCGAGAAGGCGGCGACCGAGCTGGGCGCCCGGTTCGTCCACCTCGACGTCACCGACGACGCCTCGGTCGCCGCGGCGCTGGCCACGATCACCGCCGAGGAGGGCCGGCTCGACGTGCTGGTCAACAACGCCGGCGTCCTCGGCGACCGGCCCGTGGACGGCCCCTCCGCGCTGCAGGTCTTCGACACCAACGCCGTCGGCGTCGTCCGGGTCACCCAGGCGGCGCTCCCGCTGCTGCGGGCCGCCGAGGAGCCGGTGGTGGTCACCGTGTCCAGCAGCATGGGCTCGTTCTGGGCGGTGACCAACCCCGAACGCCCCGAGCACGGCCTGGTCAACCCGCTGTACGCCGCCTCCAAGGCGGCCGCGACCATGCTCACCGTGCAGTACGCCAAGGCCGAGCCCGGCATCACCTTCACCGCGGTCGAGCCCGGCTACACCGACACCGACATGACCGCGGCGATGGGCGGCGGCCGCCCGGTCGAGGAGAGCGCCCGGGTCGTCGTACGCCTGGTGATGGCCGGCGCGGACGCGCCGTCGGGGACGCTGCACGACGAGTCCGGCGCGCTGCCCTGGTAGCCACGGGGGTGGTGCGCCGCGGGGGCGCGGCCTACCGTCGATGAGGTGCCGGTCACCGACGTCGTCACCCAGGTCCTCGCGGCAGATCCCGCGGGGCTGCTCCCCGCCCGCCAGCAGATGGCGTTCTCGCTGGGCTGGCACATCATCCTGGCCTGCTTCGGGGTCGCGTTCCCGGCGATCATCTTCACGATCCACCTGATCGGGATCCGGCGCGACGACCCCGACGCGCTGATGCTGGCGCGCAAGTGGGGCAAGGTCTCCGCGGTGCTCTTCGCGATCGGCGCGGTCTCCGGCACCGTCCTCAGCTTCGAGATGGGCCTGCTGTGGCCCGGGCTGATGGGGCCGTACGGCGACGTGCTCGGACTGCCGTTCGCCTTCGAGGGCCTGGCGTTCTTCACCGAGGCGATCTTCTTGGGGATCTACCTCTACGGCTGGGACCGGATGCCACCCAAGCGGCACCTGCTGATGATCGTGCCGATGGCGATCACCGGCGTGGTCGGCACCTACTGCGTGATCGCGGTCAACGCGTGGATGAACGTCCCGGTCGGCTTCGACGTCGTCGACGGCCAGGTCACCAACGTCGAGCCGTGGGCGGTGCTGTTCAGCTCCGCGGCGTTCTGGCAGTTCCTGCACATGTGGATCGCGGCCTACATGGTCACCGGCTTCATGATCGCCGCCGTGTACGCCGTGGGCATGCTGCGCGGGCGCCGCGACGCCCGGCACCGCCTCGGCTTCACCGTGCCGTTCGCGTTCGCGAGCGTCTCCGCGGTGATCCAGCCGGTCGTCGGCCACCTGCTCGGCGCCCGCATCGCCGAGGCACAACCGGCCAAGCTCGCGGCGTTCGAGCTCGCCACCGAGACCGAGAGCCCCTCGCCGCTGCGGATCGGCGGCGTCCTCATCGACGGCACCGTGCGCTGGGCCATCGACATCCCCTACCTGGGCTCGCTCATCGCGCGCAGCTCCTTCACCGCCCCGGTCGAGGGGCTCGACAGCTTCCCGCCCGAGGACCGCCCGCCGGTGAACATCACGCACTGGGCGTTCCAGACGATGGTCGGGATCGGGATGCTGCTGATGCTGGCGGTGATCGTCTACTGGGTCGCTCGGTGGCGCGGGCGCGACCTGGTCGAGCAGCGCTGGTTCCTGCGCTTCGTCGCGGCCTCCGGGGTGCTGGCGATCATCGCGATGGAGGCCGGCTGGATCGCCACCGAGGTGGGCCGCCAGCCCTGGGTCGTCCAGGGGTTCCTGCGCACCACCGACGCGGCCGGCGACAACCCCGGACTGTGGTGGCTGCTCGCCGCGACCCTCGTGGTCTACACCGGGATGACGATCGGCGCGATCGTCGTGCTGCGCTCGATGGCCAGGCGCTGGCGCGCCGGCGACGTCGAGCTGCCCAGCCCGTACGGACCCGAGTCGGCCCTCGCCGCGAGCGGCGAGGGCACCGGGGACCCGGCAGGGGAGCGGCGGTGAGCCTGGCGGTCGCGGTCGCTGCCGCGCTCTTCGTCGGGGTGCTCGCCTACGCGCTCTTCGGCGGGGCCGACTTCGGCTCGGGGTTCTACGACCTCACCGCCGGCGGGACCGCCCGGGGCGCCGAGCTGCGCACGCTCGTGGACCACAGCATCGGCCCGGTCTGGGAGGCCAACCACGTCTGGCTGATCTACGTCCTGGTGATGTGGTGGACCGGGTTCCCGGAGTCCTTCGCCACCGCGATGTCCACGCTGATCCTGCCGATGCTGTTCGCGCTCGCGGGCATCGTGCTGCGCGGGGCCAGCTTCGCGTTCCGCAAGTACGCCGCCACGATCGGCCAGGCGCGGCTGTTCGGCGCCGTGTTCGCCGGCTCCTCGCTGATCACGCCGTTCTTCTTCGGCACCGTCGCCGGCGCGATCGCCTCGGGCCGGGTGCCGGCGGACGGCACCGGGGACCGGTTCGGGTCCTGGATCAACCCGACCTCGCTGTTCGGCGGCGTGATCGCGGTGGGCACGTGTGCGTTCCTGGCCGGGTGCTTCCTGTGCGCCGACGCCGTCCGCGCCGGCCACCCGCGGCTCGCCGAGCAGCTGCGTACCCGCACCCTCGGCGTGGGCATCCTGACCGGCGCCGTCGTCTTCGCCGCCCTGGTGCCGCTGCGGCGGGACGCCCCGACGCTCGCCGACGGCCTGGAGACCCAGGCGGCCCCGCTGATCGTGCTCTCGGGGCTCGCCGGTCTGGCCACGCTGGTCCTCGTGTTCCGACGCCGCTTCGCGATCGCCCGGGTGACCGCCCTGGCCGCGGTCGCGGCGGTGGTCTCCGGCTGGGGGGTCGGGCAGTACCCCTGGTTGCTCGTCGACGAGGTCACCATCGACGACGCCGCGGGGGCCGAGGCCACGCTGCGGGCGCTGCTGGTCGCGGTCGGCCTCGCGGCGGTGATCGTGGTGCCGGCGATGGCCTACCTCTTCCGGCTCACCCAGACCGAGGCCTGGTCCCGCGCCGAGCACTGAGCGCCGGGTCCCGACCGGGCCCGAGATCACCCGCGCGTGTGGTGCATGCCACACCGACGCCCGGCTACCGGCACATGTCATGCACCATCCCCGAAGGGAGCACAGCATGCTCAACGAGTCCCAGGCACCCCACATCGTCGGCGCCACCGCATACGGCGCCGGCGGAGCCAAGATCGGCAAGGTGGGTCAGCTCTTCCTGGACGACGCGACCGGACGCCCCGAGTTCGTCACCGTCAACACCGGGCTGTTCGGCACCAAGGAGTCGTTCGTCCCGGTCTCCGATGCCGAGCTCGACGGCTCCAACCTGCGCCTTCCGTACGAGAAGGACCTGATCAAGGGTGCCCCGCAGGTCGACCTCGAGGGCGGAGGGCACCTACCCGAGGGCGAGGAGGAGCGTCTCTATGCCCACTACGGGCTCGGGTCCGGCTACCTCGCCGGCGACCCGGCGCCGCCGGCCGGGACCGGGTACGCCGACCCCGGCCTGACCGGGACCGGGACGACGGGCACCGCGCCCGTCGGGCACGACACCTCCGGACCGAGCACCGACGACGCGATGACCCGTTCGGAGGAGCGTCTCAACGTCGGCAAGACCTCGCAGGAGGCAGGCCGCGTCCGACTGCGCAAGTACGTCACGACGGAGACCGAGACCCACACCGTCCCCGTCACCAAGGAGCGGGCGGTCGTCGAGTCCGAGCCGGTCACCGGCGACAACCTCGACGATGCCCTCGACGGCCCCGCGATCTCCGAGGAGGAGCACGAGGTGGTCCTCAACGAGGAGCGGCCCGTGGTCGGCAAGACCACCGAGCCGGTCGAGCGGGTACGCCTCGGCAAGGAGACGAGCGTCGAGGAGGAGACCGTCAGCGAGGAGGTCCGCAAGGAGCACATCGAGGTGGAGGGCGACGTCGACGACCGGCGTGGGCGCCCCTGATCCCGGTCCACCCCGACCCACACGACCGCTCGCGCCTCGGGGCGCGAGCGGTCGCGGCACGTCCTAGGAGGGGCCGCGGTCGCGGTAGTCGACCTCGACCCCGTCGTCGGCCTCGATCGTGACGTGCTCGCGGCGCACCTGGGCCTCGACCGTCTCTTCCTCCACCACGGTCTGCTTGCGCACGATGATCCGCTCGCGGACCACCCGCTTCTTGGTGACCACGAGGACCTCCTCGAAGACCGGGATCGAGAGCGAGCCGTCGGGCAGGGTCTCGACCTCGCCGCTGTCGTGCTCGCCGGCAGGGACCCGCTCGGAGGCGTCCGCGTGCTCCACCTCGCGCGAGACCACCTGCTCGACCGGGACGTCCTCCACGTGCTTGCGGACCCGGATCCGGCCGGCCTCGTGGGTCTCGGTGCCGATCTCGGCCCGTTCCTCGTGGCGAGTGGTCTCCGTGACCGGTTCCTCGCCCGGTGCCGTCGCACCGCTGTCGGTGTCGTTCATGGTCACCGCCCTTCGGGTGTCGTGAGCGGGTACCCGCCCACGCCCAGGACACGCAGTTGCCAGGAGGCTCAGGCCCCGGCCTCGAAGACCAGGCCCGTGCCCTCAGCGATGTGCAGCTCGCACGCGCCGTACCCGTCGCGGGGCACGAGAGCCTCCCCGGAGGGGGAGCCGTCGAGCCGGAAGGAGCTGCGGTCGCTCGGCACGGGGTCCTCCGGTCGTCGTGGGGTGAGGGGAGGAGCATGCACCACGCGCTCACCCTCGCGGGCCATTGCCAGGGAGGGCGCGGAGCAGGATCGTGAGTGGCCAACCATCCATCCGCTGCGACTCGGGCAGACAGCATGGACCGGGCGCGGCGCGTTCTCGAGGAGCGCCATGTCCCCCCAGCTCTCGTCCTCATCCGCACGACCGCGATCTCGTCGCCCCGGACGCCGGTTCGGCGCGGCGATCGCCGCGCTCACCGCCTCCGCCGCGGCGGCCGCGGGCCTGTGGGGCGCCAGCCCGGCGCCCGGCCAGGCCAGCCCCGGCGGCGGCTCCGACATGCCGGAGACCCTGCAGGCGGCGCCGGCCACCCTGCGTACGCCGTTCGAGGTGTCGAACGGCGCGCGCTGGACGACGTTCCCCGAGTCCCGGCGGTTCTGGCGCCAGCTGGACCGCAGCAGCGACCGGGTGCGGGTGACCCGGGTCGGCCGCAGCGTCGAGGGTCGGCCGCTCCAGCTCGTCGCGGTCGGCGACCCGGCGCCCGCGACGCTGTCGGAGGCCGCCGACGGCTCGGTGCTGATGTACACCTGCTCGGTCCACGGCGACGAGAACTCCGGGCGCGAGGCGTGCATGCGGCTGGCCCGGGACATGTCGACGACCACCGACCCCGCGTGGCGCCGACTGCTGCGCGACACCACGGTGCTCTTCATCAACCTCAACCCCGACGGCTGGGTCGCCAACACCCGCGAGAACGCCCAGGACCTCGACGTCAACCGTGACTACATGGCGCTGCAGTCGCCGGAGGCGCGCGCGGTGGTCAAGGTGATCCGCGACTGGAAGCCGGACGTGCTCAACGACCTGCACGAGTACGGCGCGAACCCCTACTACCGCACCGACCTGCTCCAGCTGTGGCCGCGCAACCGCCAGACCGATCAGACCATCCACGACCTCGCCCGGCTGATGAGCGAGGACTACGCCGGCGGGCAGGTGGAGGCGTCCGGCTACACCGCCGGGGAGTACGGCATCTTCGTCAAGGACGGCGAGCCGTTCCGCCAGGTCGCCGGTGACGAGCAGGGCCGGATCCTGCGCAACTACGCCGGGCTGCAGCACGTCGTCGGCATGCTGAGCGAGACCGCCAGCAACGCGCTGAACCCCGAGGAGGAGGCCGACGAGTCCCTCCTGAACCGGCGCCGGGTCGAGGTCAACTACCTCAGTGCCGTCGGGAGCGCGTACTTCACCCTGGAGAACCGCGACACCCTGACCCGGGAGACCGCCGCGGCGGCCGAGCGGGTGACCGAGGAGGGTGCCACCCGCAGCGGCGTCGTCTACTTCGCCGGCCAGGACAACGTCCTGCCCACCGAGGACTCCGAGGTCGAGCCCGAGCCGATGTGCGGCTACCAGCTCAGCACCGAGCAGCGCCAGGCCATCGCCCCGACCCTGCGCCTGCACGGCATCACCTGGAGCAACAACGCCCAGGGCGCCTACGTGACGATGGCTCAGGAGGACCAGCCGCTGATCCCGCTGCTCCTCGACGCCCGCTCGGAGTACCGGATCACCGAGGCGACGCCGGTGGAGACCTGCTGAGGCGGGGTGGGGGCTGACCGGCTGACCCTATGTAACGCGGGGTTATTGACGCTGCACACGTCGCCTACGGCGTGTGCAGCGACGATAACCCCGCGTTACATCGGGCTCAGCGCCGCCAGAACAGGTGATGCACCACGTCCCCCGAGGGGCTGCGAACGACGTCGCGATGGAAGCGGTCGAGCAGGTCCTCGGGGGTCTCCCACAGCCGCGAGCCGGCGCCGAGCTCCACCGGGGCGACGGCGACGTGCAGCGTGTCGACGAGGTCGGCGTCCAGGAACTGCCGGACCGTGTCGGCGCCGCCGCCGAGCCGGACGTCCTTGCCGTCGGCGGCCGCGAACGCCTGGTCCAGCACATCGGCCGGCGTCCCGCTCACGAAGTGGAAGGTCGTGTCGGACAGGCTGAACGACGGCCGCTCGTGGTGGGTCATCACGAAGACCGGCGTGTGGAACGGCGGCTCCTCGCCCCACCAGCCCTGCCAATCGAGGTCGGTCCACGGGCCGCGCTGCGGGCCGAACTTGTTGCGCCCCATGATCTCGGCGCCGATGTTGCGGTGGAAGTCGCGCACCAGGTAGTCGTCCAGCCCGCGGCTGCCACCAGGATCGGCGCGGTTCGGCCAGCTCGCGGTCGCGCCGGCCCAGGAGACCAGCTGCGCGGGGTCGGCGTGGCCGAACGGCCGCTCCAGGCTCTGGCCCGCCCCGGCGGCGTACCCGTCGCTCGACACGCAGAAGTTGTGCACTCGCACCTGCTGGGTCACGGCTGCTCCTCGGGATGGGGTGCAGTCCTAGACCTCGGTCCGGCCCCGGACTCATCGCCGGACTCATCGCCGGACCCGTCGCGGCGGCCATGTCGAGAAGCCGCGACCGGCTTCGTCCCCCGGATGAGACGGCCACACTGGGTCGTACGGACGAGGAGGACACGATGACCAAGTACCTGCTGCTCAAGCACTACCGAGGCGCCCCCGTCGGGGTCAACGACGTGCCCATGGACCAGTGGACCCTGCAGGAGATCACCGACCACCTGCAGTACATGTCCGACTTCGCCGCCCGCCTCGAGGGCACCGGGGAGTACGTCGACGGCCAGGCGCTGGCGCCCGAGGGGACCTTCGTGCGGTACGACGGGGAGGGGCGCCCGCCCCTCACCGACGGGCCGTTCGCGGAGACGAAGGACCTGATCGCCGGCTGGATGGTGATCGATGTCGAGAGCCAGGACCGTGCCTACGAGCTGGCCGCCGAGCTGTCCGCGGCGCCCGGTCCTGGCGGGAAGCCGATCCACGAGTGGCTCGAGGTGCGTCCGTTCCTGAACGCCCCGCCCACCGTCACCGAGTGAGCCACCGATGGGCGCCGCGGTCGACCCGGCTCTCCTGCGGCGGTTGACCCCGACCGTGATCGGGGTCCTGGTCCGCCGCGGCGCCGACTTCGCGGCCGCCGAGGACGCCGTCCAGGACGCGCTGGTCGACGCGCTCCGAGCCTGGCCGGACGATCCGCCCCGGGACCCGGCGGCCTGGCTGGTCGGCGTCGCGTGGCGGCGGTTCCTCGACGCCGCCCGGGCCGGCTCCGCGCGCCGGCACCGGGAGGAGCGGGCGGTCCGGGAACCCGCTCCGGGACCCGCGGGGTCGGTGGACGACACGTTGTGGCTGTACTTCCTGTGCGCGCACCCCTCGCTCACCCCGGCCTCGGCGGTCGCCCTCACGCTGCGCGCCGTCGGCGGCCTCACCACCCGGCAGATCGCGCAGGCCTACCTGGTGCCGGAGGCGACCATGGCCCAGCGCATCAGCCGCGCCAAGCGCACCCTCTCCGGGGAGCGGTTCGACCGCCCCGGCGACGTCGCCACGGTGCTGCGGGTGCTCTACCTGGTCTTCAACGAGGGTTACTCCGGCGACGTCGACCTGGCTGCCGAGGCGATCCGGCTGACCCGTCGGCTCGCCGCCGGCATCGAGCACGAGGAGGTCGCGGGCCTGCTCGCGCTGATGCTGCTGCACCATGCCCGGCGCTCGGCCCGCACCGGCCCGGACGGCGCGCTGGTGCCGCTCGCCGAGCAGGACCGCAGCCGCTGGGACACCGGCCTGATCGCCGAGGGCGTCGACATCCTGCAGCGCGCGCTCGCGCGGGACCGGCTGGGCGAGTACCAGGCCCAGGCGGCGATCGCGGCGCTCCACGCGGACGCCGCACGCGCTGAGGAGACCGACTGGGTGCAGATCGTGGAGTGGTACGACGAGCTCGTCCGGCTGAGCGCCAACCCGGTCGCTCGGCTCAACCGGGCGGTCGCGGTCGGGGAGGCCGACGGCCCACGCGCCGGGCTGGCGGCGCTGGGCGAGCTCGACCCGGGCCTCCCGCGGTACGCCGCGGTGGCGGCGTACCTGCACGAGCGCGACGGCGACCCGGTCACCGCGGCGAGCCTCTACGTCGAGGCGGCCCGGCGGGCGAGCAGCGTGGCCGAGCGCGACCACCTGACCCGGCAGGCGGCGCGGTTGCACGCGGCGACCTCGCGGTAGTCCGCCACACAGGGGTCGTGGATCGGCGTGATCACGACCCCTGTGTGGCGGACTACCCGGCTGCGGCCCTCATCCCCCGCGGCACGATGGCGTCATGGCAGGCGAGGGGAGGTGGCGGCGGGTGACACGAGGCTCGTGGCAGTCCGCGGTGGTGACCGCGGTCGCACTCGCCTGGGCGCGGTGCTGGGGCGGGCGCCCGGCGTACGACGAGGAGGCGGGGCTGTTCGTGTGCGCGGGGATGCGCGGCGGGTTCGCCCGCGGCGGCACGACGTACGGCGGGGTCTACCTCACCGGCCATCCTCGCCCGGGTCGAGGGGTGCTGCGCCACGAGGCGGTGCACGCCGATCAGTGGGCGCGCCACGGGATCGGGTTCGCGCTGCGCTACCTGCTCGAGGAGGCGCGACGACCCGGGGCGCGCAACCGCTTCGAGATCGAGGCCGGGCTGCGCGACGGCGGCTACCGCGAGCCGCCGCCTGGCGAGGGGAGCTAGGGGGAGATCCACGAAAACGGGTGACCCGCGCGGCCGCGATGCGTGCCAGCATGAGGCATGCGCCCCCTGGTGGTGACCGAGTTCATCAGTCTCGACGGCGTCATCGACTCACCCGGTGGCGGTGATCATCCCCGCGCCGGGTGGACCTTCGCCGACGTGCCCTTCCAGGAGGAGGCCTACGAGATCAAGGGCCGCGAGCAGCAGGAGGCCTCCGCCCTGCTGCTGGGCCGGGTGACCTACGAGGAGTTCGCGCCGGTGTGGCCGACGATGGCGGAGTTCGCGGAGTACAACGCGATGCCCAAGTACGTCGTGTCCTCCACCCTGCGTGACCTGTCGTGGGGGCCGGCGACGGTGCTCGGCTCGCTGGAGGAGGTGGCGGCGCTCAAAGACGGCGAGGGCGGCCCGATCCACGTGCAGGGCAGCGCCACGCTCGCCCAGGGCCTCGCCGCCGCCGGGCTCGTGGACCGCTACCACCTGCTGACCTTCCCCGTCGTGCTCGGCGCCGGCAAGCGGCTCTTCGCCTCCGACGCCGACCACCACGGCCGCCTCGACCTGGTCGAGCACGCGACGTACTCCAACGGCATCCGCCTCGGCGTCTACGACGTCGTGCGCTGAGCTGACCGACCGCTGCCGCGTGCCCGCCCGCGTGCCCGCCCGCGGGTGCGCGAGGATCGCGCCATGACGGAGCGCAGCAGCGGGCAGAGCATCGGCGTCGTGGGCGGCGGCATCGTCGGGCTGGCCGTCGCGCGCGAGCTCACCCGGCGGCGCCCCGGCGTCCGGGTCGTGGTGCTGGAGAAGGAGGACCGCCTCGCGCAGCACCAGACCGGGCACAACTCCGGCGTCGTCCACGCCGGGATCTACTACCGCCCCGGCAGCCTCAAGGCCGAGCTGTGCACCCGCGGGCGGAGCCTGCTGCGCGAGTACTGCGCCGAGCGCGCGATCCCTTATGAGGAGTGCGGCAAGCTGGTGGTCGCCGTCGCGCGCGACGAGCTCGGTCGTCTCGACGCCCTCGAGCGGACCGCGACCCAGAACGGGGTCCCCGGCCTGCGCCGCGTCGAGGGCGCCGGCATCACCGAGGTCGAGCCGCACGCCGCCGGCCTGGTCGCGCTGCACTCCCCGCAGACCGCGATCACCGACTACGTCGCGATCGCGCAGGCGTACGCCGACGACGTGCGCGCCGCGGGCGGGGAGGTGCGCACCGGCACCGAGGTCACCGGGATCCGGCGTACGGCGAGCGGTGTCGAGGTCGCGACCGCGCGTGAGCCGCTGCGGGTGGACCGGCTGGTGGTCTGCGCCGGGCTGTACGCCGACCGGGTCTCGCAGTGGGCCGACGGCAGCGCCGGGCCGCGGATCGTGCCGTTCCGCGGGGAGTACATGAGCGTGCGCCCGGCCAAGGCCGACCTGGTGCGCGGGATGGTCTATCCGGTCCCGGACCCGCGCTACCCGTTCCTCGGCGTGCACTTCACCCGTCGGGTCGGCGGCGGCCTCGAGGTCGGCCCGAACGCCGTCCTGGCCCTGGCCCGCGAGGGGTACCGGCGCCGCGACGCCCGGCTCGAGGACCTCCGCGCGCTGGCCGCCTGGCCGGGGTTCTGGCGGCTGGCGGCCACCCACTGGCGCACCGGCGCGCGCGAGCTGCGCGGCAGCCTCTCGGTGCGTGCCTACATGCGGGTCGCGAGCCGCTACGTGCCGCAGATCGGCGCCGACGACGTGGTCCGCGCGGGGGCCGGCGTGCGCGCGCAGGCGGTGGAGCGCGACGGCAGCCTGCTCGACGACTTCCGGGTGCTCGGCGACGACGCGGTCACCACCGTGCGCAACGCCCCCTCGCCCGCCGCCACCTCCAGCCTCGCGATCGCCGAGCACGTGGTGGACCGGATGGGGGTCTAGGGGCGGGGCGTGACATCGGGCGGGGGACCGGATTCCACCCCCGCCTCCGTGGGCAGGGTCCCCGTGGCAGCGCACCCTGCCTGCCCCGTGGATCGAAGGAGTCCGCCATGTCGCAGGCCGCCCCCCAGGCCCCGTCCGAGCGTGGGCCAGAGCCCGACGCCGGCTCGCGCGAGCGCGGGCTGGCGCGCTTCGCCCAGCTCAGCGCGGCGTGGACCGAGAAGTGGTTCCCCGACGCCTACGTGTTCGCCCTCGCCGGCGTCGTCGTCGTCAGCGTGGCGGCGTTCATCAACGGCTCCAGTCCCCGGGTCGTCGCCGAGGCGTTCGGTGGCGGGTTCTGGGACCTGACCGCGTTCACCCTGCAGATGGCGATGGTGGTGCTGACCGGCTACATCGTCGCGACGTCGCCGCCGGTCGCGCGCCTGATCGAGCGGATCGCCACGGTGCCCTCGACGCCGCGCGGGGCGGTCGCCTTCGTCGCGTTGCTGTCGTGCCTGGTCTCGATGCTCAACTGGGGCCTCAGCCTGGTCTTCTCCGGGCTGCTGGCGCGCGCGATCGCCCGGCGAAGCGACCTGCGCGCCGACTACCGGGCGCTCGGCGCCGCGGCGTACCTCGGGCTCGGCGCGGTGTGGGCGCTCGGCCTGTCCTCCTCGGCCGCGCAGCTGCAGGCCACGCCGGCCTCGCTCCCACCGGAGCTGCTCGAGATCACCGGGGTGCTCGACTTCGGGACCACGATCCTCACCTGGCAGTCGCTGGTGATGGCGGCGGTCCTGATCGCCCTCAGCGTCGCGGTCGCGTGGGCCTCGGCGCCGCGCGGCGAGGCGGTGCGCACCGCCGCCGACCTCGGCGTCGACCTGGACGACGAGGTGCCCGAGCCGCCGGTGCGGACCCGGCCCGGGGAGTGGCTCGAGCACTCGCGGATCCTGCCCGCCCTGATCGGCGCGCTGACCCTGCTGTGGCTCATCTGGCAGCTCATCGACCTGCCGCTGCTGACCGTGCTGAGCAGCCTCAACGGCTACCTGCTGGTCTTCTTGGTGCTCGGCCTGGTGCTGCACGGCACCCCGCGCCGCTTCCTCGACGCGACCTCCAAGGCGGTGCCGTCGACGGCCGGGGTGCTCGTGCAGTTCCCGCTGTACGCCGCGATGGCCGCGATCCTGACCCGGGCCGAGGGCCGCGGTGGCGTGACCGTCTCCGAGCACCTCGCCGACCTGTTCACCGGGGTCGGCGGCGGGGGCGCCTTCGCGGTCGTGATCGCCCTCTACACCGCGCTGCTGGGCCTGCTGGTGCCCTCCGGCGGCGGCAAGTGGCTGGTCGAGGCGCCGTACGTCATGCAGTCGGCGACCGACGTCGAGATGAACCTCGGCTGGACGGTGCAGATCTACAACGCCGCCGAGGCGCTGCCCAACCTGGTCAACCCGTTCTTCATGCTGCCGCTGCTCGCGGTGCTGGGCCTGCGCGCTCGCGACCTGGTCGGGTTCACGTTCTTGCAGTTCCTCTTCCACCTGCCGGTGGTGCTCCTGCTGCTCTGGCTGCTCGGGATGACCTTCGAGTTCGAGGCGCCGGTGATGCCCTAGGAGAGGCCCCGAAAACAGCTGTAACGCGGGGTTATCGTCGCTTCACACGCCGTATGCGGCGCGTTCAGCGTCAATAACCCCGCGTTACAAGCGGGAGGGGGCGGGCGTCAGCCCACCGGCTCCGGGGTGGTGTCGCGCTCCTCGGCGGGGGCAGGGGCGCGCTTGGCCGCCCGCTTCGCGGCCCGACGCTCCTTGCGGCGCTCGACCAGCAGGTACAGCGCCGGGACGAGCAGCAGGGTGAGGAACGTCGAGCTCAGCAGGCCGCCGATCACCACGATGGCGAGCGGCTGGCTGATGAAGGCGCTGCCGCCGGTCAGCCCCAGGCTCATCGGGGTGAGCGCGAGGATCGTGGCCAGCGCGGTCATGACGATCGGGCGCACGCGCTTGCCGCCGCCCTCGCGCAGCGCCTCGGTGATCGAGGCGCCCCGCTCCCGGTACTGGTTGACCAGGTCGATCAGCACGATCGCGTTGGTGACCACGACGCCGATCAGCATCAGCGCGCCGATCAGCGAGGCGACGCCGAGCGGGATGCCGGTGATCACCAGCAGCAGCAGCGCGCCGGTGGCCGCGAACGGCACCGAGACCAGCAGGATCAGCGGCTGGGCCAGCGAGCGGAACGTCGCGACCATGACCAGGTAGACGATGGCGATCGCGACCAGCAGCGCGAGGCCGAGCTGGGCGAAGGCCTCCTCCTGGTCCTCCGAGACGCCGCCGAGCGAGACCTCGGTGCCTTCGGGCAGGTCGAGGTCGTCGATGAGCGCCTGCACGTCGGAGGTGACCGCGCCGAGGTCGTCGGCGTCGGGCTCCGCGCTGATGGTGATCGTGCGCTCGCCGTCGGCGCGGGTGATCGCGGTGGCGACCTGGCGCTCCTCGACGTCGGCGACCTGGCCGAGCGTGGCCCCGCCCGGGCCGACCGGGAGCTGCTGGAGCTCCTCGACCGAGGACGGCTTGGGCCCGGAGACCACGACGGCGTCGAGCTGCTGACCGTCGACGCTCACCTGGGCGACCGGCGGCTGGAACAGCGTGGCGGCGAGCAGCTGGCCGAGCACCGTGGACGTCAGGCCGCTCGCCTCGCCGCTCTCGCGGGCCTGCACGCTCAGGATCGGCTGCGCCGCGGCGGCGTCAGAGGTGACCACGCCGATGCTGTCGACGGTGCGCAGCTCCTCGGTGACCAGCTCGGCGGCCTCGGTGAGCGCGCTCTGGTCGGTGGCGGTGACGACGACCTCGAGGGCGGAGGCGAACCCGGCGTCGCCGGCGGAGACGGTCACCTCGCCGCCGGCGTCCGCGAGCTGCTCGGTGAGCTCGTCGGCCACCGCGTCGGCGTCGGCGTCCTCGTCGAGGGTGAGCGCGAACGACGTGCTGCCACCGGAGAACAGGGCGGTGGCGGGGTCCGAGCCGACGGTGGCCTGGAGGGTCTCCACCTCCTCGACCTCGCCGATGACCTTCTCCACGGCGCGCGCGGCGGCGTCCTGGCGGGCCAGGCTGGCGCCCGGCTCGAGCTCCTGGGTCACCGAGAGCGTGTTCTGCCCGCTGCTGCCCAAGAAGTTGGTCTTGAGCAGCGGGGCGAGGGCCAGGGTGCCCAGGAGTACGACGAAGGCCAGGCCGACGGTGATCCAGGGCTTGCGCAGCACCCACTGCACGGCCGGGTCGTAGGCGCGGCGCAGCCAGCTGCGCTCCTCCTTGGCCTCGGCCTCGGCGGCGACCACCTCGGCGTCGACCGGGCCGGTGCTCTCCTTGAGGAACCAGTAGGCCAGCACCGGGATGATCGTCAGCGCGACCAGCAGCGAGGCCATCAGCGCCAGCGCGACGGTGACCGCGAAGGGCCGGAACAGCTCGCCGACCTGGCCGCCGACGATGCCGATCGGCAAGAACACCGCGGCGGTGGCGATGGTCGAGGAGGTGATCGCCCCGGCGACCTCGCGGACCGCGGTGGTGATCGCCGCGACCTTGGCCTCGCCGTAGGACAGGTGGCGCTTGATGTTCTCGATCACCACGATCGAGTCGTCGACGACGCGTCCGATCGCCACCGTGAGCGCGCCGAGGGTGAGGATGTTGAGGGTGTAGCCGCCCAGCTGCAGACCGATCAGGGTGATCAGCAGCGACAGCGGGATCGAGATCGCGGTGACGATCGTGGAGCGCACCGAGAACAGGAACAGCAAGATCACCAGCACCGCGAAGAGCAGGCCCAGGCCGCCCTCGGTGGTGAGGTCCTCGACCGACTTCTCGATGAACGGCGCCTGGTCGAAGGCGACGGTGAACTCCGCGCCGGACCCGAGGGACTCCTCGAGCTCCGGCATCAGGTCGGCGACCTCGTGGGAGATGTCGACGGTGTTGCCGTCGGGGGTCTTGGTGATCGCGAGCGACAGGCTCGGCTCGCCGTTCGTGCGCGCGTACGACGTGGGCGCCACCTGGGCGACCTGCACCTTCGCGACCCGGCCCAGCGGCTGGGTGCCCTCGCCGACCGCGACCGGGACGGCGCGCAGCTGCTCGAGCGTGGTGGGGGTGGAGCCGACCTGCACCGACAGGCTCTGGTCGCCGGCGTCGAGGCTGCCCGCGGGGACCATGGAGGCGCCACGGAGCGCCTCGGCGATGGTGCCGGCGTTGACGCCCTGGGCGGCGGCGGCCGGCAGCGGGGTGATCTCCACCCGGTCCTGCGGTCCGCCGGTCAGCTGCACCTCGCGCACGCCCTCGACGTCCTCGAGCTCGGGGATCACGACCCGCTCGAGGTCGCTGGCGAGCCGGGCGGCGTCGGCGTCGGAGGTCACCGAGAGCTGCACGACCGGGAACTGGTCGAAGTCGCCGGCGAAGACGATCGGCTCGACCTGCTCGGGCAGCGCGTCGAGACCGGTGACGGCCGACTCCACCTGCTGCTGCGCCCGGTCCAGGTCGGTGCCGTAGGTGAGGGTCAGGAGCACCAGCGCGGAGCCGGAGGAGGACGTCGAGGAGATCTCCTCGAGGTCGTCGACGCCGGCGAGGGCGTCCTCGACCGGGATCGTGACCTCCTGCTCGACCGACTCGGGCGAGGCACCGGCGTACGGCACGACCACGCCGACGGCCGGGAACTGCAGGTTGGGGATCAGCTCCATCTTCAGCGAGCCCAGGGACAGGAAGCCGAAGATCGCGACGAGGACGGTGGCCAGGGCCACGAAAGCGCGGTTGCGCAGGGAGAATGAGGCGAGGTGGCCCACCGGGGCGCTCCTGTGTTCTGTTCGGGCGAGATCGGGTACAGAATTTGATTAGGGCGACGCTAAGGATCGCCTGAATCATCATAGGGAGCGCTCGGTGACGCCACCGGATTCTGTGCGTGAGGCACTGGTGGCCTCGGTCTCAGCCCATCTGGGCGCCCTCGACGAGCTCGCGACCGAGCTGCGCCTCGACGCGCTGGTGGCCAGCGAGCTGTCCTTGCAGCAGCTGAAGGTGCTGCTGCTGGCGGTGCACCGGGCGCCGATCACCGCCCACGAGGTCGCCGACGCGCTCGGCGTCACCGCGGCGACGGTCTCGGGGTTGATCCGGCGCCTGGGCGAGCACGGGCTGCTGGTGCGCGAGGAGGCGCCGGACCGTCGCAGCCGGCACCTGGTCGCGACACCCGCCGGCCGGCAGGCGCTCGAGGAGCTCGCGTCGTTCCAGCTGCGCGCCCGCCTGGAGCTCCTCGAACGCCTCGACACCGCGGACCTGGCCGCCCTGGACACCGGGCTCGCGGTCGCCGAGCGGGCGCTGCGCGAGCACATCGAGCAGGAGGCCGGACGCGACGGTGCCGCGCCGCCCGGAGGCGACGCGGCACCGGCGAAGGATCGCTAGAGGGGGCGTCCCTCAGCGGAGCAGTACCCCCTCGGGTGCGCGCGGGGCGTTGCGGCGCCCCGTCGGCAGTGCGCCGTCGGGGGTGTCGATCGCCTTCGTGGTGCGGCCCAGCCGGATCGTCATGTGCGCGATCGCGTCGGACATGATGCCGAGGGAGCGACGCGAGATGTTGGAGATGTCGTCCGCCGGCGTGTGGTAGTTCGGGTCGTAGGTGATCCCGGCAGTTCCGCCGAAGAGGCTCACCTCCCGCGCGGTCTTCGTGCCGTCACCGCCGCTGAACAGTCCGCCGGCGGCGACGCCGTTCTCGATGAACGCCTGGTAGTCGGAGCGACCGGAGAAGGCGGTGTCGACCACCGGCTGCTTCACCGAGCGGAAGTACGCCCGGTAGAGCCGCTCGGTCTCGATCGAGCCGGCGGGCACCGGGGCGCTCGCCACCTCGGTGGACTCATCGGCGTCGTACACGCCGATGATGTAGTTGGGCGAGGCCACCATGTCGTAGTTGAGATAGACGGCGATGTCGTCGAGGGCCTCGGGGTTGTTCTCCACCAGCTGGTCCACGTAGTGCGTGGAGCCGAGCAGACCGAGCTCCTCGGCGCCCCACCAGGCGAAGCGGACCTTGTTGCGCAGCCGGCCCTCCATCTTCTTCAGCTGGATGGCGGTCTCGAGCAGGGTCGCGCTGCCGGAGGCGTTGTCGTTGATCGCGGCGGCGTCCTGCACGCCGTCGAGGTGCGAGCCCACCATGACCACGTCGTCGGCGCGGCCGCGGCGGGTCTCGGCGATGACGTTCCAGGTGCGGCGCTCCTCCACGGTGACGTCGAGGTCGACGGTCGCCTCGACGGGTCCCGCGGCCAGGTCGGCGAGCAGCGCCTGGCCGTCCTCCTGGCTGATCCCCGTGGTCGGTGCGAGCGCCGGGGTGGACTCGCCGAGGGTGGCGTTGCTGAGCGGGCCGGGCGCGTTGTTCCAGATCACCACGGCCGCGGCGCCGGCGGCCTTGGCGACCTCGGACTTGATCTGGAAGCTGCAGGTGCCGCGGTTGACCAGGGCGATCTGGCCGGTGACGTCCACGCCCTGCCACGCCGCGGCGTCACAGCCCTGCGGGGCTGCCGGCGCGACCAGGTTGGCGGTGACGCCGCCCGCGGGCGTGCTCGGTGAGCCGGTGAGCACCTCGTTGGCGATCGCCTCCCCGCCGACGGTGAGGGTGTTGGCGTTGACGCGGGTGTAGACGAAGTCGAAGTACTGCCGGCGCGGGGAGTAGCCGGCCGCCCGCAGCCGGGACTCCACGTAGCGCGAGGCGGCGTTGTAGCCCTCGTGGCCGGCCGCGCGGTCGCCGTACCGGTCGGCGGCGGCCTGGAGCTGGCGCAGGTGGTTGACGATGCGCGGGGTCTTCACCGCCTTGCGCAGCTTCTCGCTGTCGGTGAGCCGCGGCGGAGGCGCGTGCTTGCCGGGCTTGGGCTTGGCGACGTGGACCCGCTCGTGCACGGCAGGACCGCTCTGGTCGGGTGTGCTGCCCTGGCCCGGGGCGGCCGGTCCGAGCAGGGCGAGTCCGACACCGAGAACGGCCGATGCGGCGATCGCCGCGCGACCTCGTGATGCGCTCACAGCTCATCTCCTTGGGAGGTGGGGTTGATCGAGTGCCCACCTTGACCCATGGATATGACCTGTGTCACGCCTCAGATCGGGGAGGGGGCCGGCGGGTCGCTGCGGCGCAGCTGGCGCAGCTGGCTGCGCCAGTTGTGCCGGTTGGTGTGCGCCAGCCAGCCGTTGGGCAGGGAGAGCCGCACGACCTTGTGCCACGCGCTGGCCACCTGCTGGGGCAGCGGGCGCACGTTGTAGCTCAGGCCGTAGCGCTCGAAGAGCTCGCGCATCCGCGGGGCGATCTCGGCGTAGCGGTTGCTCGGCAGGTCGGGGAAGACGTGGTGCTCGATCTGGTGGGAGAGGTTCCCGGTCATCAGGTGCACCAGCGGCGGGCCGGAGATGTTCGCCGAGCCGAGCATCTGGCGCAGGTACCACTCGCCGCGGGTCTCGTCCGGGTCGAGCTGGTCGAGCTCGAAGGCCTCGACGCCTTCGGGGAAGTGCCCGCACATGATCACCGAGTGCGACCAGACGTTGCGCAGCACGTTGGCCGTCACGGTCGCGGTCAGCGTGGCGCGCCAGTGGCGTCCCGAGAGCGCCGGCAGCACGACGTAGTCCTTGGTGACCTGCTTGCCGATCTTGCGCAGGGTGGTGCGGATCTCCGCCTTCTTCTCCGCGCTGAACCCGGTCTTGTTGCGCAGCGAGTCGCCGAAGTCGAGGTCGTACATCGCGATGCCGTACTCGAAGATCAGCGCGTTGATCGCGTTCCACAGCGGCTGCACGAGGTAGCGGGGGTTCCAGGGCTGGGCCTCGTCGACCCGCATGATCCCGTAGCCGAGGTCGTTGTCCTTGCCGAGGATGTTCGTGTAGGTGTGGTGGGTCTCGTTGTGGGCGCGCTTCCACTGCGCGGGCGGCGAGGCGTGGTCCCAGTCCCAGGTCGTCGAGTGGATCTTCGGGTCGCGCATCCAGTCCCACTGCCCGTGCAGGACGTTGTGGCCGATCTCCATGTTCTCCAGGCTCTTGGCGACGCCGAGCATCGCCGTACCCAGCACCCAGCCGCCGCGGCGGTTGCTGGCGAGCACCAGCACGGCGCGCCCGGAGAGCTCCAACGCACGCTGCGCCGCGATCACTCGCCGGATGTACGCCGCGTCGCGGGCGCCGCGGGAGTCCAGCACCTCCTGGCGGATCTGCGTGATCTCGCGCCCGAGCGCCTCGACGTCGTCGGCGGTCAGGTGGGCGGCGGGTCCGATGCGGGACGGCTGCACGTGCGTGGTGGTGGTCATCGTGGGGGGCTCCAGGGGTGCTCGACACTGGTGGTCGCGGACGCGGATCCTCAGGGATCGCTGATGAAGCGGTACCCGTACCGCGAGCCGTTAGCCCGCAGAGCCTACGGCGTTGAGTCCGGCTGCCCCCGTCCGGGCGCGCGCCGGGCGCGATGCGGCAGGCTGATCCCATGCAACCCGATCTCCACCTCGTCGGCGTGGATCTGGCCTGGGGCCTCCAGCGGCCCACGGGGATCGCCGTGCTCGATGCGGGCGGTCGCCTCGTGCACGTCGCCGCGGTCACCAGCGACGACGAGCTCGTCGCCGAGCTGGACCCGTACGTCGCCGGGCCCTGCGTGGTCGCCTTCGACGCCCCGATCCTGGTGCGCAACGCCTCCGGCAACCGTCCGGCGGAGGCGGCGCTGAACCGCGACTTCGCCCGGTTCGAGGCCGGCGCGCACCCCTCGAACACCGCCAAGCCCGACTTCCGCGACGGCAGCCGCGCCCAGCGCCTGGCCGCGCGCCTCGGGCTGGACGTCAACCCGCGCTCGGGGCGCAGCCGGCGCGCGATCGAGGTCTACCCGCACCCGGCCACCGTGGCCCTCTTCCGTCTCGGGCGCACGCTGAAGTACAAGGACAAGAAGGGCCGCGACCCGGCCTCGATGCGCGCCGAGCTGCTGGTGCTGATGGGCCTGCTCGAGGGCCTCGCGGCGGCCGAGCCGCCGCTGCTCGTGGCCGGGCCCGCGTGGGCGGCGTTGCGGCGGGCCGCGGAGTCCGCGACCCGCAAGAGCGAGCTGCGCGTGGTCGAGGACCAGGTCGACGCGGTGGTGTGCGCCTACGTCGCGCTGCTCTCCCACCGAGCACCCGAGCGGCTCACGACGTACGGCGACGACGGCGGCTCGTCGTGGGAGGACGGCTACATCGTCACCCCGACGCTGCCCGCCGACCTGTCCCCGCGGCGTCCCGGGCCCGCCGACGGCGGCGAGGACACGGTGGCCGAGGCGGTGCGCGAGTACGCGCTGCGCCACCCCGAGCTGTCCCGCGGCGGTGCGCTGGCCGTCGACCTGGTGACCCGGGTGCTCGACGAGGCCGGCATCAACTACCTGACCGTCACCGGGCGCACCAAGTCGGTCGCGAGCTTCGCGGAGAAGGCGACCCGCACCCGCGACGGCGAGCTGCTCTACCCCGACCCGCTGCGCGACATCACCGACCAGGTGGGGGTGCGCGTGGTGACCTACGTGCACAGCGACGTCGCCGCGGTCGCGGACCTGCTGGCCAGCCAGGTGACGGTGCTCGACGACCGCGACATGGGCAGCGAGACCGCGGCCGAGGGGCGCTTCGGCTACGCCAGCCGGCACCTGCTCGTCGAGCTCGACCCGGCGCGCCTCGAGCAGCAGGACCTCGCCCCGCTGCACGCGCGCGTCGCGCAGATCCAGATCCGCACGGTGCTGCAGCACGCCTGGGCGGAGTTCGAGCACGACATCCGCTACAAGGGCACGATCCCCGAGGAGCACGCCCGCGACTTCGACCGCCGCTTCACCCTCGCCGCGGGGCTGCTGGAGCTCGCCGACCAGGAGTTCTCCACGATCCGCGAGCGGCTGCGCGGCTCCTCGCAGGACCCGACCCCGGACCGGGTCGGCCACGAGCCCGACGAGCCGAGCGGCAGCGGCATCGACGCGCGCGAGCTCGCGGCGTTCCTGGCCGGGCAGTACCACGACGCGGGCTGGTCGCGCAGCGACCACTACGCCTGGATCTCCGGGCTGCTGCGCGAGCTCGACATCACCTCCCTCGACGAGCTCGGCGAGGTGATCCGCCCGGCGCTGGCGTGGGACCTCAACGCCCGGATGGAGTACCGCTACCCGCCGGGCGCCGTACGCCGCCTCGACGACGCGCTGCTCGCGGTGTACGGCGAGCGCTACGTCCGCCTCGAGGGCAACGCGCACCGCGCCGACCTGCTCGCCCAGCGCCTGGAGCGGCTGCGCCCGGAGGGCGAGGGATGAGCGGCCCGCTCGACGGGGGTGGCGCGCTCGGCGCGGTCGCCTGGCCGGTGCGCACCGAGCGGCTGCTGCTGCGCCCGGCGCGGGTGGACGACGCCGACGCGACGTACCGGATCCGAGCGCTGCCGGAGGTCGCGCAGTGGCTCACCAGCGCCCCGGGGGACCCGGCGTCGTACGCCGTGAGCTTCGCCGAGCCGGCGCGGCTGGCGCGCACGCTGGTCGTCGAGCTCGGGACGGACGGCGGGCCGGGCCGCGGCCCCGTGATCGGGGACCTGATGCTGTGGGTCGGCGACGGGTGGGCGCAGGCCGAGGTCGCCGGCGCCGCCCGGGCCAGCGAGGCCGAGCTCGGGTGGGTCCTCGACCCGGCGTACGCCGGCCGCGGGCTCGCCACCGAGGCTGTCCGGGCGCTGCTGGAGGCCTGCTTCACCACCCTGGGGCTGCGCCGGGTCACCGCCCAGTGCTTCGCCGACAACACCGCCTCGTGGCGGCTGATGGAGCGCGTCGGCATGCGCCGCGAGAGCCACGCCGTGGGTGAGTCCCTGCACCGCGAGCTCGGGTGGCTGGACTCGTTCGGCTACGCGGTGCTGGCGGAGGAGTGGCGCGCGGCCCGCGAGCTGTAACGCGGGGTTATTGTCGCTGCACCCGTCGCATACGGCGTGTGGAGCGACAACAACCCCGCGTTACATGTGGCAGGGGCCCGCTCAGGGCGCCGCGGCGCGCAGCTTGTCCAGCAGCGGGGCGGCGACCTCGTCGAGGAACTGCTGCTGCCAGCGGTCGCCGACCTGCACCAGCGCGACGTCGGTGAACCCCGCCTCCCAGTAGGCGCCGACCGCCTCCACGATCGCGTCGAGGTCCGGGCCGCAGGGGATCTGCTCGGCGACGTCCTCGGGGCGCACGAACTTGGTCGCGCCGGAGAAGCCGTACGGCGTGGGCAGGTCGGCGTTGACCTGCCAGCCGCCCGCGAACCAGCGGAACTGCTCGTGGGCGTAGGCGGTGGCCTCCTCGGCGCTGGGGCCCCAGCAGACCGGGATCTGGCCGATGGCACGGGCGCCGGCGCCGATCTGGGGTGCGCCGTCGGTGGCGTTCCAGGTGTTGATCAGCTCGGCCTCGGGGGCCACGCCGACCAGGTGGTCGGCCAGCGGGGCGAGCTCGGTGATCGAGCGCTCCCCGGACACCGCGATCGCCAGGTCGACGCCCTCGTCCGGGACGTCCCAGACGCGCGCGGAGTCCACCTGGAAGTGCTCACCGTGGTAGTCGACGAGGTCGCCGGTGTGCAGCGCGCGGATCACCTCGACCGCCTCAGCGAGCATCCGCTGGCGCACCCCGATCGTGGGCCAGCCGGCGCCGACGACGTGCTCGTTGAGGTTCTCCCCGCTGCCCAGGCCGAGGGTGAAGCGCCCCTCCGCGAGCAGCTGGAGCGTCGCGGACTTCTGCGCCACCACCGCCGGGTGGTAGCGCATCGTCGGGCAGGTCACGTAGGTCATCAGCTCCATCCGCTCGGTCGCCTGGGCCACCGCGCCCAGCAGCGTCCAGGCGTACGGCGCGTGCCCCTGCTCGGTGAGCCAGGGCGAGTAGTGGTCGCTGGAGACGGCGAAGTCGAAGCCGACCCGCTCGGCGTCCACGGCGTACCCCACCAGCTCGCGCGGGCCGCTCTGCTCGGTCATGAGGGTGTATCCGAGATTGCTCATGTGCGGGGGGTACCCCGTTTCGCCTCGCGACCGTAGCGTCGGGGCATGACTCCCGCGCAGCTGTTGTCCGACGGCTTCGGACGCGTCCTCGAGAGCGGTACGTCGGTCGTCGCCGGACTGTCGGTCGACCAGCTGTCCCAGCGTCCGGCCCCCGATGCCAACCCGATCGGCTGGCTGGTCTGGCACCTCACCCGCGTGCAGGACGTCCAGGTGGCCGACGTGGCCGGGCGCCCGCAGGTGTGGACCGAGCAGGACTTCGTGAGCCGCTTCGACCTGCCGCTGGACCCCGACGACACCGGCTTCGGCCACACCCGCGACCAGGTGGACGCGGTCTGCATCGACGCCGACCGGCTCGCGGCGTACCTCACCGCGGTGCACGAGCAGACCCTGGCGTTCCTGGACACGATCGGCGAGGACGACCTCGACCGCGTCGTCGACACCCGCTGGGACCCGCCGGTCACCCTCGGCGTGCGGCTGGTGAGCGTCCTCGACGACGACATCCGTCACGTGGGGCAGGCGGAGTACGTGCGGGGGCTGCTGGGGTTGCGCACATAACCGCGCAATTGCTGGGAAAAGCACCTGTTTCGGGGCGCGGCAGGTAGTTCTCCCAGCAATTGCTGAGTTGCGCGCGGCCCGGGGCCCCGCAGTGCGCGGCCGCCGCGGCCAGGCGGAGTACGTGCGGGGGCTGCTGGGGTTGCGCACATAACGGCGCAATTGCTGGGAAAAGCACCTGTTTCGGGGCGCGGGAGGTGCTTTTCCCAGCAATTGCTGAGAAAAGCACGCCCCCCGGCGGCCACCCCTCACCAGGGACTAGGGACGTAGTCCTTCAGGAAGTGGCCGTACAGGTCCACGCCGGCTTCGCCCTGGACGATCGGGTCGTAGACCCGGGCGGCGCCGTCGACGAGGTCGAGGGGGGCGTGCCAGCCCTCGGCGGCGATCCGCAGCTTCTCCTGGTGCGGGCGCTCGTCGGTGATCCAACCGGTGTCGACGGCGGTCATCAGGATCTTGTCGGTCTCGAACATCTCCCCGGCCGAGGTGCGGGTGAGCATGTTGAGCGCGGCCTTGCTCATGTTGGTGTGCGGGTGCCCGTGGCCCTTGTAGCGCCGCGAGAACTGCCCCTCCATCGCGGAGACGTTCACGACGTACGCCCGGCGCGCGCCGCGGCGCACCGCCTCGCGCATCGCCGGTCGCAGCCGGGAGACCAGGATGAACGGCGCGGTCTGGTTGCACAGCTGCACCTCGAGCAGCTCCAGCGGGTCGACCTGGTCCACGCCCTTGGTCCAGGAGTTGGTGGACTGCAGGTCCGGCAGCAGGCCGCCGGCGTCCACGGCGGTGCCGTCGAGGTGACGCTCCAGGGACGCCGAGCCGGCGGTGAGCGCGAGGGCGGTCAGGTCGGCGGCGGTCCGGGACGCGGCGAGGGTCCCGGTCTCGTCGTGCGCCACCGCGTGCTCGCGCAGCGCGCCGGTGATCATCGCCGGGTGGGCGTCGCTGACCCGGTCGAAGGTGACCATCGCCGGCAGCTCGATGCCCTCGGGCAGCGGCGCGGACTCCATCTCGACCAGCTGGGAGTAGGCGCCCGGGGAGCGGCGCACGGTCTGGCAGGCGTTGTTGATCAGGATGTCCAGCGGCCCGGCCGCGGCCACGTCGTCGGCCAGCGAGACCACCTGGGTCGGGTCGCGCAGGTCGATGCCGACGACCTTGAGACGGTGCAGCCAGTCCGCGGAGTCCTCCATCGCGGCGAAGCGGCGTACGGCGTCCTTGGGGAAGCGGGTGGTGATCGTGGTGTGCGCGCCGTCGCGCAGCAGCCGCAGCGCGATGTACATCCCGATCTTGGCGCGACCGCCGGTGAGCAGCGCCCGCTTGCCGCGCAGGTCGGCGTGCTGGTCGCGCTTCTCGTGGCTCATCGCCGCGCAGGAGGGGCACAGCCAGTGGTAGAACGCGTCGACCAGGGTGTAGTCGTTCTTGCAGATGTAGCAGCCGCGCGGGTTGATCAGCTCCCCGGCGAACGCGCCCTGGGTGGTGGAGACCAGCGGGATCCCGGCGGTCTCGTCGTCGATGCGCATCGCGGAGCCGGTGGCGGTGGCCTCGGTGACCGCCCGGTCGTGGGCGAGCTCGGCCTCGCGCTTGCGGGTACGCCGCTCGCGCTTGAGGGCCTTGTACATGTGCGACGCGGCGTGCTTGACCGTGCGGATGTCCGGGTGGTCGTCGGGCAGCTCGTGCAGCTGGTTCAGCACCCGCACGGCGGTGGCCAGGTCGTCGGGGTCGATGCCAGGGACGCTCGCGGAGGGCGTGCGGTCGTCGGTAGCGGTCACCGGCGGATCCTACGAAGCCGGGCCCCCGGACCCGACATCCTCACCCCCCGCTCAGACCCCGGATGCGGTGCGGGTCACGCGGTAGCGCACGAACGACGGTACGGCGAGCGCCGCGACCACCGTGCCGACCACCACGAGCACTCCGCCGCCCGCCGCCGCGGCCGCCGCGCCGACCGAGGCCGCCGCGGCGCCGTGCGCGACGTCGGCCAGCCGCGGCCCGCCGGCGACGATCACGATGAAGACGCCCTGCAGGCGGCCGCGGACCTCGTCGGCCGCGGCGCTCTGGAGCATGCTGGTGCGGAACGCCGCCGAGGCCATGTCGGCCGCGCCGCCGATCACCAGCATCACCAGCGCCACCGACAGCATCAGCGTGGAGGCGTGCCGGGCCAGCCCGACCGCGATGCCGAACCCGGTCATCGCCACGCCCCAGACCAGGATGCACACGATCACCGCGAGGCCCTGGCGGTGCACCCGGGAGACCCAGCCGCTGAAGACGCCGCCGATCACGGCGCCGGCCGGGATCGCGGCGAAGAGCAGCGCGAAGATCAGCCCGCCGTCCTCGGGCCCGCCGAAGTCGACGTGGGCGATCTCGGGGAACAGCGCCCGGGGCATGCCGAAGAGCATCGCGATGACGTCGACGACGAACGACATCAGCAGCACCGGGTGGTGGCGCAGGTAGCCCAGCCCCTCCAGCACCGAGCGCAGCCCCGGGGTGCCGGTGACGCCGGCCATCGGCAGACGGGGCAGCTTGAGCACCGCGCCGAGGGTGGCCAGCAGCGTGAAGGTGTCGATCAGGTAGAGCCACTCGAAGCCCAGCACCGGGATCAGCACGCCCGCCACCAGCGGGCCGGCGATCGCCCCGGCCTGCATCACCGTCATGTTCAGCGAGTTCGCCGCAGGCAGCAGCTCGGCCGAGACCAGCCGCGGGACCACCGCGCTGCGGGTCGGCTGGTTGACCGCGAAGAAGGCCTGCTGCACCGCGAACAGGCTGAGCAGCAGCCACACGTTGGTCGAGCCCGCGGCCGCCTGGAGCCAGAAGAGCGCGCTGGTCCCGATCAGCCCGATCGTGGTCACGATGAGGATCGTGCGCCGGTCGAAGGCGTCGGCCAGCGCCCCGCCGTACAGCCCGAAGACGACCAGCGGCACCAGGCCGAACAGCCCGGTCAGCCCGACGTACGCCGAGGAGCCGGTGTCGGCGTAGATCTGGGCCGGCACCGCCACGACCGTCAGCTGGGCGCCGATCACCGTGATGATGTTGGCCAGCCACAGCCGCCGGAAGTGCGGGTTCTGCAGCGGCCGGGTGTCGGCGACGAGGGACTTCAGGCCAGGCACGAGGGGACAACCTACGCCCGGGTCGCGGGCGTCCGGCACCGGGTCCGGATCGCCGCTGCCCGGCTCAGCAGCCGGGCGACTCCGCCCGCCCGGAGAGCCGGTCGGCGAGCAGGTCGCACCACTGCCCCGCGGCGTTGCCGCCGTTGACGGCGCCGTCGGACTCCCCGGGGTGCTTGATCCACAAGGTGGCGTCGAGGGCGCCCTGGAAGCGGCGCTTCGGGGCCGGCCCGAGCCGCGCCCAGGTGGGGTTGATGACGTCGCCGGCGATCGGCGCGGCGGCACCGTTGCGCGAGGTGTCCACGACGTAGCGCGCCCCCTTCACCCCGATCCGGGCCAGCTCCTTGCCCAGACTCACGGCGTAGGCGCGCTCGTCGCGCAGCGGGCGGAAGTTCGCGACGTTGGTGCTGAACCCGCGCGCCTTCGCGATCCCGGCCCGCTTGAGCAGCTGCGCGCGCCCGTCGTACGGCGTCCAGGCGGAGTGCCCGGCGTCGAGGTAGGCCCAGGCTCCGGTCCGCGCGATCCGGGTGACCGCGAAGCGCAGCATCTTCAGCCGGGCCGCGGTGTCCGCACAGTCGGGCTCGCCGACGAAGGGGATCGCGTCGGGCTCGACGACGACCATCGCCTTGCTGCGGGTGCCGAGGCCACGGGTGAAGGCCCGCACATAGGCGCGGTACGCCGCCGCGTCGGGCAGCCCGCCGACGGAGTGCTGTCCGCAGTCGCGGTCGGGGATCGCGTAGAGCACCAGCACCGGCGTGGAGCGGGTCGCCTTCGCGCGCGCCACCTGGTCGGAGACGGCCCAGGCCACCTGGGAGGTGGGGTGCTGCTCGGGGGAGTACCAGGTCGCCTGTGGGGCCTGGGCGATCCGCGCGTAGCGACTCTCCTGCATCGCGGCCGGGATCCGGGCGTCGACGTACAGCGGCCGGGTGAGGCGGGGGTCCTTACGTGCACGCTCGGAGGCGGAGGCCACGCCGCCGGCGTCGCCGGGCGAGAAGGCCGGGACGGCGGTCGCGGCGGTGACCAGCGCGGGAGCCAGCATGCCGGCCAGCACCAGCCCGGCCCACCGCTGCAGCAGGCGTGGCGTCATGACCCGGATCGTAGGGCCGCGGGACGTGGCGTGCGGTCAGGATGACCGATCGCGGACCGTCCCCGGCGCGTGGCAGGCTGACGCCCATGAGCGCCCCCACCCCGTCCCCGGTCCTCCTGCCCGCCGCCGAGGGTGCCCTGGGGTGGGTCGACGCGCAGTCGCGCGACCGCCTCGCCGCGGCCCGGGGGCTCGCCGACCGGCTGCGCGTGGGCGGCAGCGACGACGTGCTGGGCGTGCTCGAGGCGTGGAACGACCTGAGCATCGAGCTGCGCCGGGTCGCCGCGGTGGGCTCGCTGTTCGCCAACGTGCACCCCGACCCGGCGGTGCGCGAGCACGCCGAGCAGGCCGAGGTCGAGGCCGACCGGCTCGGCACCGAGCTCTCCCAGGACCGCGCGCTCTTCGAGGTCTTCTCCTCGCTCGACCCCGCCGGCCTCGACGCCGACGCGCGCCGGCTGCTGGAGCACACGCTGCGCGACTTCCGCCGCTCCGGGGTCGACCGTGACGAGGAGACCCGCGCCCGGCTCTCGGCGATCCGCGAGCGGCTCACCGCGCTGGACCAGGAGCTCAGCCGCAACACCCGCGACGACGTGCGCACGATCAGCTTCCCCGCGGACCGCTACGCCGGCCTGCCCCAGGACTGGCTCGACGCGCACCCCGTCGACGAGGACGGTCGGCTCACGGCCACCACCGACTACCCCGACGCGGTGCCGGTGCGGATGTTCGCCCACGACGCCGAGGTCCGCGCCGCGATGAACCTCGCGTTCCTGACCCGCGGCTGGCCCCAGAACGACGCCGTGCTGAAGGAGATGTTCGCGCTGCGCCACGAGCTGGCCACGCTCCTGGGCTACCCCGACTGGGCGGCGTACGACGCGGAGGTCAAGATGATCGGCTCCGGCCCGGCGATCCCGGAGTTCATCGACCGGATCGCGGCGGCCGCCGAGGAGCCGATGCAGCGCGACCTCGAGGTGCTGCTGGAGCGCTACCGCCGCGACGTCCCCGGGGCGGAGACGATCCCCTCGGCCGACGCGTCGTACTACTCCGAGCTGGTGCGCCGCGAGCGCTACGACGTCGACTCCCAGCAGGTCCGCACCTACTTCGACTTCGCCACCGTGCGCCGCGGCCTGCTCGAGGTCACCGGCCGGCTCTTCGGGCTGCGCTACGACGAGGTGCCCGACGCCCCGACCTGGCACGAGGACGTCACGACCTACGACGTGCGCCGCGCCGACGACGCCCCCGACGCCGCGCCGCTGGGCCGCATCCACCTGGATCTGCACCCTCGCGAGGGCAAGTACAAGCACGCCGCGCAGTTCGACCTGGTGCCCGGCGTCGCGGGCCGGCAGCTGCCCGAGGGCGTGCTGGTCTGCAACTTCGCGCGCGGGCTGATGGAGCACGACCACGTGGTCACGCTGTTCCACGAGTTCGGCCACCTGGTCCACCACGTGCTCGGCGGGCACCAGCGCTGGGTGGCGTTCTCCGGGGTGGCCACCGAGTGGGACTTCGTGGAGGCGCCCAGCCAGATGCTCGAGGAGTGGGCCTGGGACCCCGAGGTGCTGGCCTCCTTCGCCACCAACGCCGCCGGCGAGGCGATCCCGCGGGCGCTGGTGGAGAAGATGCGCGCCGCCGACGACTACGGCAAGGGCATCCAGGCGCGGGTGCAGATGTTCTACGCGTCGATGTCGTACTGGTTCCACGTGGAACGTCCCGCCGACCTCACCGCGCGCACCCGCGAGCTCCAGGCGCGCTACTCGCCGTACCCCTACGTCGAGGGCACCCACATGTTCGCCAGCTTCGGCCACCTGGGCGGCTACTCCTCGGCGTACTACACCTACATGTGGTCGCTGGTGATCGCCAAGGACCTGTTCAGCGCCTTCGACGAGGGCGACCTGTTCGACCCCGTCGTCGCCGGCCGCTACCGCGACACGGTGCTGGCGCGGGGCGGGTCGAAGGACGCCGCCGACCTGGTCGCGGACTTCCTGGGCCGGCCCTACACCTTCGAGGCCTACGCGAGCTGGCTGGCCCGCCCGGCCTGAGCGGGCGGCTCAGATCCAGCCGAGGCGGCGCGCGGTGGCGCAGGCGTCGTGGCGGTTGGCCGCGCCCAGCTTGGAGGTCGCGCTGGAGAGGTAGTTGCGCACGGTGCCGGGGCTGAGCGAGGCGCGGCGCGCGATGTCCTCCACCGGCGCGCCGTCCGCGGCCAGCTCGAGCACGTCGGCCTCCCGCGGGGTCAGCGGGCTGTCGCCGGCCGCCATCGCCTCCGCGGCGAGCTCGGGGTCGACGTAGCGGCGTCCGGCGTGGACGTCGCGCACCACCCTGGCCAGGGTGCTCGCCGAGGTGGTCTTGGGCAGGAAGCCCCGCACGCCCACGCCCAGGGCCCGCTTGAGGTGGCCGGGGCGCCCGTGCCCGGTCACCATCACCACCCCGCAGCCCGGCAGCTCGCGGGCCAGCACCTCCGCCACGCCGATCCCGTCGAGGCCGGGCATCTGCAGGTCGAGCACGGCGACGTCGGGGCGCTCGGCGCGGGCCACCGCCAGCGCCTCCGGGCCCGACGCGGCCTGGCCGACGACCTCGAGGTCGTCCTCGAGGCCGAGGAGCTGGACGAGCGCGACGCGGATCAGGTTCTCGTCGTCGGCGAGCAGCAGCCGGATCATCGCGTGTGCCCCGTCCCGGTGGCGTCGAGCAGGCTCGCGCGCTCGGCCGGGACCGCCGCGGGGCCGGTGCCCGGCAGCGCGGTCACCACCGTGAACAGGTCCGCGGTGTGCTGGGTCCTGAGCGCGGCGCCGAGCGGCGCCAGGCGCTCGGCCAGGCTGCGCAGCCCGCTGCCGGCGGGCGTACGGGAGGGGTCGGCCGGGACCGGCCGGTCGTTGACCACGTGCAGCTCCTCGTCGCGGTAGCGCACCTCCACCCGGGTGGCCGCGGAGTGGCGCAGGATGTTGGTGACCGCCTCGCGCACCACCCACGCGGCCGGCTCGTGCCAGGCCGGCGGGAGGTCGTCGACGGCCAGCTCGACCTCGGTGCCGGCCGAGCGGAGCAGCGAACGGGCGCCCTCGAGCTCCTGGGCCCAGTCGGTGCCGCGGTAGCCGCGGGCCAGCTCGCGGGCCTCTCGCAGCGCCTCGTGGGCGGCGGCGCGGACCTCGAGCATCCGGGCCGCGGCGCCGGGGTCGCCGCGCTCGGCGAGGGTCGCGGCCAGCTCGGCCTGCACCCCGATCACCGAGAGCTGACGGCCCAGCACGTCGTGGACGTCGCGGGAGAAGCGCAGCCGCTCCTCCGCGACCGCCAACGCGGCCCGGGTGCGGCGCGCCTCGTCGAGCTCGCGCACCACCGCCAGCAGCCACAGCGAGACCCGCACGGTGAAGATGAAGAACCCGCCGACGCCCAGTCCCAGCAGGACCGAGATCGGCTCCCGGGCGGCGAGGGCCGGGGTCACCGTGAGCACCGCCAGCAGCACCCCGGTCGCCACCCGCCCGCGCAGCCCGGCCAGCGACCAGGCCAGCGAGCTCCACAGCAGCATCACCGCCAGGCCCCGGGTCTCGGTGGGAAGCCACAACGCCGCGACGTACCCGACGGCGAGCATCGCGAGGAACGGCAGCGCGCGCCGAGGCAGCGGCGCCGCCTGCGGGTGCGCCTCCATCACGTCGCGCAGCACGAGGGTCGCGGGGACGCACACCACCAGGCCGGCCACGAAGACGGCGAGGGCGAGCTCCGTCTGGTCCTCGGGGATCCGGGCCAGGGCCTGCAGGGCCAGGAAGAGAGGCGATCCCCACAGCAGCAGGTACAGCGACTGGCGGGTGTAGGCGTCCACCCGGGAGACCTCGTCGCGGTCGGCCCAGCGCCACCAGCGTGTGCTCATCGTTCTGCGCTCCTCGGTGCTGGCCGGCCGGGTGGCCGCAATGCTCGGGTCGGCGCCATTCTGCCGGGCGCCGGGGCCTCAGGCGCGCGGCTCCCAGCGCATGGAGCGGGCGGCCAGCCAGCCGCCCAGGAGGGTCCAGGCGACCAGCACCAGCAGCGGTACGCCGGCGCCGGCCCAGGCGCCCAGGGAGTCGAGGCTCGGGACGGGGCCGTCGTCGGGTCCCAGGCCGAACCAGGAGCCGCGGACCAGGTCGGTGACGGCGCCGCCGGGCGTGTAGGCGATCCAGCGCCGCACCTCGTCGGGGAAGCCGACGGCGAGCTGGCCGGCCACCAGCAGCGCCATCACCGGCATGCTGGTGAGCTGGGCGGCCTCGGCGTTGCGGGTCCAGGCGGCGGTCCAGAAGGCCAGCGTCGCCAGGGTCACCGAGGCGACGGCGATCGTCAGCAGGTAGAGCACCGGCGCCTTGGGGGCGGGTACGCCGAGGGCCAGGGCGGCGGGGATGGTCACGAGGCCGATCAGCATCGCGATGATCGCGCCGGGGGCGGCGAGCGAGACCAACAGCTCGGCGTCACGGACCTCCCCGGTGCGCAGCCGCTTGAGCACCAGCTCGTCGCGGCGGGTCACGATCATCGACAAGGTGTTGTAGAAGACCGGGAACAGCAGCGCGAGCATCACCACGGTGATCACCGAGGCGGCGCCCGGGCCGATCGCGCCCCGGTCACCGCCCAGCACCAGCAGCAGCGGCAGCAGCGGCAGGACGACGGCGTAGGACAGCGTCAGCCGGTTGCGCACGACCAGGCGCGCGTTGGCGCGGACCAGGCCGCGGACCCGGCGCAGCGAGGCACGGGCGGGCGACGGGGTCGCGGAGTCGGTGGGGGCGAGGGCGCTCATCGCGGGGTCCCTTCGAGGGTCTGGTGGGATGCGGGGTCGCTCGTGCGGTCGACGGGCTCGCGGGCGATGTCGAGGAACACCGACTCCAGGCTCGCGGTGCGGGCGTCGAGGCCCTCGAGGCGTACGCCGTGGCGCCCGGCCCAGATGAGCAGCGCGGTGAGCGTGGCCTGCAGGTCGTGGGTCTCGACGGTCGTGGTGGTGTGCTCGGCATGCACCCGGAGCGCCCCCAGGGCCTCGGCCGCCGGCAGCGGCTCGATCGCCGGACCGGTGCTGAACCGGACCCGGGACGGGCGCGCGGCGGTGATCTCGGCCGCGGTGCCGTCGCGCACGATCAGGCCGCCGTGCATGATCGCGATCCGGTCGGCCAGCTCCTCGGCCTCCTCGAGGTGGTGGGTGCAGAGCACCACGGTGCGCCCGGCCTCCCGCAGCCCGCGCACCAGCTCCCACAGCCGCTGCCGGCTCTCGGGGTCCAGGCCGGTGGTGGGCTCGTCGAGCAGCACCAGCTCGGGGTCGCCGAGCAGCGTGCAGGAGAGGTCGAGGCGGCGCTGCTCGCCGCCGGACAGCGCCCCGACCCGGGTCTCGGCGCGGTCGGCGAGGTCGAGCATGGCCAGGCCCTCCGCGACCGGACGCGGGCGGGTCAGCGTGCTGGCCCACAGCTCCAGGGTCTCCCGCACGGTGAGGTCCGCGGCGAAACCGCTGCGCTGCAGCAACACCCCGGTACGCCGTCGTACCTCCGCGCGGTCGGCGACCGGGTCCAGGCCGAGCACCTCGATGGTGCCGCCGCTGGCGGGCGCGAGGCCCTCGACGACCTCCAGCAGCGAGGTCTTGCCCGCGCCGTTGGTGCCGAGCAGGGCCACGACGCTGCCGCGGGCGACGTCGAGGTCGACACCGCGCACGGCCTCGAACCGGGAGTCCCCGGTGCCGTAGGTGCGGCGGACCCCACGCAGCCGAACGGCCGGGGTGTCGCCGGGGGTGCGGGGCGTGGCAGTTCTCATGGCTCCCACGATGTCGTGCGTCCCGGGCCGGCGGCAGTGCGTCGCATCATCGGTCGGACATGACAAATGTCAGCCCGGCGGCGCTTGTCCCCTCGCTCCTTCGGCCGTACGATCGCGATATATCGCTAACGCGTCGGTCGTCCCGAGGCGAGGCAGACGAACGGAAGGAGCGGTCATGGACCACGGACAGGGATGTGGAGGCGGCGGCCTGGGCCGCGACCTCGGCCGGCTGGGCGCCGAGCTCGGCCGCCAGTTCGCTCACGACATGGACGGGCTGCGCCAGCAGCACCGCGGCGGGCCGGGCGCCTGGGGCTTCGAGGGCGGACGCCGTGGGCACCGCCGCCCCGGCGGCGGGCCGGGCTGGCCCGGCGGGCCGGGCGGTCACGGCGGGCCGCCGCCCTGGCTGGCGGGGATCTTCGGCTTCGGCCAGCCCGACACCGAGGAGCGGCGCGGGCCGCGGGTGCGCCGCGGCGACGTCCGCTCGGCGATCCTCGACGTGCTCGCCACGGCGGAGCGCGGCGGGGAGACGCTCAACGGCTACCAGGTGATCCAGCAGATCGAGGCGCGTTCCGGCGGGGTGTGGAAGCCCAGCCCCGGGTCGGTCTACCCGACCATCTCCCAGCTCGAGGACGAGGGGCTCGTCGAGACCACCTCCGAGCGCGGCCGGCGCTCGCTGCGCCTGACCCAGGCCGGAGCGACGTACGCCACCGAGCACGCGGAGGACCTCGCCGCCGTCTGGGCGCCGTTCGAGGACACCGCTCGCGCCGGCTCCGGTCGAGACGGCGACGCGCAGCCGGGCGGCACCGACCTGAAGCCGGAGATCGGCCAGGTGATGAGCGCGGTCTGGCAGGTGGTCACCACCGGCACACCGGAGCAGAAGGCCGCGGCCATCGAGATCCTCGTCGATGCGCGACGCAGGCTGTACGGCGTGCTCGCCGACCCCGAGGGCCCGCAGGCAGCTGACCGGGACGCGCCCGAGGCGGACCGACCCGAGGCGGCCGACCCCGAGGGGGACGGGCCCGGGACGGACGGTCCCGAGTCGGACGACGGCGGTGAGCGGTCGTGAGCGCGATGGAGGCCCCGCGCCTGCGCATCGGTGACGCCGAGCGGCAGGCCGCCGCGGACGCGCTGGCCGGGCACTACGTCGAGGGCCGCCTCGACACCGGCGAGCACGCCGAGCGCCTGGAGCGGATCTGGGCGGCGCGGACCCAGGGCGACCTGGCTCCGGTCTTCGCCGACCTGCCCGCTCCCGCGGCCGGTGCCCGCCCGGCGCCGACCGGTGCGGTCCCCGCCGGGCGCGCGGCGCGCGGCCACCGGGGCCCGCGGGCGGTGCACATCGTGATGGTGCTGCTGGTCCTCGCGCTGCTGCTCCGGGCGCCGGTGCTGCTCGGCGTCGCCGTGCTGGCGGTGGCGTTCGTGATCGCGCGGCGGCGTCGTGGACGGGGCCCTGCGGGGCCGCCGCGGTCACTACGCTCCACGATGTGACCTCGACCTCGCCGTCCTTCGACCTCTCTCCCGACCACGTCGAGCTGCGCGCGTGGGTGCACGACTTCGCCGCCGAGGTCGTGCGCCCGGCCGCCGCGGAGTGGGACGAGCGCGAGGAGTTCCCCTGGCCGGTGCTGGAGGAGGCGGCCAAGATCGGGCTGTACTCCCTGGACTTCTTCGCCGCCCAGTCCTTCGACCCCTCCGGCCTGGGGTTCCCGGTCGCGATGGAGGAGCTGTTCTGGGGCGACGCCGGCATCGGGCTCTCGATCGTGGGCACCGCGCTGGCCGCGGCGGCGCTCAGCTCCAACGGCACCCCCGAGCAGGTCGGGGAGTGGGCCCCGCAGATGTTCGGCACCCCGGGCGACCTGCGGATCGCGGCGTTCTGCTCCTCCGAGCCCGACGCCGGCAGCGACGTGGGCGCGATGCGCACCCGCGCGACGTACGACGAGGCGAGCGACGAGTGGGTGATCACCGGCACCAAGACCTGGGCCACCAACGGCGGCATCGCCGACGTCCACGTGGTGACCGCGGTGGTCGACCCCGACCTGCGCACCCGCGGCCAGGCGAGCTTCCTGGTGCCCCGCGGCACCCCCGGCCTGAGCCAGGGCCAGAAGTTCCACAAGCACGGCATCCGCGCCTCGCACACCGCCGAGGTCGTCCTGGACCGGGTCCGGGTGCCCGGGAGCTGCCTGCTCGGCGGCAGGGAGCGCCTCGACGCGCGCCTGGCCCGGGCCCGCGAGGGCGGCGGCGCGCGCGGCAACGCCTCGATGGCGACCTTCGAGCGCACCCGCCCGGCGGTCGGCGCCCAGGCGATCGGCATCGCGCGCGCGGCCTACGAGGTGGCGCTGGACTACGCCCGCACCCGCGAGCAGTTCGGGCGCCCGATCATCGAGAACCAGGGGATCGCGTTCGCGCTCGCCGACATGCGCACCTCGATCGACGCCGCCCGGCTGCTGGTCTGGCGCGCGGCGTGGATGGCGGCGCAGGGCAAGACCTTCGAGGCGGCCGAGGGGTCGATGTCGAAGCTGGTCGCCGGCGAGACGGCGGTGAAGGTGACCACCCAGGCGATGCAGATCCTCGGCGGCAACGGCTACACCCGCGAGTACCCCGTCGAGCGGTGGTCGCGCGACGCCAAGATCTACACCGTCTTCGAGGGCACCTCGGAGATCCAGCGCCTGGTGATCGCCCGCGCGATCTCCGGCGCCCCGATCCGCTGAGGCCGGCTCGCCGGGCCCACCGGCGGGTCGGCAGACTTGACCGGGTGAGCTCCGACCCGATCGAGCGGCTGCTGGCCGCACCGCCCGACCTGCCGGTCGCCGCCGGGCTGGCGCCGCTGGCCGAGGCGCTCGCGAGCCGGGGCTCCGCTGTGCTGCACGCGCCGCCCGGCACCGGCAAGACCACGCTGGTGCCGCCCGCGGTCGCCCTCGCCCGGGGCGGGCGGGTCGTGGTCACCCAGCCGCGCCGGATCGCCGCGCGGGCCGCCGCCCGGCGTCTGGCCCACCTGCTCGGCGAGCCGGTCGGCGCCACGGTCGGGTACGCCGTGCGCGGCGAGCGCCAGGTCGGCGCGACCACCCGGATCGAGGTCGTGACCACCGGGGTGCTGCTGCGCCGCCTGCAGCGCGACCCCGAGCTGCCCGGCGTGGCCGCGGTCGTCCTCGACGAGGTCCACGAGCGCCAGCTCGACGTCGACCTCACCCTCGCGCTGCTGGTCGACGTGCGCGCCCACCTGCGCCCCGACCTGGCGGTGGTCGCGATGTCGGCGACCGTGGAGGCCGCGCGCACCGCGGGGGTGCTGGGCGGGCCCGCGGGGCCGGTGCCGGTCGTGGGGGTGCCCGGCGCGCTGCACCCGGTCGCGGAGCACTGGTGCCCGCCGCCGCCCGGCGTACGACGCCTCGACGAGCGGGGCGTGACGCCGGGGTTCCTCGACCACGTCGCGGCGACCACCCGGCGCGCGCTGGCCGAGCAGGCCGGCGACGTGCTGGTCTTCGTGCCCGGGGTCGGGGAGGTGGCCGGGGTGGTACGCCGGCTGGGCGGGGTGGACGCCGACGTCCGCGCACTGCACGGACGGCTCCCGACCGCGGAGCAGGACCTCGCGCTCACCGCCGGTCCGCGGCGCCGGGTGGTGGTCTCCACCTCGGTGGCCGAGTCGTCCCTGACCGTGCCCGGGGTCCGGGTCGTCGTCGACGCCGGCCTCACCCGCCGCCCGCACACCGACCACCGCCGCGCGCTCGCCGGGCTGGTGACGGTGCCGGTCAGCCGGGCCGCCGCCGAGCAGCGCGCCGGGCGCGCCGGGCGCGAGGGCCCGGGCGCGGCGTACCGCTGCTGGTCGGAGGTCGAGCACACCCACCTCGACCCGCACCCGGCCCCCGAGATCGCCACCGCCGACCTGACCGCGTTCGCCCTGGAGCTGGCCGTGTGGGGCAGCCCGGACGGCGCCGGCCTCGCGCTCCTCGACCCGCCGCCGGCCCCGGCGCTCGCCTCCGCCCGGGCCACCCTGACGTCACTCGGTGCCGTGGACGAGCACGGCGCGGTGACCGCCCGCGGCCGCGAGATCGCGCGGGTGGGCGCCGACCCGCGCCTGGCTCGGGCGCTGCTCGACGGCGCCGGCCCGGTCGGCGCGCGCCGCGCCGCCGAGGTGGTGGCGCTGCTCGCCGAGGATGTCCGGGTGCCCGACGGCGACCTGGTCGCGGCGCTGCGCGCGATGCGCCGCGGCGGGCCGGCGGCGGGCGCGTGGCGCACCCAGGTGCGGCGGCTGCTCGACGCCGTCCCGCGCGACGCGGGGCCGACGGGCGACCCGCTCACCGACGACCTGGCCGTGGGGCTGGTCGTGGCCCTGGCGCACCCGGACCGGATCGCGCGCCGGCGCCGCGAGACCACGTCGTACCTCATGGCGTCGGGGACCGGCGCCGTCCTCGCGCCCGGCCAGGGTGCGCTCACCGGGCTGCCGTGGCTGGTGGTCGCCGACGCCGAGCGCCGCCCCGGCCAGCGCGACGCCACCGTGCGTGCCGCGGCCCCGCTGAGCGAGGACCTGGCCCTGGAGGCCGCGCCCTCGCTGTGGCACGAGCGCGACGACGTGGTCTGGCGCGAGGGCCGCGTGGTCGCTCGTCGTACGACGCGGCTCGGCGCGATCGAGCTCGCCTCGGTGCCGCTGCCCGACCCCGATCCCGAGCTGGTCGCGGCGGCGGTGGGCGAGGCGCTGCGCCGCGAGGGGTTGGCGCTGCTGCCCTGGTCGGAGGCCGCGACGGCGCTGCGGGCGCGGCTGGCGTTCCTGCACCGCGCGCTCGGCGAGCCGTGGCCGGACGTCTCCGACGAGGCGCTGTCGGACTCCGTCGAGAGCTGGCTGGGGCCCGAGCTGGCCGGGCTGCGCGGTGGTCGCGACCTGCGCCGCGTCGACCTGGTGACCGCGCTGCGTCGGCTGCTGCCCTGGCCCGAGGCCGGGCGCCTCGACGAGCTCGCCCCCGAGCGGGTCACGGTGCCCAGCGGCTCGACGGTGCGCATCGACTACACCGGTGACCAGCCGGTGCTCGCGGTGCGGCTGCAGGAGGTCTTCGGCTGGCGCGCCGCGCCCACCGTCGCCGACGGCCGGGTGCCGCTGCTGCTGCACCTGCTCTCCCCGGCGCGTCGCCCGGTCGCGGTGACCGCGGACCTCACGTCGTTCTGGGCGCAGGCCTACCCGCAGGTGCGCGGCGAGCTGCGCGGGCGCTACCCGAAGCACTCCTGGCCCGAGGACCCGCTCACCGCGCAGCCGACCGCGCGTACGGCGCGCGCCGGACAAGGCTCGGGTGGGCAGCGCCGATGAGGCGCCAGCGCTTCGTCGGCCGGATCGCCGGGGTCGGCACCACCAGCGGCACCCGGATCGTCGTCGGGCACTGGCACGACACCCCGCTGGGGGCGTTCTCGGACGCGATGGTGGAGACCGCCGACGGCCACCGGGTGCTGCTCGCGCCGCGCCCGCAGGTGGCGGAGTTCATCGCCGCGACGTACTCCTTCGACGAGGTGCGGGTCGAGGCCTTCACGGTCGGGGTCGTCGGGGCGGGCTCGGGCTCGGGCGCGCGGTGGCAGGTGCGCTCGCCGAGCCTCGCGCTCGACCTCGCCGTCGGCGGGCCGACGCTGCTGGGCCGGCTGCTGGCGGTGGTGCCGCGCCGCCTGGCCACCGCCCCGGCGTGGTGCGCGCTCACCGACCCGGTGGCCCGGGTGGTGCTGCGCGGCGTACGCACCCGCGGCAGCGCCGGGGGCGGACGGCGGGAGTACTACGGCGCCACCGGCGTGCGCCGGATCCTCTCCGCGAGCGGCACCTGGGAGAGCGCCGATCTCGGCGCCCTCGCCCCGGTCGACCCGCCGCCGCGCTTCGGCTTCTCCTCCACCCCGCGCCGGGCCTCGGTGACCGACGTGGTGACGACGGTCCTGGGCTGAGGGGTGGCCGCGGGGGTGGGCCGGGGTGCGGTGTCTTTCGGCGCAATTGCTGGGAAAAACACCTCGATCGTGCCGCGGCAGGTGCTTTTCCCAGCAATTGCGTAGTTACGCGCGCAACCCCGGCAACCCCTCAGCTCACGACCTTCAACCCGATCACACAGCCGACGATCCCGGCGAGGAGCAGGACCTTGACCACCGAGGCGTCCTCGGCGCCGGTGGCCATCGACCAGGCGACGGTGAGGGTGGCGCCGATGCCGACCCACACGGCGTACGCCGTGCCGGTGGGGATGGTGCGCATCGACCAGGCGAGCCCGGCCATGCTGGCGGTGACGGCGACGGCGAAGACGGCGGTGGGCGCGAGGCGGGTGAACCCCTCGCTGCGGCCCAGGGCGAGCGCCCAGACGGCCTCGAGGCCACCGGAGAGCACGAGCACGAGCCAGGACATGGGAAACCTCCATGGCCCGTCTTGTCGCTGGCCGGGTACGGGTCCCCTCGTCCGGGAGCCGCGCTCGCGGCTCGGCGCCGATGCTACCCGCGCACCGCCGGCAGCACGGTCTCGCAGACCAGCCGCAGGCTGGTCCACGACGGCTCGGCCGGCAGCCCGCCGCAGGCGGGGTGGCTGGTCACCAGCCGCACCTCGCGCGCACGCACCCGCTCGACGAGGTCCTCGGGGGTGAGCACCAGATAGACCCCCGCCGCCCGCATCTCGGCCACCGTCCGCGAGGCGTCCAGCACGTGCGAGGCCGCCTCCCCGTGCCACTCCTGGTACGACGTGGCGTCGGCGAGCAGGTGGTGGCCCCACCGCTCCCAGAACTCCTCGGGGTCCGGGGTGCAGAAGACGTTGGCCGGTCCGCTGCGCGGCGTGGTGAGCACCATCCCGGGCTCGCGCCCGGCCTCGCGGCAGGCGGCCTCGTAGGTCTCGCGCAGCGCGGGGTCGGCGTGCTGGGGCTGGAAGTGCAGCCCCAACCGGGCCGCGCGCCGGGCCGCGACCGGGGTACCGCCGCCGTAGAACAGCACCGGGTGCGGGTCGGAGAAGGGGCCGGGCGTGGTCACGCCCTCGCGCCACAGCCGCAGCAGCTCGACCAGCCGGTCCTCCAGGTCGCGCCCGCGGGTGGCCCAGTCCCGCCCGTGCACGTCGTACTCGACCTTGCGGTAGCCCAGCCCGACGGTGTAGCTGACCCGCCCGCCGCTGAGGTGGTCGAGCACCGCGAGGTCCTCGGCCAGGCGCACCGGCTCGTAGAGGTTGACCAGCAGCGCGGAGACCGAGATCGGCAGCCGCCGGGTCACTGCCGCGAAGGCGCTCGCCAGCAGCAGCGGGCTCGGCAGGTAGCCGTCCTCGGCGACGTGGTGCTCGGAGACCATCAGCGCGTCGAGGCCGTGGGCGTCGGCGTACGCCGCCTGCTCGACCGCACGGGTGTAGAGCTCGTGTCGCTGGGCCGGGGTGGCACCGGGGGCGCGCAGGTCGTAGCGCGCGACGAAGCTGACCATCGCCCCACCCAAGCAGACCGCGGCGCCGCGAGCGGGAGGTTCGCGAGGTCAGAGCGCGATCGCGCGGTGCAGCCAGGTCGAGGTGAGGACCATCCCGACCCGCTCGTAGAGCCCGAGCGCGCCGGTGCGGGAGTCGGTGGAGAGCTCCGAGCGGGTGGCGCCGTGCGCCCGTGCCGCCGCGAAGGCGTCGACGAGCAGCGCCTGCGCGAACCCCCGGTCGCGCTGGTCGCGCCGGGTGGCGAGCCGGTCGACGTAGCCGCAGTCGCCGGCCAGCAGTACGACGGCGCACGCCACGACCCGGTCCTGGGGATCGACGACGACGCGCAGGTGCCACGGCTCGAACCCGGGCCGCTCGGTGACGCGGGCGGTCCAGTCCGCGAAGGACTCCCGCTCGCGGTCCGCCCACTCCAAGAACGCGTCCTCCAGCAGCGTCCAGCACACGCGCCGCTCGTCCTCGCGGGCGCTCCGCACTCGGTGACCCGGCGGCAGCGGGCGCTCCGGCACCCGAGCCCCCGGCGGCAGCTGCAGCACCCAGCTGCGCCAGCGCACGCCGTAGCCCAAGGAGGTGAGCAGCCGGTCGCCGGGAGAACCCTCGGGCACCGGCATGCCCACGCGGGGTGCGCCCTGGGCGCGGGCCAGGTCCTGCATGCGGTGCGCCAGCCAGGTGCCGATGCCGCGGCCGCGGTAGTCGGGGTGCACGGCCGCGTCCCCGCGCTCGCCGTCGGCCTCGGCGTACCCCACGATCCGCTCGCCGTCGAGCACGGCCACCGAGGACGCCGCGAGGTCGTGCGAGGGACGCTGCCAGTCGGCGACCAGGTCGGCCTCCTCGATCACGATCTCGCCCACGTCGGCCAGCTCCTGGGCGGCCATCAGCTCGAAGACCGCGCGGGAGTCGGCCGGGACGAGCGGGCGGCTGGTGAGGGGGGCGGGCAGCGGGACGGGCGGACCGGTTCCGCCGGCCGGTCCCGGGACGGTGCGCGTGCTCATGGGTTCGAGTGCAGCAGGAAACAGCCGACGGGGCCTCCCCTTTTTCCTGGGAGGCCCCGTCGGGGACAGTCGTGGTCGAGCGGTGGCTCAGGCGTTCTTGATCGCCGAGATGTCGAGCTCGAGCTTGATCTTCTCCGAGACCAGCAGGCCGCCGGTCTCGAGCGCGGCGTTCCAGGTCAGGCCCCAGTCCTTGCGGTTGAGGGCGGTGCTGCCCTCGAAGCCGGCACGGAGGTTGCCGAAGGGGTCCTGCGCGGAGCCGGTCTCGTCGAAGGCGATCGTGAGGGACTTCGTGGTGCCGGCGATGCTCAGGTCGCCGGTGATCGCCCAGGTGTCCTCGTCGACCTTCGCCACGGCGGTGGAGACGAAGGTGATCTCGGGGTTCACCTCGGCGTCGAAGAAGTCCGCCGAGACCAGGTGGCCGTCGCGGTCGGCGTTGCCGGTGTCGATCGAGGCGGTCTTGATGGTCAGGCTCACCGAGGACGCGGCCGGGTCGGCGGCGTCGATGGTCGCGGTGCCGGTGAAGTCGCGGAAGGAGCCGCGCACGGTCGTCACCATCGCGTGGCGGGCGCTGAAGCCGATCCGGCTGTGGCTCGGGTCGATCGTGTAGGAGCCGGTGAGGTCGTCCACCGCAGTGGTGGGGGCGTCGAAGACGTCGACGGCGGGCTCGGTGGTGGGCTTGCGGCTGAAGATGCTCATGGTGGCTGCTTTCGCGTCGGAGAGTTGAACTTTCAACCAACCTAACGCGCCATGCCGCCATTCATTCCCGAACCCGCGAAGTCCGACCTCGGCGCAGCATGCGACAGGGCCGCGACCCCTCGGATCGCGGCCCTGTCGACAGGGTGGGACTCGGTCTCAGGCGGCCTGGACGGTCGCCGAGGAGCTGCGGGCGGCAGGCGCCCAGCGGGCCTCGAGGTGGGCCCGGCCGTCGCGGCCGACCACACTCACCCATCGCATGAGCGGCTGGTCGGACGTGCCTGCGGTGCGTCGTGCGTCGGGCATCTGACACCTCCTGTTCATCTTCTGTTCACTTAGGCTACCCCGATCGGGCCTCTGAGTGACCGAAGAGACCCCAACGCCCCGCTGACGATGAGTCCGATGTGATTTCTGCCCGATAGCGGGCAGAAACCTTGTCGAACCCGGGCGGATGCTGCCATCGTCGAGATCGTGCCCGCCGATCCCGCCCTCGTCGCCCATGTCGCGAGGACGACCGGTCTGAGCACCGCCGAGGCGTGTCGCGTCGTCGAGGACGTCGTGTCCTACTACGCCGAGCCCGTCGAGGAGCTGGTACGCCGCCGGCACGCCGAGCTGCGTGCTGCGGGCGCCCGCAACGAGCAGATCTTCGCGACGCTCGCCACCGAGCTCGAGGCGCGCGTGGTCGCGGCGCCCGCGCTCACCGAGCGCCAGCTGCGCCGCATCGTCTACGGCTGAGCCCGCCCGCTCCCCGTTCGTCAGTTCGTCAGTTCGTCAGGAAGGCACCCCCATGTGCGGAATCGTCGGTTCCATCGGCACCCAGCAGGCGGCACCGCTGCTGCTCGAGGGCCTGGCCCGACTCGAGCACCGCGGCTACGACTCCGCCGGGGTCGCGGTCCTGCCCCCGACCGCCGGCAGCGCCCCGCGCATCGTCAAGCGCGCCGGGCGGGTCCGCGACCTCGCCGAGGCGCTGCCGAAGCGCTTCGCCGGCAAGGTCGGGATCGGCCACACCCGCTGGGCCACCCACGGCCCCGCGACCGATGCCAACGCGCACCCCCACACCGACGAGACCGGCCGGGTCGCGGTGGTGCACAACGGGATCATCGACAACGCCGCCGGGCTGCGAGCCGGCCTCCGCGACGCCGGTGTCGAGCTGACCTCCGACACCGACACCGAGGTGCTCGCGCACCTGATCGGCCGCTCCGGGGCCGACACCCTCGAGGCCAAGGTCGCCGACGCGCTCTCGGTGATCGAGGGCACCTACGGCATCGCGGTCCTGCACGCCGACTTCCCCGACCGGCTCGTGGTCGCACGCAACGGCAGCCCGCTGATCATCGGCGTGGGCGACCGGGAGATGCACGTCGCCTCCGACCTCGCGGCGCTGGTGCGCTACACGACCACCGTCGCCCACCTCGAGGAGGGCGAGATGGCCACGCTGACCGCCGGCGGGTTCACGACGTACCGCCACGACCTCACCGCCACCGCCACCCGACCCACCCATGTCGACATCGACGCCGACGCCTTCGAGACCGGCGACTGCGACTCCTACATGCTCAAGGAGATGCTCGAGCAGCCCGCCGCCGCCGAGCGGATGCTGAGCGGGCGCCTCGACGACCGGTTCGCCACCGCCCACCTCGGCGGGCTCGGGCTCGACCCCCGCGAGATCCGCGCCGTACGCCGGGTCAAGCTGCTCGGCTGCGGCTCCGCGCACTACGTCGGCCAGATGGGCGCGACCCTGATCGAGGAGCTGGCCCGCATCCCCGCGGACGCCGAGGCGGCCAGCGAGTTCCGCTACCGCAACCCCGTCATCGAGCCCGACACCCTCTACGTCGCGATCAGCCAGTCCGGGGAGACCGTGGACACCCTGCTCGCGGTGCAGGAGGTACGCCGCAAGGGCGGCCGCGTGGTCGGGCTGGTCAACGTGGTCGGCAGCGCGATCGCGCGCGAGTGCGACGGCGGCATCTACCTGCACGCCGGGCCCGAGGTCGCGGTGGCCTCGACCAAGGCGCTCACCACGATGTTCCTGGGCTGCGCGCTCCTGGCGCTCCAGCTTGGCCGGGTCCGCGACCTGTCGGTCGCCGACGGTCGCCGGCTGATCGCCGCACTGCAGGCGCTGCCCGCCCAGATCCAGGAGGTGCTCGAGGAGGAGAAGCGGCTGATCCCGCTCGCGCAGCGGCTGGCGGAGGCCGAGAGCCTGTTCTTCGTGGGCCGGGTGCGCGGCTACCCGGTCGCGCGTGAGGGGGCGCAGAAGTTCAAGGAGATCAGCTACCGCCACGCGGAGGCCTACCAGACCTCCGAGCTCAAGCACGGCCCGCTCGCGCTGATCTCGCCCGCGGTGCCGACCATCGCGATCGTGCCCGACGACGAGCTGGTCGACCGCAACGTGGGCGCCCTGCACGAGATCGCCGCCCGCGGCGGCCCGCTGGTCGTGCTCACCCACGCCGGGGTCGACCTCGGCGGCCTGGAGGCCAGCGCCGACGTCGCGCGCATCGAGGTGCCCCGCACCGAGCGCGAGCTGGACCCGGCACTGCTCACGATCCCGCTGCAGCTGCTGGCCTACCACGCGGCGGTGCACCTGGGTCTCGACGTCGACAAGCCCCGCAACCTGGCCAAGTCGGTCACGGTGGAGTGAGTCTCAGCTCCCGACGACGACGACGGAGTAGAGCAGCAGCCCGAGGAGGGGGCCGGTCGCCATGAAGGCGATCGCGGGCAAGGCACCCAGGAAGCGCACCAGCTTCGCCAGCTCCGGTCGCGCGCTCAGGCGCCAGGCGAGCAGGTCGCCCGTGACGAGCAGCCCTGCCATGAAAACGAGCGCCCACACCACGTCCAGCTCCGCGAACGGCGCCGGAACCACGCTCGCGTCACCGACCGTCGTCGGAGCGAAGGTCATGCCCTCGTCGTACCGGGCCTCCTCGGCGGACCGCTCGTCCTCGCGGTGGACCAGGGCGGCGGTGCGCAGCAGGTACAGCGCCAGCAGCCAGGCGAGGATCCGGGAGACGACGGGTCCGCGGTCTCTCCCGCCGCGTGGAACCGATCGGTCGGCCGAGAGGCTCATGTGCGCAACCTCTCACGGGCGCGTCGCTGGCGTCAGCGTGACGAATCACTCCACAGCCACGAATCGGGTCTGGGTGGCGCGGACCACTACCGTGGACGGGTGAGCACCGAAGAAACCGTGTCAGAGACCCCGACCTTCGCAGAGCTCGGCCTCGACGACGCCGTTCTCAAGGCGCTGCGTGACGTCGGCTACGAAACCCCCTCTGCGATCCAGGCCCAGACCATCCCGCCGCTGCTGGCCGGCCGCGACGTCGTCGGCCTGGCCCAGACCGGCACCGGCAAGACGGCGGCGTTCGCGCTGCCGATCCTGTCCCGCCTGGACATCAAGCAGAAGACGCCGCAGGCGCTCGTGCTGGCCCCGACCCGTGAGCTCGCGCTCCAGGTCTGCGAGGCCTTCGAGCGCTACGCCGCCCACCTCAAGGGCGTCCACGTGCTGCCCGTGTACGGCGGCCAGGGCTACGGCGTCCAGCTCTCCGCGCTGCGTCGCGGCGTGCACATCGTCGTCGGCACCCCGGGCCGCATCATGGACCACCTCGACAAGGGCACCCTCGACCTCTCCGAGCTGCGCTTCCTCGTCCTCGACGAGGCCGACGAGATGCTCAACATGGGCTTCGCCGAGGACGTCGAGACGATCCTCGCCGGCACCCCTGCGGACAAGAACGTCGCGCTGTTCTCCGCGACGATGCCCTCGCAGATCCGCCGGATCTCCAAGAAGTACCTGAACGACCCGCAGGAGATCACCGTCAAGGCCAAGACGGGGACCGCCTCCAACATCACCCAGCGCTACCTGACGGTGAGCTACCCGCAGAAGGTCGACGCCCTCACGCGCATCCTCGAGGTCGAGAACTTCGAGGGCATGATCGTCTTCGTCCGCACCAAGAACGAGACCGAGACGCTCGCCGAGAAGCTGCGCGCCCGCGGCTTCAGCGCCGCCGCGATCAACGGTGACGTCAACCAGGCGGTGCGTGAGCGCACGGTCAACCAGCTCAAGTCGGGCAAGCTCGACATCCTGGTCGCCACCGACGTCGCCGCCCGTGGTCTCGACGTCGACCGGATCAGCCACGTCGTCAACTACGACATCCCCACCGACACCGAGTCCTACGTGCACCGCATCGGCCGCACCGGCCGCGCGGGTCGCACCGGCGACGCCATCTCCTTCATCACCCCGCGCGAGCGCTACCTGCTCAAGCACATCGAGAAGGCCACCCGCCAGCCGCTCACCCAGATGCACCTGCCGAGCGCGGAGGACGTGAACAACACGCGTCTGTCCCGCTTCGACGACCAGATCACGGCCGCGTTGGGCCAGACCGAGCGGATCGATAAGTTCCGCGACATCGTGGCCCACTACGTGCGCAACCACGACGTGCCGGAGGCCGACGTGGCCGCCGCGCTCGCCGTCGTCGCCCAGGGTGACGAGCCGCTGCTGCTCGACCCGGCCGCCGAGCGCCCGATCCGCGAGCCGCGCGGCGAGGAGCGCGAGCGTCCCGAGCGCTCCGCCACCCGCGGCCAGCGCACCTCGCGGGGCAGCGACGTCCCGCTCGCGACGTACCGCATCAGCGTCGGCAAGCGCCACAAGGTCGAGCCGCGCCAGATCGTCGGCGCGATCGCCAACGAGGGCGGCCTGCGCCGTCAGGACTTCGGCAACATCGCGATCCGTCCGGACTTCTCCCTCGTCGAGCTGCCCGCCGACCTCCCGGAGGCAGTGTTCGAGGCGCTGAGCAACACCCGGATCTCCGGCAAGCTCATCGAGCTGACCAAGGACAACGGCCCGCGTCGCAGCGCCTCGCCGCGTCGCGACGACGCCGGCCAGGACGAGCGTCCGCGCAAGCCGCGCCACAAGGGCTGAGCCAGCCCGCACAGCACCCCAGCAGGGCCCACCGGCGGTGGGCCCTGCTGGCTTTTGTCGGGCGGGTCAGCCGCGCGGCCGGTCGCGCCAGGCGGCGGTCGCCCACAGCGCCCAGGCGACCAGCACCGGCTGGAAGAACAGCCGCACGAAGCGCTTGCGGTCGGTGTCCAGGCCGAAGGCGTCGGTGCCCTCGAGGTACTGGGCGATGTTGCCCGGGAAGATCGCGATGAAGAACGCCGCCGCGACCAGTCCGGTCGGCACCCGGCCGCGGGTCCAGGCCAGCAGCGCGGCGCCGAGGCTGATCTCCGCGACGCCCGAGACCAGCACGACGGGGTCGTCGCCGACGGGGAACCAGTCGGGCACCTGGGCGCTGAACTCCTCGCGCGCGAAGGTCAGGTGGCTGACGCCGGCGAAGACCAGGATCGCGCCGAGCAGGCGGCGAGCGAGGGTGCGCGGCAGCGAGGTGGGCGGCGCGTCGGTGAGGGAGGCCATGGCCCAACCTAGGCAGGGTCGACCAAACCGGGCTGGACCGCTCGAGCCCATGAGGGGCCGCTGATCGTGCACACCGCCGCCTCGGACGGCGTCCTGGACAGGGGAGGCCCCGGACCCTGCCCGGCGCCCGCGGACGGTGCTGGGCTGGCTCCGCGGCCGGTCCCGCGGCCGCCGAGCCCTGGAGGTCCTCATGCACCGTTCTCTCACCCCGGCTCTGGGCATTGCGCTGGGCCTGGCTCTGGGTCTGCTGCTGACCCTCGCGCTGGCCGCCGGCCCGCCGGCCCGCGCCGCCGCTGCGGAGCCGGCTCGCCGTGACGCGCCACCGGTGTACGTCGCGCTGGGTGACTCCTTCTCCTCCGGCGTCGGGACCCGCGACTACCTCGACGACAAGTCGGGCTGCCTGCGCTCGACGCGCGCGTTCCCGCACCGCCTGGCGCGGGCGCAGGGATGGCGGTTGCGCTTCGAGGCCTGCTCGGGTGCCACGGTGCGCCAGGTGCGACGCCGCCAGCTCGCCGCGCTCGTGGGCGCCGACTACGTGAGCGTGGGCGTTGGCGGCAACGACGCCCGGTTCAAGGCGGTGCTCACCGAGTGCGCGCTGCCGCGGTGGGTCAGCGACTGCGGCATGGCGGTCGACGGTGCCGGCGCCGTGGTCCGCGACGTGCTCCCCGGCCGGCTGACTCGGCTGATGCGCCGCATCGACGCTCGCGCCCCCGGGGCCGTCGTCGTGGTGGTCGGCTATCCCCGGCTGTTCATGGGCGAGGACTGCAACGTCGCGACCTGGTTCTCACCGGCGGAGCAGCGGCGCCTGAACGCCACCCAGCGCGCGCTCAACGCCGCGCTGCGCACCGCGGCCGGTGCCGAGGGCTTCGGCTTCGCCGATCCCACGACGAGGTTCACCGGGCACGCGGTGTGCGACGACACCGAGTGGATCAACGGACTGTCGCGGCCGCTGCGGGAGAGCTATCACCCCAACCGCGCCGGTCACCGCGACGGGTACGCGCCGCTGGTGGGCGCGCGCCTGCGCGCGGGCGGGTGATGCATGATCGCACCCATGCGTTCCCTCCGGATCCCGGCACGTGCCGGTGCTGCCGCGCTCGCCCTGACCCTCACCGGCTCCCTCGCCGCCTGCACCGAGGACGGCGACGAGGGCCCCGACCCCCGCCCGGCCGCCGAGGCGCTGGCGGCGGCGTTGGCGGCCGGTGACCTCGAGGAGGTCGAGCTGGGCGGCCCGCTGGCCGCCGAGGCCCCCGCGGCGTACACCGCCACGGTGGCGCGGCTCGGCGAGGTCGAGCCCGAGGTCACGGTCGAGGACGTGCAGGCCGACGGCTCCGACGGCGACCGCGCGACGGCCACCCTCGCCTGGCGCTGGCCGCTCGCCGAGGAGCCGTGGACCTACACCACCGAGGTCGCCCTGGAGCGCTCCGGCGAGGACTGGGTGCCGCTCTGGGCGCCGACGGTGGTCGAGGGCTCCCTGGGGGAGGACGAGCTGCTCGACGCCACCACCGTCACCGCGGCGCGCGGCGACATCCTCGGAGCCCGCGGACTGGCGCTGGTCACCGAGCGGCCGGTGCTGCGCCTCGGCGTGGACCGGGGGCGGGTGAGCCGGGCGCAGGCGGTGGCGTCCGCGCGCCGGCTCGCGGCGCTGGTGGACATCGACGCCGCGGCGTACGCCGGGCGGGTGCGGGCGGCCGGCGAGCTGGCCTTCGTGGAGGCGATCACCTACCGCCGCGACGAGGTCCCGGTGGCCGTGGCCCGCGCCTACCCCGCCATCGAGGGGGTGCTGGGGATCCAGGACGAGCAGTCGCTGGCGCCGACCCGGGAGTTCGCGGCCCCGATCCTCGGCACCGTCGGGCCGGTGACCGCCGAGATGCTCAACGAGGACCCCGACCGCTACCGCCCCGGCGACATCGCCGGGCTCTCCGGCCTCCAGGCCCGCTACGACGAGCAGCTGCGCGGCACCCCCGGCGTGGTGGTCGCCGCGGTCTCCGACGACCCCTCCGGCGGCGACGACGAGCGCGAGCTGTTCCGCGCCGACCCCGTCGACGGCGAGGACCTCGCGCTCACCCTCGACCTCGACCTGCAGACCGCGGCCGAGGCGGCTCTGGCCGACGTCGGGACGGCCAGCGCGGTCGTGGTGCTGCGCCCCAGCGACGGCGCGATCCTGGCCGCCGCCAACGGCCCGGGCACCGACGGCTACAACGTCGCGACCTACGGCCAGTACGCCCCCGGCTCGACGTTCAAGATCGCCAGCAGCCTCGCGCTCCTGCGCGCCGGGCTGCGGCCCGACAGCCCGGTCTCCTGCCCGCCGTCGGTGAGCGTCGACGGCAAGCGGTTCGAGAACTACTCCGGCTATCCCGCCGCCGCGCTCGGGCGGATCACGCTGCGCGAGGCGGTCGCGCAGTCGTGCAACACCGCGTTCATCGGCGCCCGCACGCGGCTGGAGGAGGACGACCTCGCCGCCGCGGCGGCCTCGGTGGGGCTCGGGGTCGACCACGACCTGGGCTTCCCGGCGTACTTCGGCAGTGTGGACCCGGCCGCCGGGGAGACCGAGGCGGCCGCCGCCCTCATCGGCCAGGGCACCGTGCTGGCCTCCCCGATGGCGATGGCGGCGGTGATCGGCTCGGTGCAGGAGGGGTCGCTCGTCGTCCCGCGCCTGCTCGAGGACGTCGAGGTCGGCGCGCCGCAGGACGTCGACCCGCTCACCGGCGCCGAGGCACGTCAGCTGCGGGCGATGCTGCGCGCGGTGGTCACCGAGGGCAGCGGCCGGCTGCTGGCCGACCTGCCGGGCCCACCGGTGATCGCCAAGACCGGCACCGCCGAGTACGGCGAGGCCGGCGAGGTGCGCACCCACGCCTGGATGGTGGCGGCCCAGGGCGACGTCGCCGCCGCCGTCCTCGTCGAGCGCGGGGCCTCCGGATCCGGCACCGCCGGGCCGATCCTGCGCCGGATCCTCAGTGCGGCCCGCTGACGCCGCCCCGACCGGTGGCATGCGACGGGTGGAGCTCAGAGAGGGGAGAAAAGGTGAACCCCTCGCCGCATGGGGTCGGCGAGGGGTTCGTGTCGAGATCAAAGTGCTCCCTTTGAAATCGACTCCCTGATGTTGTCACGGCCCGCTCGGCCGTGTCAGCGGAATCCCTCGGAATCTCCCGAGTTTGCGGCGTCGGTCACGCCGGCTCGTGGCGCGACGGGTGTGGGTGCGGGGTGGCAGGATCGCGACATGAGCGGACTCGACCTCCTCGGACCCGACCACCGCAACCTCTTCGTCGCCGGCGCCTGGCGCCCGGCGAGCGAGGACCGACGCTTCGAGGTCGTCGACCCCGCGGACGCCTCGGTGCTCACCGACGTCGCCGACGCCTCGGTGGCCGATGCGGTGAGCGCGCTCGACGCGGCCGTCGCCGCGCAGCACGACTGGGCGCGCACGCCGCCGCGTGAGCGTGGCGAGATCCTGCGGCGCGCCTTCGAGCTCGTGGCCGCGCGCACCGACGACTTCGCCGAGCTGATGAGCCTGGAGATGGGCAAGCCGGTGGCGGAGGCGCGCGGCGAGGTGGGCTACGGCAACGAGTTCCTGCGCTGGTTCTCCGAGGAGGCGGTGCGCATCCACGGGCGCTGGATGCCCGCGCCGGCCGGCGGCAGCCGGCTGCTGACGATGAAGAAGCCGGTCGGTCCCTGCCTGTTCGTCACGCCGTGGAACTTCCCCCTCGCGATGGGCACCCGCAAGATCGCCCCGGCCGTCGCCGCGGGCTGCACGATGGTGGTCAAGCCCGCCCAGCAGACCCCGTTGACGATGTTGGCGCTGGCCGCGGTGCTCGAGGAGGCCGGCCTGCCGCCCGGCGTGCTCAACGTCGTCACCACGACCCGCTCGCGCGAGGTCAGCGAGACCCTCCAGGGCGACCCGCGGCTGCGCAAGGTGAGCTTCACCGGCTCGACCCCGGTCGGACGCACGCTGGTGCGCCAGTCCGCCGAGCACCTCCAGCGCCTCAGCATGGAGCTCGGCGGCAACGCCCCCTTCGTGGTCTTCGAGGACGCCGACCTCGACGCGGCCGTGGACGGCGCCATGGTCGCCAAGATGCGCAACATGGGCGAGGCGTGCACCGCGGCCAACCGCTTCGTCGTGCACTCCTCGGTGGCCGCCGAGTTCGGGCGCCGCCTCGCCGAGCGGATGGCCGCGATGCGGGTGGGCCGGGGCCAGGACGACGGCGTCGAGGTGGGCCCGCTCATCGACGAGGCCGCGGTCGCCTCGGTGGGCCGCCTGGTCGACGCGGCGGTGGCCGAGGGCGCCGAGGTCGCCGGGCGCGGGACCGTGCCCGAGGGTGCCGGCTACTACTACCCGCCGACCGTGCTCCTCGGCGTACCGCACGACGCGGCGCTGGTGCGCGAGGAGGTCTTCGGCCCGGTCGCGCCGATCACCACCTTCGAGACCGAGGACGACGCGGTGCGCCTCGCCAACGACACCGAGTACGGCCTGGCCTCCTACGTCTACACCCGCGACCTGGCCCGCACGATCCGGATGGCCGAGGCGCTCGACTTCGGGATGGTCGGCATCAACACCGGCCTGCTGTCCAACCCCGCGGCGCCGTTCGGTGGGGTGAAGGCGAGCGGGTTCGGCCGCGAGGGCGGCTTCGAGGGGATCGAGGAGTACCTCGAGACCACCTACGTCGCGCTGCCGGCCGACTGAACGCGACGACGGGTGAGCGGCCAGCGGCCGCCCACCCGTCGTCCCAGCGTCGAGCGGGGCGTCAGGCGCGTGACGCCAGCTGGTCGTGGCCGTCGATCCCGTCGCGGGGCTCGGCGGACGCGGACGGCACCGCGCCCTCGACGGCGCGCTTGATCAGCGCCTCGAGATCCAGGCCGGTGGTGGTCTTGAGCATCGACATCGTCTGCACGACGTTGTCGGTGACCTGGCGCGGGAGTGCGGCCGCGCCCTCGGTGGAGACCACGGTGAGCTGGTCGATGGCACCGATCGGGGCGGCGACCTCGCGGGCCACCTGCGGCAGCACCTCGATGAGCATCTGCAGCACCGCGGCGTCGTTGTAGTGGGCGAACGCCTCGGCGCGCTTGTCCATCGCCTCCGCCTCGGCCTGACCGATCGCCAGGGTCGCGGCGGCCTTGGCCTCGCCCTCGGCGCGCAGCGCGTCGGCCTCCGCCGTACGACGGGCCTTCTCGGCCTCGCCGCGCTTGGCGCCCTCGATCGCCTCGGCGTCGGCCAGCGCGGCCCGGCGCGAGCGCTCGGCCTCACCGGTCAGGCGCGCCTCCTCGGCCTTGGCCTGGGCGGCGGCGATCGAGGCGGCCTTGCGGGCCTCGGCGGCGGCGATCTCGGCGCTGCGCTGGGCCTCGGCCTCCTGCTCCACGCGGTAGCGCGCGGCGTCGGCGGGCTTGCGGACCTCGGTCTCGAGCTGGCGCTCGGTCAGCGCGGCCTGCTGGACGGCGACCTTCTCCTGCTCGGCGAAGATCGCCTGGTCCCGCTCGGCCTGGGCCAGGGGCCCGGCGGCCGCCGCGGTGGCGGAGGCGGCGTCGGTCTCGGCCTTGATCTCGGCCTGCTTGAGCGCGAGCGTGCGCTGGGAGATCGCGATCTCCTCCTCGGCCTTGATCCGCGCCTGCTCGGCGGCCTGGCGGGCGTTGGCCTCGGCGATCGCCGCGGTCTGGCCGATCCGGGCGGCCTCGGGGCGGCCGAGGTCGGCGAGGTAGCTGCCGTCGTCGGTGACGTCCTGGATCTGGAAGGTGTCGAGGATCAGGCCCTGGCCGGTGAGGGAGTTCTCCGACTCGTCGGCGACGCGCTGGGCGAAGGCGCCGCGGTCGCGGATGATCTGCTCGACGGTGAGACCGCCGACGATCGAGCGCAGCGCGCCGGCGAGCACCTCCTGGGTGAACGGCTCGATGTCGGCCTGCTGGGAGAGGAAGCGCTGGGCGGCGAGGCGGATCTGGTCGGCGTTGCCGCCGACCTTGACGATCGCGACGCCCTCGACGTTGAGCTTGATGCCCTGCCCGGAGACCGCGCCGCGGATCTGCACCGAGATGCGGCGGCTGGACAGGTCGAGGGTGCCGAGCTTCTGCACGAACGGGATGACGAACGTGCCGCCGCCGAGGATGACCTTCTGCCCCGACAGGTCGGTGGTGAGCGCGCCGGTCTCGGGGTTGATCACGGCCTTGCCCTTGCGGCCCGTGACGATGAACGCCTCGTTGGGGCCGGCGACCTTGTAGCGGCTGGTCACGAGCAGGACGAGCAGCACGACGAGGGCGATCAGCCCGATGACGGGAACGAGTGCGGAGTCTGGCACGGGGGTCCTTTCGAGGGCTCTCCCGCGGCGCGGGAGCGTGGTCAGTCGGTCGGGTCGAGGGGCCACACGGGCGCGACGGTGACAGCGGTCGGCGAGAGCACCCCGGTCACGTGGATGGCGGTGCCGGACGGGATGGGCTCCTCGGCGCGCGCGTTGAGGCGCACGACGTGGCCGCCGACCAGCACGCGCACGGTGCCGAGGCCGTCGGCGGGGATCTCGGTGGTGACGGTGCCGTCGCGACCGATGGTGTCGTCGGTGCGCAGGGTGGCGTCGCTGCCGCCGCCGCGCACCAGCCGAGTGAGGCGGGCGGCGAACCAGGCGAAGAGCACGCCGGCACCGAGGCCGACGGGCACGGCGAGCACGAGCGGCCCGTCGGCGCCGTCCACCGCCGCGGCGCCGAAGCCGAAGGCGGAGATGAAGGCGCCGATCACCGCGGTCGAGAACACCTCGCCGCCGAGACCGTCGAGGAGCCCGTCGCCGACGCCGTCGAGGACGTCGCCGAAGAGCAGGGAGACGGCGAGCAGCGCCAGTCCGACGATCCCGATGATCAGGAACGGCGTCATCGACTTACGTCTCCCCCCGTGGCCGTCACCCGAGACAGCCGGAGCCCGCACCTTAGCGTCATCGGCGCGATCCGTGGGCCATGATGCGGCCATGGAGCCCTTCACCGACCCCGCAGAGCAGTACGCGCTCTTCGCCTCCGACGCGAGCGACTCGCCCTGCTTCAGCGCGTGGGCGGCGGCGGTCGCCCAGGACGAGGAGGTGCTGGCCTGGCTGTCCACCCTGCCGCCGATCAAGCAGCAGCCCAACCTGGTCTTCGCCGCCGCGCGGTGGCACGGCGTACCCGCCCCCGGTCCGTACGACGCGCTCCGCGCGGCGCTCCTCGGCGACGACGGGTCGATCCGCGCGACGATCCTGCAGCGCTCGACCCAGACCAACGAGGCCGGGCGGATGGCGACGCTGCTGCCGGCGTTCGCCTCGCTGGGGCTGAGCGAGCCGATCAGCCTGCTCGAGGTGGGCGCGAGCGCGGGGCTGTGCCTCTACCCCGACCGGTGGGGCTATGCCTGGTCGACCGACGCCGGCCCGGTGCTGCTCGGCGAGGAGCCGCGGCTGAGGTGCGAGGTGCGCGGGGGCCACGCGCCACTGCCGGAGCAGCTGCCGCAGGTCGCCTGGCGCGGCGGGCTGGACCTCAACCCCGGCGACGTCACCGACGAGGACGCGATGGCGTGGCTGGAGAACCTGATGTGGCCCGAGCAGGACGAGCGCCGCGAGCGGCTGCGCCAGGCGATCAAGATCGCCCGCGCCGATCCGCCGCACCTGGTCCGCGGCGACCTGCTCACCGACCTGCCCGCGCTGATCGAGGTGGCCGCCGTGCACGGCCCGGTGGTGGTGTTCCACAGTGCGGTGATCGCCTACCTCGAGCCCGCGGACCGCGAGCGCTTCCACGACCTGATGACCGGCCTGGTCGCCGACGGGGTGTGCCACTGGGTCAGCAACGAGGGCAAGCGGGTGCTGTCCCGCGTCACCGAGACCGGCCCGCCGGTGCCCGAGGAGCACTCGACGTTCGTGACCGGTGTGGACGGTCGTGCGGTCGCCTGGACCCACGGCCACGGGCGCTCGATGCGCTGGGTCGCGGAGGCCTGAGCCAGGCCGCGACCTGCTCCCGCCCCGGGTCGCTCAGACGGCGAGCCCGAACGCGGCGGGCAGCCGGTTGCGGGAGCGGATCTCCAGCTTGCGGTAGACGCGGGAGAGGTGGCGCTCGATCACCTTCACCGTCACCACCATCGTCTCGGCGATCTCGCGGTTGGTGAGCCCGTCGGCGGCCAGCCGGGCGACGCGCTGCTCGGTGTGGGTCAGCGCCGCGAGCACCTCGCGGTGGTGGCGGCGCGGGGCCTCCCCGGCGCGCTCGAGCAGGCCGCGTACCCGGGCCTGGAGGGGCGCGAGCTCCTCGCGGCCGGCGTACTCCTCGACCTCGCGGAGCATCCGCACGGCGCGGTCGGCCTCGGGGGTCTGCCGGGCATGCTGGAGCAGCATCAGCGCGGCGAGATCGGCGTCGATCTGAGCGGCCAGTCGGGGTGCGGCGTGATCGGTGAGCAGCCCGCGGGCCTCCTGCAGGCGCTCGGTGCGGTCCGGGCCGGGTCCGACCACCGCGAGGGCCCGCAGGGCGTGGGCGCGTGCGATGCGCGAGTGCGAGGCGGTGGCGATCTCGCACCACTCGGTGGCCAGCTCGAGTCCCTCACGGCCGCGGCCGAGACGCACCAGGGCGACCGCGGCGCTGCCGCGCCAGGGCAGCAGGTGCGGGCCGTGCGGGGTAGGCCGGGTGCCGGCGAGCAGGCGCCCGGCGCGCAGCTGGTGGGCCAGGGCGTCGTCGTTGTCACCCAGCGCCGCGGCGAGCTCGCCGCAGCTGTGGTGCGCGACCGCGGCCACCGGGTCGTCGGCGCGGTCCGCGGCACCGTCGTCGCCGCTACGGGACAGCTCGGCGTGCAGGTCACGAGCCGCGCGCATCGCCACCGTCAGCTCGCCGCGGGCGAGCCGGGCCTCGATCGTGCAGGCCGCCGCGAGCACGTGGTCGGCGCGGCCGCGCGGCGCGGCCGGCAGCTGCTCGAGCAGTCGCAGGGAGTCCGCGACGCGTCCGGCGTAGAGGTGGCGCAGCGCCGCCGCGACGTCCGGGTCCACGGGCGCGATCGCCGGCACCGCTGCGGGCGGACGTCGGTCGCGTGAGGTCATGGGGGCAGGTTAGGGACGTTCGGCCCGGGCCGGTGGGGGTTTCCTCCCGATTTGTCCTGTCCGCGACATCCGCGCGGGATCAGCGGCCGAGGTAGCCCAGCAGCAGCTCGGCGTACGTCGGATCCGCCCGGGTGCTGCGTGGTGCGGCGAACCGTCCGGGACGATCGTCCGGGCCGACCACCTCCTGGGCCACCGCGAGCAGGCCGCGGGCCAGCTCCTCGGGAAGCGGACGGGCCGCCCCCGGGGCCGCAGTGGCGACGGCGACGTCGTGGGCGTGGACCGTGACCTCGAGCGCGGCGGTGTGCAGCAGCAGCGCGGTGTCGAGTTCGGCGTCCCCGAGCCGGACCCGCGGGGGCAGGGCGTCGGGGGCGCCCACCCAGGCCCCCAGCACCGCGGTGGCCCGGCGGCGCAGCTCATCGACGCGCCTGCCGGACTCGGGCGCCGGGTGGGACGACACCGACCCGGTGGCTGCCTCCTCGAAGGCGCCGAGGGCGTCCTCGAGGTGGGCGAGCAACCGGTCGAGGTCCCAGGCCGCGCACGGCGTCGGTCGGGCCAGGTCGGACTCGGAGACCTCGGCGAGCACGCCGCACGCGTAGGCCAGGGAGCGTTCCAGCAGCTCGACACCGGCGTCGAGCCGGGTCCTCACCGCACGACCACGCCGAGCGGATGGTCCGCGGGACGGTAGTCGGCCGGCAGCCGGTGGGGGAGGCCGAACTTGGCGAAGAGGGTGATGTCGAAGAACGCCCGCACGTGGCGTACCCGGTCGTCCTCGAGCTCGAGGACCTGGAGCTGGAACGGGACGAAGTCGCGCTCCGGGGTGCGCATGTAGAGGCCGAAGGCGGGCTGGCCGTTGGCGGAGGTGCGCAGCATCGGCATGTCGTTGAGACCGCCGGGGCAGTTGCGCGCGATCAGCGAGCCGATGCTCTCCGGGCCGACGTACCAGTTCAGGAACGGCGGCATCTCCCAGACCGCCTCGCTGGTGAGCAGCGTGACGATCGTGTCGACGTCCTTGCGCCAGAACGCATCGACGTAGCGGTCCAGCAGCTGGTGCTGGGCCGGGGTGAGGTCCTCGTGGACCGAATCCTCGGTCAGCCCCCGGCTCTTCACCTGGGCGTGGGCGCGTTGCAGTGCGGAGTTCACCGCCGCAGTGGTGGTGTCGAGGGCGTCGGCGACCTCGGCCGCGGACCAGCGCAGCACGTCGCGCAGGATCAGCACCGCCCGTTGGCGGGCCGGGAGGTGCTGCAGCGCGGCGACGAAGGCGAGCCGGATCGAGTCCCGCTCGCTCACCAGGACCGCGGCGTCCGGCACGGGCTGGAGCCAGGCGACCTCGTGGTCCTGCTCGAGCGCGTCGCCGCCCATCTGGTCGGCGGTGCCGAGGGCCGCCGGCAGCGGACGCCGTGGCCGGCCCTCCAGGTTGGTGAGGCACACGTTGGTGGCGATCCGGTACAGCCAGGTGCGCACCGAGGAGCGTCCCTGGAAGTCCGCGGAGGCCTTCCAGGCGCGCAGGAACGTCTCCTGGACCAGGTCCTCGGCCTCGTGCACGGATCCGCTCATGCGGTAGCAGTGCGCGAGCAGCTCGCGCTGGTAGCGCTCCGTGAGCGCCTGGAAGTCGTCCAGCTCGGTCGTCGTCTGCCGTTCGGTCACCTGCGTCGCCGTCCGCTCGGTCATGCCCGGTCCCCTTCGTCCACCAGTGTGTCCCCGAGCACCGACCGGCGTCGACGGCTTAAGTCATCGGTGTCTGGAAATCGGCGCTACTCGGCAGCCGGCGCCATGGGGTCGGTGGGGTCCGTGGGCAGGGTCCAGACGAGCAGGTCGGTGGGCACGGCGGCGGTGACCTGGTGGGCGGGCTCGTCGGTGAAGACGAAGGCGTCCCCGGCCGCGAGCGGCTGGGCCAGGGAGGAGCGCAGCAGCGCGCCGGTGGCGACGTACACGTGGGTGAGCGGACCGCCTGGGATGAGCAGCTTGCTCCCGGTGTCGAGCCGGGCGGCCGAGAGCGTCGCGCCGGCGACCTCGGTGACCGGCACCAGGGCACCCGCGGCGGCGTCGAGGTCGACCGGCCGCACGTCGTACGACGGCTGCTCGGGTGCGTCCGCGGCCGCGGTCAGCCACACCTGCACGAAGCGGGTCTGCGAGCCGACGGCGATCTCGGCGTGCTCGACGCCGGACCCGGTCCGCAGCACCGCCACCGAGCCGGGCTCCAGGACGACCGTGCCGGTCGCACCATCCGGTCCGACCGGGCCGGTGTGCTCGAGCGCGCCGGACACCACCCAGGTCACGATGTCGAGCCCGGAGTGGCGGTGGGTCTCGAAGCCCTGACCGCGCGCCAGCAGGTGGTCGTCGTGGCAGACCATCGGGCCCAGCCGGAGCCGCTCCGGGTCGTAGTGCTCCCCGAAGGAGAACGAATGGTGGGTCACCCGCCCCCGGTATCGCTCGGTGAATCGGGCCGAACTGCGGCGGATCTCAGTGGTCACGGCCATGATTGTGCCGTGCCCCCCCAGCGCTCGTTCCCCGTGCTGCCGCCTGCCTTCGAGCTGGGCGTGAGCACATCGGCCTATCAGATCGAGGGTGCGGTCGAGGAGGACGGCCGTGGACCCAGCATCTGGGACACCTTCAGCCACACCCCTGGACGGATCCAGGGCGGCGACACCGGCGACGTCGCGTGCGACCACTACCACCGCTGGCCCGAGGACCTCGGGCTCGTGGCGCGCCTCGGCGTGCAGGGCTACCGGATGTCGCTGGCCTGGCCACGCATCCAGCCGACCGGCTCGGGTGCGCCGAACCAGCGCGCGCTCGACCACTACGACCGGGTGATCGACGGGGTCCTCGAGGCCGGGGCGGAGCCGATGGTCACGCTCTACCAGTGGGACCTCCCGCAGGCGCTCGAGGACGACGGTGGCTGGCTCAACCGGGCCACCGCCGACCGGTTCGCCGACTACGCCGAGATCGTCGCCGAGCGCTACGCCGACCGGGTCACCCACTGGGTGCCGGTCAACGAGCCCAACGTCGCGGCGTTCGTCGGCTACGGCATCGGGACCTCCGCGCCGGGCCGTGAGCTGCTCTTCGACTCCGTCGGTGCGGCCCACCACCTGCTGCTCGGCCATGGGCGGGCGGCGGTCGCCCTGCGCGCCGCGGGGGCCACGAGCATCGGCTGCGCCAACAACCACGCGCCGATGTGGCCGGCCTCCGAGGACCCGGCCGACGTCGGCGCCGGCAAGCTCTTCGACGCCATCTGGAACGGCCTGTTCCTGGAGCCGATGCTCCTGGGCCGCTATCCCGAGGACCTGCTGCCGCTGCTCGAGCCGGAGATCGTCGAGGGCGACCTCGCCACCATCCGGCAGCCGCTGGACTTCTACGGCGTCAACTACTACAGCCCGATGAAGGTCGCGGCCACCGACGAGGACGCGGCACTGCCCTTCGAGCTGCGCCCGCTGCTGGGCTACCCGACCACCGACGGCGGCTGGACGGTCGTCCCCGCCGCGCTGCGCGAGTGGCTGATCACCGCCCGTGCCCGTTACCGCGCGGCGCTCCCGCCGATCGTGATCACCGAGGCCGGCTGCGCCTACGACGTGCGGCCCGGGCCCGACGGCGTGATCGACGACCAGCAGCGCATCGACTACCTCGACTCCCACCTGCGCGCCGTGGCCGATGCCGTCCAGCGCGGGGTGGACGTGCGCGGCTTCTACACCTGGTCGCTGCTCGACGGTTTCGAGTGGAGCCGCGGCTACTCGCTGCGCTACGGCCTGGTCGACGTCGACCGCGAGACCCAGCGCCGCACCCCCAAGGCCTCCTTCGACTGGTACGCCGGCCTGATCGCCGCCCAGACGCGTTCGGTGGGGTAGCTGGTCGGTGGGCTGGGTTGGGGTGCCCGGGGGGCGCGCGTAACTGCGCAATTGCTGGGTTTGGTACCTGTTTTGGCGCTCGGGCGGTGTTTTTCCCAGCAATTGCGCGGAAAGGCACAGTCACCCCGGCCACCCCCGGCCACCCCCGGCCATCCCCGGCAGCAACCCCAGCCACCCCCCCGCCCCCGGGACCGGGGGCGGCGGACCCTGGCGGTTGTCGGCGCGCGGTGCCATCGTCGGGGGATGGCCGACGTACTCCTGCTCCACCACGCCTGCGGGCGCACCTCCGGGATGCGCTCCCTCGCCGACCGTCTCGGCGCTGCGGGGCACACCGTCCACCTGCCTGACCTCTACGACGGGCGCGTCTTCGACGACCTCGACGCCGGCATCGACCATGCCCGGTCGCTGGGCTTCGACGTCCTGCTCGAGCGGGGGCGCGCCAGCGCCGAGGGGCTGCCTGACGACCTCGTCGTCGCGGGCGTCTCGCTCGGGGTGATGGCGGCCCAGACCCTGGCCCAGCTCCGCCCGGGCGTACGCGGCGCGCTGCTGCTGGAGGCCTGCCTGCCCGCCGAGGAGCTCGGTCCCTGGCCCGCCGGCGTACCCGTGCAGGTGCACGGCATGGCCGACGACCCGTTCTTCGCCGGCGACGGCGACCTCGCGGCAGCCCGCGAGCTGGTCGCGGCCCAGCCCGAGCTCGCCGAGCTGTTCGTCTACCCCGGCGAGCAGCACCTCTTCACCGACCCCAGCCTCGCCTCGCACGACGAGGCCGCCACCTCGCTGCTCCTCGAGCGGATCCTGGCCTTCCTGGAGCGGGTCGACGAGGACGAGCCGGGCTAGTCGCGCCCTGGGCCGGGGCCAGCCCTAGACCAGCCCGTGCCGGTGCGCGAAGACCACGATCTGCACCCGGTCGCGCAGCGCGAGCTTGCGCAGGATCGCGCCCACGTGGGTCTTCACCGTCGACTCGCTGGCGAAGACGTGGCCGGCGATCTCGGTGTTCGACAACCCCCGCGCGACCGCCGTGAACACCTCGCGCTCCTTCTCGGTCAGCCCGAGGTATGCCGGGGGCGGGGGCGTCGCGCTGCGGAACTGCCCGTCCAGCAGCGTGGACAGGTCGGTCGGGGCGAGTACGGCGTTGCCGGCGTGCACGGTGCGGATCGCCTCGCCCAGCTGACGCGGGGTGGTGTCCTTGAGCAGGAACCCGCTCGCGCCGTGCCGGATCGCGGTGGCCGCGCGGTCGTCGAGGTTGAACGTGGTCAGCACGACCACCCGCACCGGGTGCGGGCGTGCGGCGACCCGCTCGGGGGAGAAGATCTGCCGGGTCGCCTCGACGCCGTCCATCTCCGGCATCCTGATGTCCATCAGCACCACGTCGGGCACCAGCTGCTCGACCAGCCGCACCGCCTCCAGGCCGTCGGCGGCCTGTCCGACCACCTCCATGCCGTCCTGGGCGTCGACGATCACGGACACGCCCGCGCGGAACAGTTCCTGGTCGTCGACCAGCAGCACCCGGATCGGCCCAGAGATCGGCCCAGAGATCGGCCCAGAGGTCGGCCCGCTCACCGGCTCAGCCCCCGCGTCGGGACCCACGCGGTCGCGGTGAACGTCGGCCCGTCGGCCTCCTCGCGGCGGCGTACGTCGAGGCGCCCGCCGACCGCCTCGAGGCGGCGGCGCATGCCCTCCAGCCCCTGGCCGGCTCCTGGTGGGGCGACCGGGCCCGCGGCGTCGCGCTCGGCGGCGCCGATCGGACGGGTCAGCTCGGGGTCCGGGGCGGGCGCCTCGGCGATGCTGTTGCGCACCTCGAGGCGCAGCTCGCCGTCCCAGTGCCGCTCGACCAGCACGGGGGTGTCGCGGCGCCCGTGCCGGATCGCGTTGGTGAGCATCTCCTGCAGCACCCGGAAGGCGACGGTCTCGAGCTCCGGCGGCATCGGGCGCGGGGTGCCGACCTCGCTGGCGCGCACGTCGTGACCGGCCGCGCGCACCCCCTCGACGAGCTCGTCGAGGCCGCCGGGGGAGCTGGCGGGCGCCTGGGTGCTGGTCAGCACCTGGCGCACGTCCTGCAGCGAGCTGCGCGCGGAGGTCGCGATGGTCGCCATCGTCTGCTTCAGCGCGGTGGTGTCGGCGTCGGGGAGGTACTGCGCGGACTCCGCCTGGGCCAGGATCACCGCGAGCGAGTGCCCGACGACGTCGTGCACGTCGCGGGCCAGCCGGGTCTGCTCCTCGCGCAGATGGGCGATCTCCTCGGCCTGCTCGCGCTCGCGCACCGCCATGGCCGCCTCGTCCTCGGCGACGACCTGGGAGGCCCGCGAGTCCCGGGCCCGGGCCAGGAAGCGCAGCGCCAGCCCGGCGAGCCACGGCACGGCCAGGATCGCGAGGGCCAGCAGCCCGATCGCCACCTGCCAGGTGTTGCCGAGCGAGTAGGCCAGCTCCAGCGGGTCCCGGTAGGCGCGCAGCACGGCGTGGATCGCCCCGGAGTCGGCGAACCAGGCCGCCGCCAGCACGACCACCAGCCCGCCCGCGGGGATGCTCAGCGCGCTCGCCCACACCGTCGCCGGGCGGCCCCAGCGGGCGCAGCCGAACGCGACCAGCGCCACCACGAGCTCGACCAGCAGCAGCCGGGTCTCGGTCATCACCTGGGCGCCCCCGAGGACCCAGACCAGCACCAGCGCGATCGCCGGCGCGTGCCGGCTCAGCCCGGCGGCGAGCGCGAAGCCGAGCACGAAGACGGTGAGCCCGCCACGGCTCTCGTCGGGGTAGAGCTCGGTGCCGAGCACCTCGAGCATGCCGACGAGCACCGCGAGCGCGCCGACGGCGAGGTCCGGCGCCCAGCGCCGCCAGTCGTCGAGCGGGTGCGGTCGAGCGGGAGCGGGCGTGCTGCTCACGCGGGCACCGCCACGGGCGCCGGACGGCGGCGCTGCAGCGGCCGCTCCACGGCGTACCAGCTCAGCGCGGCGGCGCCGACGGTCAGCACGGCCGCGATCACGCCGCCGAGCTCAAGGTGCGGGCGCAGCCACAGCGTGAGCGGGTAGCTCCACAGGTAGGCGCCGTAGGAGACGGTGCCGAGCCAGACCAGGGCGCGCAGCGGGCCGGTCACGGTCCGCCAGCGTCGCCAGGCGAGCAGCAGCACCGCGGTGAGCGCAGCGATGACCGGTCCTCCTGCCAGGTAGGTGAGCGCGTGACCGCGCAATGGAACCACGGCCAGCACCCCCAGCGCGGCCACGGCGAGCCCCACGAGAAGCGGCGGTACGTCGACCCCCTGCGGGCGGTGCTCGAGCAGCACCCGGCTGGCGGCTCCGATCACGAAGCACAGCGCCCAGGAGGTGGGCAGCGGATAGGCCAGGTCCGGCGCCTCGGCGAGCCACACCGTGGTCGCGACGCAGGCCACCAGGCAGGCCGCGGCCGCGCCGACGAGCAGCAGCCGCACCCGCCCGCGCGCCACCGCCAGCGACAGCAGCGCCGGCCAGAGCAGGTAGAACTGCTCCTCGGTGGCGAGGGTCCACAGGTGGAACGTCGCCCCGCCGGGCACCAACCCGGGCAGGTTGCCGGTCCAGGTCAGCGCGACCAGCAGGGTGCGGCCCACGTCGTCGCGCTCCCCGACCGGGTCAAGGGTCAGCGTGACCAGCAGCCACACCGCGACCACCACCGCGAGCGCGGGGACCAGCCGCCGGGCCCGGCGCCGGTAGAACCGGCCCAGCGCGACCCGGCCGGTGCGCCCGGACTCCTCCAGCAGCAGCCCGGTGATCAGGTGGCCCGACAGCGCGAAGAACATCACCACCCCGACCACCCCGGCGCCCGGGAAGACCTCCGGCAGCGCGTGGCGCAGCACCACCAGGGCCACCGCGACACCGCGCAGCAGGTCGAGGCCGCCGATCCTCATGTCGCTGCCCTCATGCCGCCGCGCGGGGGACCGCGGCCGCGCCCAACGCGTCGCGCACCAGTCGGTCGACCAGCGCGACGTAGTCGATGCCGGCGGCGGCGAACATCTGCGGCACCTGGGAGTGCGCGGTGAAGCCCGGCATCGTGTTGACCTCGTTGAGCACCGGCCCGGCATCGGTGAGGAAGAAGTCGACCCGAGCCACCCCGCGGCAGCCGAGCGCGCCGAACATCGCCAGCGCCGCGCCCTCCAGGGCCTTCTGCTCGGTGGGGCTGAGCGGGGCGGGCAGCACGAAGTCCGCGCCGCCGGCGTACTTCGCCTCGAAGTCGAAGAGCCCGTCCACCCGGATCTCCAGCGCCGGGGAGACCAGCAGCTCGCCGCCGCTGGCGAGCACCGCGACGTCGATCTCGCGGCCGTCCACGACGTCCTCGACGAGCACCCGGTCGTCGAGGGCGAACGCCGCGTCCAGCGCCGCGGCGAGCTCGCCGGGCTCGCGCACCAGCGAGACCCCGTGGCTGGACCCGGCCGCGACCGGCTTGACGACCACCGGGTGGTCCACGACGTACGCCGCGGCGCTGGCGCGGGTCAGCAGCACGCCGGGCGCGGTGGCGATGCCGAGCGCCTCGGCGACCAGCTTGGTGGCCCACTTGTCCATCGCGAGCGCACCCGCGCCCACGCCGGACCCGACGTAGGGGACGCCGGCCAGGTCGAGCAGCGCGGCCAGAGTGCCGTCCTCGCCGCCGGGGCCGTGGACGACCGGTACGGCGACCGCGCACGAGCGCAGCACGTGCACGGCGCCGGCCAGCCCGACCGGCCGCTCGGCGGCGTCGCGCCACACCCCCTCGGGGTCGATGGTCAGCCCGACCACGTCGTGCCCGCCCGCGACCAGCGCGTCGGCGACCCCGGCCGCGGAGGCGAGGGAGACATCGTGCTCGCAGCTGGTGCCGCCGCCGATCACGGCCACCCGGCCGATCGGGGTGCGGGTCGGGACGGGGGTGCGGGCTGCGGTGCTCATCGAACGCTCCTGAGGACGGTGGTGGCCACGACCCGGTCGAGTCGCGGCCCGAAGCCGGTGAGCACCTCGTGGGGGAGGGTCCCCGACCAGGCGGCCCACTCGGCCGGGGTGGGTTCGCCGGCGTCGCCGGGGCCGAGCACGGTGGCGGTGTCGCCGAGCTCGACGGCGTCGTCGCCGAGGTCGAGGACCACCTGGTCCATCGAGACCCGGCCGACGAGCGCGCGCCGCTGCCCGCGCAGCAGCACAGAGGCGCGGCCGGAGGCGGTGCGCGGCAGCCCGTCGGCGTACCCGACCGGCAGCAACGCGAGGGTGGTCGCGCGGGGCGTGGTCCAGGTGTGGCCGTAGCCGACCGCGGTGCCGGCGCGGACCCGGCGCACCTGCACGACCGGGGCGCTCAGGGTGACCGCGGGACGCAGCGCGGTGGTGCCGCTGGGGTCGATGCCGACCAGGCCGGCGCCGACGCGGACCAGCGTGTGGTGGCTCTGCGGGTCGGTGAGGGTGGCGGCGGTCGCGGCGAGGTGGCGCTCGGCGGGACGCAACCCGCAGGACCGCGCGACCTGGAGCCCCCACGCGAACCGGGTCCGCCCGACGGCGTTGGCGGGGTGGCCAGGCTCGTCGGCGCGAGCCAGGTGGCCCATCAGGCCCACGACCCGCATGCGCCCGGCGCGCTCGGCGGTGCGCGCGGCCCGGCACAGGCTGGCCCAGCCGGACGGCTCGGCGCCGTCGCGGGCCAGCCCGGTGTCGAGCTGCAGGTGCACCCGCGCGGGGCGTCCGGGCGTCGCGGCCGCGGCGATCGCGGCGAGGTGCTCGGTGGACGGTACGGCGAGGTCGATGCCGGCCCCGATCGCGAGGGCGAAGTCTGCGTCGACGCCGTTGAGCCAGCTCAGCACCGGTGCGTCGAGGCCCGCCGCGCGCAGCGCGAGACCCTCCGCGACGGTGGTGACGCCGAGGCTGCTCGCGCCGTGGGCCAGCGCGGCACGGGCGACGGTCACGGCGCCGTGACCGAAGCCGTCGGCCTTCACGACCGCCATCAGGGCGGTGCCGCCCGGCGTGCCCGGTGCCACCCGCCCGGCGAGCACGCGGGTGTTGGCCGCGATCGCCTCGGGGTCGATGAGCAGCCGCGGCGCTGCCACCCGGTCAGCGGTCCGCGCCCGTGGCACCGCGCTCACGCCGCTGCCCCGGCGCCGGCTGCCGGGACCGGGCCGTAGGTCGCGGCGGGCGCACCCGTGCGCAGCGCCCAGTAGCGGTCGCCGTGGCTCCAGTGCCACCACTCGGTCGGGTAGTTCACCAGCCCGGCGCCGCCGAGCACCCGGGCCATCAGGTCGCGGTGGGCGCGGGCGTCGGCGCCGATCCCGGCCGCCGCGGTCCAGCAGCGGCCGTCGGACTGCTCGGGGGTCGCATCGACCGGCGTGCCCAGGTCGAGCTCCTCGCCGCAGGCGTCCACCAGGGTCAGGTCGACCGCCGCGCCCGCGACGTGCGGCGCGACCGCCACCGGGCTCACGAATCGGCTGGTCAGCCGCTCCACCTCGGCGTCGTCCGCGTCGGGGTACGCCGCGCGGACCTCACCGGCGTACCGGTCGATGATGCGGCGCTGGTCGGCGACGCTGCGATGCCCCTCCAGCACCCGCAGCCCGATGCCCGGCGGGAGCGCGTCGCGGGCGGCCGCGAGCCGGGAGGCCAGCCCGGAGCGGACCAGGGCCCGGGCCGGACCGAAGGAGGCGTCGAGGGCGACCAGCGGCTCGCCGCACTCGTGCACCGGCACGGCGGCGACCCGGGGGTCGCAGAGCAGGATCGTCATGGCTCCACCCTCGGCGCGTGGCAGCCGGCGGCGCCTCCGCCTGAGGTGCCGGGGGACTGGTCGCAGGTACCGCGGTCCTGGCCGCCAGGACGAGGCGCGCGGGGGCGTGCGCACCCGAGGCTGGAGCCATGATCGCGATCTCCCTGGCCGACCTCGCCGCCGTCGTCGGCGGCACCGTGCACGGCGACCCCGCCACGGTGGTGGACGGCGCCGCTTACCTCGACTCCCGCCGTCCCGAGCCCGGCGGGCTGTTCGTGGCGATCGCCGGGGCGCACGCCGACGGGCACGCGTACGCCGCCAGCGCCCACGCCGTGCTCGGCAGCCGGCCCACCGCGGCGCCGACAGTGGTGGTGCGCGACCCGCAGGTGGCGCTGGCCCGGCTGGCGCGGCACGTGGTGGACCGGGTCGCGCCGACGACGTTCGCGATCACCGGCTCGCACGGCAAGACCACCACCAAGGAGCTGCTGGCCGCGGTGCTCGGCGGGGGCTGCGTGGCCACCGCGGGCAACCTCAACAACGAGCTCGGGGTGCCGCTGACCTGCCTGCGGCTGGGAGCGGGCACCCGGGAGCTGGTGCTGGAGATGGGGGCGCGCGGCCTGGGCCACCTGGCCTGGCTGTGCGACGTGGCGCCGCCGCAGGTCGCCGCGGTGCTCGCGGTCGGCTCGGCGCACGTGGGGGAGTTCGGCTCGCCGGCCCTGGTGGCGGCGGCGAAGGGGGAGCTGGTCGAGGCGCTGGCGCCGAGCGGCGTCGCGGTGCTGAACGCCGACGACCCGGCCGTGGCCGCGATGGCCGCGCGGACCACCGCCCGGGTGCTCACCTTCGGGGAGGCCGGGGACGTCTCCTGGCACTCTCTCGCGCTCGACCAGTGCGGCCGGGCGTCGTTCGTGCTCGCCCACGAGGGGCAGTCGGCGCCGGTGCGCCTCGCGCTCACCGGTCGTCACCAGGTCGCGAACGCCGCGGCGGCCGCCGCGATGGCACTGGCTGCCGGCCGGCCGCTCGAGGAGATCGCCGCCGCGCTCTCGGCGGCCCGCCCCGCAGCAGCCTCGCGCAGCACGCTGGGTGAGCGCGCCGACGGCCTGCTGGTCCTCGACGACTCCTACAACGCCAACCCCGAGTCGGTGCGCGCCGCACTGGCCACCCTGGTCGACCTGGGCCGCGAGCGTCCGGGCCGCACGGTGGCGGTGCTGGGCGAGATGCGCGAGCTGGGCGCGGCCTCGGCCGCCGCCCACGCCGCGGTCGGGGCGGTCGCGCGCGACGCCGGAGTCGACGTGCTCCTGGCGGTCGGCGAGGCGGCCTGGCCCACGGGCGGGGAGCCGGTGGCCGACCGCGACGCCGCCCTCGCCTGGCTGCGCGCCCACGTCGGCCCCGGCGACACGGTGCTGGTCAAGGGCTCCCGGGCCGTGGGCCTGGACGCCGTCGCGGCGGGGTTGCTGGGCTGACCTGCGTGACGTGGGGGGGGCGGTGGGGACGCCACGCCAATCCCACCAGTCACATCGCGTCGACGTTTGGTCCCCAACGACAACGATCCGGGCTGTTGGGGTGTCGTTTGTGACCAATCGTGGGCCTGGTAGCGACAAGCTCGACTCAACGGCCGGGCCGGTCGTCTGCTGACCCCGTGGACGCCACACCGACCCCACCAGTCACATCGCGTCGACGTTTGGTCCCCAACGACAACGATCCGGGTCGTTGGGGTGCCGTTCGTGACCAATCGTGGGCCGGGTGTGGACGGCTACAGCCCCGCCGCCACCCGGGTCCCCTGCTCGATCGCCCGCTTGGCGTCCAGCTCGGCGGCGACGTCGGCGCCGCCGATCAGGTACGCGTCGACGCCCGCGGCCACCAGCTCCTCGTGCAGCCCGCGCACCGACTCCTGGCCGGTGCACAGCACCACGTGGTCGACGGCGAGCACGTGCGCCTCGCCGTCGCGGGTGTAGTGCAGCCCCTCGTCGTCGATGCGGTCGTAGGTGACGCCGGTGACCCGCTCTACCCCGGACTGCTTGAGCACCGCGCGGTGCGCCCAGCCCGAGGTCTTGCCGAGCCCCGCGCCGATGGGCGTGGTCTTGCGCTGCAGCAGGGTGACCTCGCGCAGCGGCGAGCGCGGCTTGGCCTCGGTCAGCCCGCCGCGGTGCAGTGAGGGGTCGCCGACGCCCCAGTGCGCGCGCCAGTCGTCCTCGGTCTCGCGGGGGTCGTGGGTGAGCCAGTGGCTGACGTCGACGCCGATCCCGCCGGCACCCACTACCGCCACCCGGCGCCCGGGCACCACGCGCCCGGACAGCACCTCGGCGTACGTCACGACGCTCGGGTGGTCGACGCCCTCGAGGTCGGGCACCCGCGGCTCGACGCCGGTCGCCACCACCACCTCGTCGTACGCCGGGGCGCCGGTGTGGTCGCGGGCGGTGAGCTCGGCGAGGGTCGCGGTGACCCCGAGGCGCACCTCGACGCCGAGCACCTCCAGACGCCGGGTGAAGTAGCGCAGCGTCTCGGCGAACTCCTCCTTGCCGGGCACCGCCATCGCCAGGCGGAACTGCCCGCCCAGCTGCGAGGAGCGCTCGAAGAGGGTGACCGCCAGGCCGCGCTCGGCGGCGGAGACGGCGGCGGCGAGCCCGGCCGGGCCGGCCCCGACGACCGCCACTCGGGCCCGGCGACGGGTCGGCGCGAGCACCAGCGTCGTCTCCCGCGCGGCCCGCGGGTTGACCAGGCACGAGGCCAAGCGGTTCGCGAACACGTGGTCCAGGCAGGCCTGGTTGCAGGCGATGCAGGTGTTGATCTCGTCGGCGCGCCCGGCAGCCGCCTTCTCGACGAAGGCCGGGTCGGCCAGCAGCGGGCGGGCCATCGAGACCAGGTCGGCCTCTCCGGCGGCCAGGATCTCCTCGGCCAGCTCGGGGGTGTTGATCCGGTTCGAGGCGCACACCGGGATCCCGACCTCGGCACGCAGCCGGGCGGTGTGGGAGCGCCAGGCGCCCCGCGGGACCTGGGTGATGATCGTCGGCACCCGCGACTCGTGCCAGCCGATGCCGGTGTTGAGCACGGTGACGCCGGCCTCCTCGAGCAGGTGCGCGAGCTCGACGACCTCCTCCCAGCTCTGCCCGTCCTCGACGAGGTCGAGCAGCGAGATCCGGTAGACGATGGGCAGCTCGTCGCCGACCAGCTCGCGGGTGCGGCGCACGACCTCGACCGGGAAGCGCATCCGCTTGGCAGCGGTGCCGCCCCAGGCGTCGGTGCGATCGTTGGTGCGCGCCGCGAGGAACTGGTTGATCAGGTAGCCCTCGGAGCCCATGATCTCGACCGCGTCGTACCCCGCCTTGACCGCGAGCGCCGCGGTGCGCGCGAACGCGGTGGCGGTGCGGTCCACGCCCCGGGTGGAGAGCGCGCGGGGGCGGAACGGCGTGATCGGCGAGCGCTGCGCCGAGGCCGAGACGCTGAACGGGTGGTAGCCGTAGCGCCCCGCGTGCAGCACCTGCAGCGCGATCGCGCCGCCCGCGTCGTGGACCGCGCCGGTGACCTCGCGGTGGCGCATCGCCTGCAGCCGGGTGGTGAGCTCGGAGGCCAGCGGCTTGAGCCAGCCCCGCTTGTCGGGGGCGTAGCCGCCGGTGACGATCAGCCCGGCGCCGCCGCGGGCGCGCTCGGAGAGGTACGCAGCCAGCGCGGGCAGGTCGCGGACCCGGTCCTCCAGCCCGGTGTGCATCGAGCCCATCACCACCCGGTTGCGCAGGGTGAGCGGGCCGAGCGTGAGCGGCGCCAGCAGGTGCGGGTAGGGCGTCATCGGTGGGCCTCCAGGTAGTCGGTCAGCCACGCCACCCAGAACTCCTCCAGCCGGATCCCGCCACGCAGGACGAGGTGCTGGTCGAGCTCGAGGCCGCTGAGGGCGGACGGGTCGGGGTGGTCGCGGGCCTCGAGGAAGCGGTAGTGCTCCAGGCGCGCGAGGTGGTCGGCGAGGGCATCGCGCACCACCGCCAGGACGGCGGCGCGGTCGCCGAAGGAGGCGCCACGCATCTTCACGGCCAGGTCGCTGCGCGCGGGTTCGGTGACCGAGGGCTCGGCCAGCCAGGCGGCCAGCGCCGCGCGGCCGGCCGGGGAGACGGCGTACACCTTGGTCGTGGGGCGGTCGGTGTGGGCCACCTCGGTGGCGGTGAGCCAGTCCTGGCCCTCCATCCGCGCCAGCGTCCGATAGATCTGCTGGTGAGTGGCGCTCCAGAAGAAGCCCAGGGACCGCTCGAAGCGCCGGGTCAGGTCCGCACCGGAGGCGGGGCGCTCGCTCAGCGCGACGAGCAGGGCGTGGTCCAGGGCCATGAGGCCACCCTGAGGCCCTATGCAACTCGTTGCAAACCGCCGGTCCAGTGCGGTCGGGTGACCTGGGTCACTCGAGGGCGGACAGGGGCGGTCCCGAGGGTGTCGCGGCCTACGATTCGCCTCATGCGTCTGCGTCGTAGCTCCCTGGCCGTGCCCGCCGTCCTCAGCCTCGCCCTGCTCGGCGCGTGCGCGCCCGAGGACGACAAGGCCACCGACTCCCCGTCGGCCGACGCCGGTGCGACGGTCGAGCCGGCCGAGTGCGCCGAGGACGCGACGTTCGTCAAGGACGGGCAGCTGACCGTCGGCACCGACTCCCCGGCGTACGAGCCGTGGTTCGTCGACAACGACGCCACCAACGGCAAGGGCTTCGAGTCCGCGGTGGCCTACGAGGTCGCGGACCGACTCGGCTTCGCCGATGACGAGGTCGAGTGGGTGCGGGTGCCGTTCAACTCCTCCTACGCGCCGGGGGAGAAGAAGTTCGACTTCGACATCAACCAGATCTCGATCACCCCCGAGCGCGCCGGGGTCGTGGACTTCTCCGACGGCTACTACTCCGCCGCCCAGGCCGTCATCGCCCTCGAGGGCACCGACGGCGCGAAGGCCGCCAGCCTCGCCGACCTCCAGGACCTCAAGCTCGGCGCCCAGACCGGCACCACCTCGCTCACCGCGATCCGCGACGTGATCGAGCCCGGCGAGGAGCCGCTGGTCTTCGAGGACACCAACGCCGCCAAGCAGGCGCTGCTCAACGGCCAGGTCGACGCGATCATCGCCGACCTGCCCACCGCGTTCTACATCTCCGCCGTGGAGATCGAGGGCTCGAAGATCATCGGCCAGTTCCAGCCGGAGACCGGTGACCAGGAGGAGTTCGGCATGCTCTTCGAGAAGGGCAGCGACCTGGTCCCGTGCGTGGACGCCGCGCTCGCCGAGATGCGCGAGGACGGCACGCTCGAGCAGATCGAGACCGAGTGGCTCTCCGACGTCGTGGGCGTGCCCGAGCTCTCCTGACCGAGACACCCGTCCGGCGCCGCCGCACCCCGTGTTGACTGAACCCCATGACTGACACCTGGGCGCCGAGCGAGCGCGAGCTCGAGCGGCGCCGGGTGCGTCGCGCCCGCCGCCGCTCCTCGGTGCTGGTGGCCAGCGCTGCGACGATCGTGGTCTTCGCGCTGCTCGGCCTGGGGATCACCAGCACCCCTGGCTGGGACCGGGTCCGTGAGACGTTCTTCGACCCCGGCCACGCCCGGGACGTGCTGCCCGAGATCTGGGCGGTGTTCTGGAAGAACGTGCTGATCTTCCTGGCCGCCGAGCCGTTCATCCTGCTGCTCGGCCTGGGCATCGCGCTGGTCCGGGTCTCGCGCTCGGCGCTGCTGACCCCGCTGCGCATCGTCGCGGTGCTGTGGACCGACATCCTGCGCGGCGTGCCGACGGTGCTGCTGATCCTGCTGCTCGGGTTCGGCGTCCCGGCGCTGCGCCTGGAGGGCCTGCCGAACAGCGGCCTGTTCTGGGCAGCTGTCGCGCTGGTGCTGTCCTACTCCGCCTACGTCGCGGAGGTCTTCCGCGCGGGCATCGACTCGATCCACCCCTCCCAGCTCAACAGCGCCTCCGCGCTCGGGCTGAGCCGCGGCCAGGCGCTGCGCTTCGTGGTGGTGCCGCAGGCCGTACGCCGGGTGGTGCCGCCCCTGCTCAACGACTTCGTGTCGCTGCAGAAGGACACCGCGCTGGTCTCGCTGGTGGGCGCCTTCGACGCGGTGTACGCCGCGCGCGACTACACGGCGTACCACTTCAACTACACGGCGTACGTCGTGGTCGCGCTGTTCTTCGTGGTGATCACGGTGCCGCTGGCGCGGTTCACCGACTGGTTGCAGCGGCGCTGGGTCGAGAAGGAACGGGCTGGTGCCCTGTGACTGGACCTGTGAGTGAGCCGCTGCTCGAGGTCCGCGACCTGCGCAAGACCTACGGCGAGCGCCTGGTGCTCGACGGCGTCTCGCTGACCGTGAACCCCCACGACGTGGTCTGCCTGATCGGCTCCTCGGGCTCGGGCAAGTCCACGCTGCTGCGCTGCATCGACCTGCTCGAGGACATCGACGATGGCGTGATCCGCTTCGAGGGCCGCGAGATCTCCGACCCCCGCATCGACCCGCGCGAGGTGCGCCAGCGGATGGGGATGGTCTTCCAGGCCTACAACCTCTTCCCGCACCTCAGCGTCCTGGACAACTGCACCCTCGCCCCGCGCCGGGTGCACGGCGTCACGCGTGCCGCGGCCGAGGAGCGGGCCCGCGACCTGCTCGGCCGCTTCGGGCTCGCTGCCGAGGCCGACAAGCACCCCGACCGGCTCTCCGGCGGCCAGCAGCAGCGCGCCGCGCTGGTCCGCGCGCTGTGCACCGGCCCGAGCCTGCTGCTGCTCGACGAGATCACCGCGGCCCTCGACCCGCAGCTGGTCGGTGAGGTGCTGGCCATCGTCCGCGCCGAGGCCGCCGCCGGCACCACGATGGTGATTGCCACCCACGAGATGGCCTTCGCCCGCGACGTCGCCACCAGCGTCTGCTTCCTCGACGGCGGCCGCATCCTCGAGCAGGGCCCGCCCGAGCAGATCTTCAGCGCCCCCCGCGAGCCACGCACGCAGGAGTTCCTGCGGCGGGTGCTGCCGGCCTGAGGCGGGGCCCGCCCACCTGCTGTAACGCGGGGTTATCGTCGCTGCACACCTCGCATACGGCGTGTGCAGCGTCAATAACCCCGCGTTACAAGCGTCGGCGGGCCGCGATGAGATGCCCCGCCGAGACCCCTCCCACTGTGACAGTGGTTCTGTCATGATCGCGCCATGACGTACGAACTGGGGCAGGGCAGCGGACCGCTGCGCGGGGTGAAGGTCGTCGAGATCGCGGGGATCGGGCCCGGCCCGCACGCCTGCATGATCCTCGCCGACCTCGGCGCCGACGTGATCCGCGTCGAGCGCCCCGGCGGGCAGGCGCTGGCCGGGGGCGCGGGCAACCTGCTCAACCGCGGGCGTCCCAGCGTGGCGCTCAACCTCAAGGACCCCGAGGCCACCAAGACCGTCCTCGAGCTCATCGCCGACGCCGACGTGCTGGTCGAGGGCATGCGCCCCGGCGTGACCGAGCGGCTCGGCCTCGGCCCCGAGGACTGCCACGCGGTCAACCCGCGCCTGGTCTACGGCCGGATGACCGGCTGGGGCCAGGACGGCCCGCTGGCCCAGGCCGCCGGGCACGACATGAACTACATCGCGATCACCGGCACCCTCTACGGCCTCGGCCAGGACAAGACCCGCCCGCACTTCCCGACCAACCTGGTCGGCGACTTCGGCGGCGGCTCGACCTACCTCGTGATCGGCATCCTCGCCGCCCTGCTCGAGGCGCGGATCTCCGGGCGCGGCCAGGTCGTCGACGCTGCGATCGTCGACGGCACCGCCCACCTCAACGCGATGGGCGCGGCGTTCCTGGCGATGGGGACCTTCACCGAGGAGCGCGCGTCCAACCTGCTCGACGGCGGCATGCCGTTCTACGACATCTACGAGACCGCCGACGGCCGCCACATGTCGGTGGGTGCGCTGGAGCCGCAGTTCTTCGACGCGTTCGTGACGCTGCTCGGCATCAAGGACCGCGCGCCCGGGCAGTTCGAGCTCGAGCGCAGCGACGAGCTGCGCCGGCTGATCACCGAGGCCTTCGCCGCCCGCACGCAGGCGGAGTGGGTCGAGGTCTTCGAGGGCACCGACGCCTGCGTCGCCGGCATCATCCCGATCAGCGAGGCGGTCACGCACCCGCACATGGCCGCCCGCGAGGTGTTCGTCGAGAAGGACGGCTTCGTCCAGCCGCAGCCCGCGCCGCGCTTCTCGCGCACCCGCGCCACGATCGGCACGCCCCCCGCGGCCACCGTCGGCGAGCAGACCCGCGAGGCGCTCGCCGCCTGGGGGATCGCCGACGTGGACGGGCTGATCGAGCGCGGCGTCGCGGTGCAGGCCTGAAGGCCCGCCCGGCGGGGCACCGGGGCCCGATGGACACCGACGGAGCTGACAGGTGAGGCCGTTCCTGTTCCTCGGCACCCGGCCCGAGGACGACGCCGCCGATGCCGAGTACGCCGCGATCCTGCGCTGCACCGGCCTGGCCGAGCGCGACGTACGACGGGTGCGCCTGGACCGCGGCTCGCTCGCGGACGCCGTCGGCGACCTCGACCTCGAGGACTGGTCGGGGATCGTGCTCGGCGGCGGGCCGTACACCGTGAGCGACCCCCCGCAGCTCAAGGGACCCGACCAGCTGCGCGTCGAGATCGAGCTGCGCGAGCTCGCCGAGCGGGTGGTGGCGGCGGACACGCCGTTCCTCGGCGCCTGCTACGGCATCGGCACGCTCGGCGGCCTGCGCGGCGGACACGTCGACCGCGAGTACGGCGAGCCGATCGGCTCGGTGACCGTCCGGCTGACCGAGGCCGGGGCGGTCGACCCGTTGCTGTCCGCGATGCCGCCCGAGTTCGCGGCGTTCGTCGGGCACAAGGAGGCGGTGAGCCGGCTGCCCGAGGGCGGGGTGCTGCTGGCGTCGTCGGCCACCTGCCCGGTGCAGGCGTTCCGGCTCGGCACCCGGGTCTACGCCACCCAGTTCCACCCCGAGCTCGACGACGAGGGCCTGGTCGAGCGGATCCAGATCTACCGCGACCACGGCTACTTCGAGCCGCTCCAGGAGGCGGAGCTGATCGCTCACGCCCGCGCCGCGGTGGTGACCGAGCCGCCGCGGTTGCTGGCGCGGTTCGTGGAGCTGTTCGCGCGCTGATCCCGGGCCTGGGACCTCCGGCCCTGTCGGGTGTCGGTGCCGCGCCCTAGGTTGGTCGCAGGCACCACGAGGAGGAGACACCATGCCGGTCGATGACGAGATGGTCACGGTCCTGGACACCGAGGAGTGCTGGCGACTGCTGCGCTCCCACGAGCTCGCCCGCCTGGCCTTCCGCCTGGTCGACGAGGTCCACCTGGTCCCGGTCAACTACGCCGTCGACCACGACACCTTGCTGTTCCGCTCCGCCGAGGGCGAGAAGCTGCTCGGCGTCGTCATGCACGGCGAGGTCGTCCTCGAGATCGACGAGATCGAGGACGAGCGGGCGCGCAGCGTGATCGTGCGCGGCAGCGCCCGGGTGCTCGAGGAGGACGAGGAGCACCGCGCCGACAACATCGCGCTGCGGCCCTGGGTCGGCACCCTCAAATACAACGTCGTCGAGATCGTGCCGCGCGAGATCACCGGCCGATCCTTCGCGCTGAGCCGGCCCTGGACCCACTACCTGCCGGAGTCCTGAGCCTCAACCGGGCGCGCCCTACGCTGCGGGGCATGAGCGCCGCCCCCATGCCCGCCCCCGGGCCCACCCCCGAGCACGTCGACGTCCTGGTGATCGGGGCCGGCCTGTCCGGCCTCGGCGCGGCCGCCCAGCTGCGCGAGCACCACCCCGGGCGCAGCGTGGCGGTCCTGGAGGCGCGCCCGGTCAGCGGCGGGACCTGGGACCTGTTCCGCTATCCCGGGATCCGCTCGGACTCCGACATGTTCACCTTCGGCTACCGCTGGCGGCCCTGGGTGGGTGACACCGCGCTCGCGGACGGCGAGCTGATCCTCGACTACGTGCGCACCGTGGCGCGCGAGCGTGGCGTGGACCGGCTGGTGCGCTACGGCCACCGCGTCGTGAGCGCCGACTGGGACTCCGCGCGCGCCCACTGGCGCGTGCAGATCGACCGCGACGGCGAGCCGCTGACGATGACGGCCGGCTTCGTGCACTGCTGCTCGGGCTACTACGACTACGACCAGGGCCACTCCCCCGAGCTGCCCGGCATCGAGCGGTACGCCGGGGAGGTCGTGCACCCCCAGCACTGGCCCGAGGACCTCGACTACGCCGGCAAGCGGGTCGTGGTGATCGGCAGCGGGGCCACCGCGATCACGCTGGTCCCGGCGATGGCCGCGGACGCGGCGCACGTGACGATGCTTCAGCGCTCCCCGACGTACGTCCTGTCCCGTCCGGGTCGCGACCCGGTGGCCACGGCGCTGAGCCGGCTGCCCAGGCGTCTCGCCTTCCCGGTGGTGCGCTGGAAGAACATCCTGCAGGCGGTGGCCTTCTACCAGCTCGCGCGCCGGCGCCCCGAGGTCGTCAAGCGGGTGATCCGCTCGGGCGTCGCCGCCCAGCTGCCGGCCGAGGTCGACGTCGACACCCACTTCCGCCCCCGCTACGACCCGTGGGACCAGCGGCTGTGCTTCGTGCCGGACGGCGACCTGTTCCGGGCGATCCGGCGCGGGGACGCCTCGGTGGTGACCGACACGATCGACACCTTCACCGAGCACGGCATCCGGCTCACCTCGGGCGAGGAGCTCGTGGCCGACGTCGTGGTGACCGCGACCGGGCTGCGACTGCTGGCCTTCGGCGGCGTCGAGCTCAGCGTGGACGGCGTACCGGTCGACCTCGCGGGTGCGATGGCCTACAAGGCGCTGATGCTCAGCGGGGTGCCGAACTTCGTCTACACGATCGGCTACACCAACGCCTCCTGGACGCTCAAGGCCGACCTGGTCAGCGAGTACGTCGTGCGGCTGCTGGCCCACCTCGACCAGTGCGGCGCGCGCAGCGTCGTACCGGTGCGGGACCCGGAGGTGGGGGAGCGCCCGTTCATGGACTTCCAGTCCGGCTACGTCCTGCGCGCCCTGGACCGGCTGCCCCGACAGGGCGACCGGGCGCCGTGGATGCTCACCCAGAACTACCTCACCGACCTGCGCACGATCCGCCGCGACCGGATCGACGACGGGGTGCTCCGTTTCGCCTGAGCGGGTACTGGAGGCCTCCGCAACAGTTCGAGGAGGACCTGATGGGATTCACCGACAAGGCGAAGAACAAGGCCGAGGAGCTCGGCGGCAAGGGCAAGGAGAAGACCGGTGAGGCCACCGGCGACCGCGACCTCCAGGCCGAGGGCAAGGGCGACCAGGCGTCTGCCGGCGTGAAGCAGGCCGGCGAGCACGTCAAGGACGCCGCCAAGGACATCAAGGACGGCCTGAAGTAGCCGGTTCGGCCCGACTGGTGCGTCGGGTCGGCATCGCGCCGACCCGACGCGCCACTCGCGCCGACTCGCGCAACCATTGGCGCCGACTCGCCACGCCATTCGCGCCGACTCGCGGCACGCGTGTGACCCAGCAGTCGGCGCGGGGATGCAAGAGATGGGGGTCGGCCCCCGTACGCTGCGAACGCGGCCCGTCCTGTCTTGCCTCGGGCCTGCTGTTCGTCCCTGTGGCTCCGTCACCGGAGCCGGACGAGCCCCTTCTTCTGGCGAGACACCGCCACAGTGAGTGATACCCCTTTGTCTTCCTCTTCCTTCGCCGACCTCGGCGTGCCTTCTGACCTCGTCGCCCTGCTCACCGAGCGGGGCATCACGGTCCCCTCGCCGATCCAGGCGGCGACCCTCCCCGACTCGATGGCCGGGCGCGACGTGCTCGGCCGCGGCCGCACCGGCTCCGGCAAGACCTACGCGTTCCTGCTCCCGATGGTGACCCGGCTGCGTGCCGCCGGTCGCCGCTCGGCCGCCGGTCGCCCCCGCGCCCTGATCCTGGCCCCGACCCGCGAGCTGGTCGGCCAGATCAAGGAGGCGCTGGACCCGCTGGCCTCGGCCGCCGGGCTCACCACCCAGACCATCTTCGGCGGCGTCGGCCAGAACCCCCAGGTCGCCGGCCTGCGTCGCGGCGTGGACATCGTGCTGGCCTGCCCGGGCCGCCTCGAGGACCTGATCAGCCAGGGTCACTGCGACCTCGGCTCGATCGAGGTCACGATCCTCGACGAGGCCGACCACATGGCCGACCTCGGCTTCCTGCCGGCCGTGCGCCGGATCATGGACAAGACCCCGCGTGAGGGCCAGCGCCTGCTGTTCTCGGCGACCCTCGACAACGGCATCAACGTGCTGGTCAAGCGGTTCCTCAACCAGCCGGTCACCCACGAGGCCGACTCGGCCCAGTCGCCGGTGTCCACGATGGACCACCACGTGCTCCACCTCGCCCGCGAGCAGCGCGTCTCGGTCCTGGTGGACCTGGCCAGCGCGCCCGGCCGCACCGTGGTCTTCACCCGCACTAAGCACGGTGCCAAGGCGCTCACCCGTCAGCTGAACAAGTCCGGCGTCCCCACCGTCGAGCTGCACGGCAACCTCAGCCAGAACGCCCGCACCCGCAACATGGATGCCTTCCACGCCGGCAAGGCCAGCACCCTGGTCGCGACCGACATCGCCGCCCGCGGCATCCACGTCGACGACGTCGCGCTCGTGGTCCACGCCGACCCGCCGGCCGAGCACAAGGCCTACCTGCACCGCTCGGGCCGTACGGCGCGCGCCGGCGCGGCGGGCACCGTGATCACGCTGATGACCGACGACCAGGTCCGCGACGTGCGCGACCTGACCCGCGCGGCCGGCATCAAGCCGACGATCACCAAGATCGACGGCCCGAAGCACCCGATGCTGACCACGCTCGCCCCCGGCGAGCGCACGATCGTCATCGGCGGCCTCGAGCTCGAGGTCCCCGCCCAGGCGCCCGGTCGTCGCCCGTCGGGTGAGGGCCCCTCCGGCAACGGCGGCGGTCGCAACCGTCGTCGCAGCGGTGGCGCCAGCGGCCAGGGCGGCGGACGCTCCGGTGGCCAGGGCGGCGCCCGCTCGGGCAGCAAGCCCGCCGGCAGCAAGCCGGCTGCTCGCTCGGGTCGACCCGCCCGTGGCGGCAGCAGCGGTGCCGCCAGCGCCTCCGGCGGCAGCCACAGCGCGGCGAGCTTCTCCTCGGGTCGCCGCTAACCTCGAAACCCATGAGCCCGGTGCGCAGCTGGTTGCAGCGCTCCCTGTGGGAGGTCGTCCCGCGCGATCACCGCGAGACGCCCACCGCGCTGCGCCGCCGCCAGCTGGTGACGCTCGGGTTCGTGCTGATCGGCGCGGTCGTGCTCGGGCTGTCGCTGCGGATCGAGCCGGGTAATCCCTGGTTCTATCCCGCGACGTTCGGGCTCGCCGGCGTGTGGGCGCTCGGGGCGTTCTGCTCCGGGCCCCTGCACCTGGGCCGCATCGCCCGGCGTGGCGAGCTCGTCCGGCCCTGGGCGACACCCATCGCCCTCGGGGCCGGGCTGGCCGCACTCTTCGTGGTCGGCGGCCTGATCGTGCGCGAGCTGCCCTGGCTCTCGGGCCAGGTCAGCTCGGTGCTCGACTTCGCCGACCAGGGCTCGGTGCCGCTGCTGGTGGTGATCACCGCTGTCAACGGCGTCGCCGAGGAGCTGTTCTTCCGCGGCGCCGCGTACGCCGCGATCCCGCGGCACCCGGTCGCCTGGACGACGCTGGCCTACGGCGTCGCGACCCTCGCGACCGGCAACGTGATGCTGTCCTTCGCGGCCCTGCTGCTCGGCGTGGTCGTCGGGCTGGAGCGCCGCGCCTCGGGCGGCATCCTCGGGCCGATCCTCACCCACTGCACCTGGTCGCTGTCGATGCTGCTGGTGCTCCCGCTGGTCTTCGGCGCCTGAGCCGGCTCAGCCCTCCGCGAGCGCCTGGCGCACCGCCTCGGCGTACGTCAGCGGCTCCCCGGGCACGATCGCGCGGATCGCGGGGTCGGTGACCACGACCCGGTTGCCCATCGACTCGATGAGGTTGGCGGCGGTCGTGGTGTCGACGCCGGTGACCAGGGTGATCCACCACGACGAGAGCACCGGCGTGCCGACCGGTGCCTGCACGATCGGCAGTCGGCGCCCGTGCATCTCGCGCGCCGCCTCCTGCAGCATCTGCAGGTAGGTCAGCTGGTCGGCCCCGCCGATCTCGAGCACCCGTCCGACCGCGTCGTCGTTGTCGACCACGCCGGCCAGGTAGCGCACCACGTCGTCGATCGCGATCGGCTGGGTGAGCGTCGCCGCCCAGCGCGGCACGACCATCGCGGGCAGGTTCTTGACCAGGCGGCGGGTCATCTCCCAGGAGATGCCACCGGCCCCGACGACGATCGCGGCGCGCAGCACGGTGACCGGTACGCCGGCCTCGCCGAGCAGCAGCTCGACCTCGCGCCGTGAGCGCAGGTGCGGGGAGAGCGTCTCGTCCTCGGAGCCGAGCCCGCCCAGGTAGACCAGCTGGCGCACCCCGCTGGCGGCCGCGGCAGTCCCGAACCCGCGCGCCGCGGCGGCGTCCTTGCGCTCGAAGTCGTCGTCGTCGAGGGAGTGCACCAGGTAGATCGCCACGTCCACGCCCTCCAGGGCGTCGGCGAGCGAGCCCGGGTCGTGCACGTCGCCGAAGACCGGCTCCCCGGGGCCGTCGTAGGTGTCGGGGTGGCGGGTCATCGCCTTCACCCGGTGCCCACTGTCCACGAGCGCGGGCACCAGCCGGCGCCCGACGAAGCCGGTGGCGCCGGTGACGAGCACGGTGGGGGACGTGGTCATGGGGCCACCCTAGGAACGAGCGGCAAGCGGCGCTCCCGGCTAGGAGACCTCCCGGGCGACCTGCCCGTCGTGCGGTACGCCGTCCGCCGCCGGGTCGGCCCGCCGGGTGCGCTCGGCGATCCGCTCGCGCTTGAGGTCGTCCATGGCCGTCTCGTAGGCGGTCACCAGGCTGGCGATCGACAGCGGCTTGAGCCGCTCCACGACCTCCTGGATCTTCTCCGGGGAGGTGCCGGCCTCCTTGTAGACCGGCCACACCATGGTGCGGAACAGCTCGTTGAGCTCGCGGGCCAGCGCGCGCCCGTGCTCGGCGTACACGCCGGCGGCGGCGACCGCGGCCTCGGTCGGGAAGCCCAGGTCGAGCAGGCCGAGCCCCACGCTGAGCTGCGGCAGTGAGACCTCGTAGCGCCCGCGCCGGTTGCGCACCACGATGCCCAGCGCCGACAGCGTCGCGAGGTCGTCCTCGCCGAGCGTGCGTCCGGCGCGGCGTTCCAGCTCCGACAGTGTCATCTCGTCGGGCTGGTCGGCCTGCCAGGGCGCCAGCATCGTGCGGTGCAGCGCGATGTCCTCGGGGGTCGCGTCGGCCGGGATCGCCGCGACGTACTTCTCGATCGCGGCCAGGGTGAAGCCGTGGCCCTGCAGCTCCTGGACCAGCTCGAGGCGGGCCACGTGGTCGGTGCCGTAGTAGCCCGAGCGGCCGCGCCGCACGGGCGGGGGCACCAGGCCCTTGGAGGTGTAGAAGCGCACGTTGCGCACGCTCATGCCGATGCGTGTCGTGAGCTCCTCCAGGGTGAGGAGCTCGGAAGCCTCGCTCTGGGTCATGGCCGCCCTTCTCTCCTGCCGCGCCGGGCCTGTTCCCGAGATCACCCCGGGGTTCGTGGTCCAGGTCACACCCGAGCAGTTGCCCCGACGCTCTTGACCGTGACACTAATGGTGTCACAATCAAGGGACCAACCCGGGCCGAGGCCCGACCATCGACACATCTTTCGCAAGGACGGTCATGGCAGAAGCATTCGTGTACGACCACATTCGTACGCCGCGCGGCAAGGGCAAGGCGGCGGGCTCGCTGCACGAGGTCAAGCCGGTCGACCTCGTGGTCGGGCTGCTCGACGAGGTCAAGCAGCGCAACCCCTCCTTCGACCCGGCCCGCGTCGACGACGTCGTGCTCGGCGTCGTCTCGCCGCTCGGCGACCAGGGCGGCGACATCGCGAAGACCGCGGCGCTCGCCGCGGGCTACCCCGACACCGTCGCGGGCGTCCAGCTCAACCGCTTCTGCGCCTCCGGGCTCGAGGCGGTCAACCAGGCGGCGTCCCGCGTGCGCGGCGGGTTCGAGGACCTGATCCTCGCCGGCGGCGTGGAGTCGATGAGCCGCGTCCCGATGGGATCCGACGGCGGCGCCTGGGCCTCCGACCCGGCCACCGCGCTGAAGTCGGGCTTCGTCCCGCAGGGCATCGGCGCCGACCTGATCGCGACCCTCGGCGGCTGGAGCCGCGAGGACGTCGACGCCTACGCCGCGCAGTCCCACCACCGCGCCGCCAAGGCCTGGGCCAACGGCTACTTCGCCGACTCCGTCATCCCGGTCAAGGACATCAACGGCCTGACCGTGCTCGCCGCCGACGAGCTGATCCGCCCCGACACCAGCGTGGAGAGCCTCTCCGGGCTGCGCCCGAGCTTCGCCCAGATCGGCGCGGACGCCGGCTTCGACGACGTGGCGCTGGAGAAGTACCACTGGGTCGAGCGGATCAACCACGTCCACCACGCCGGCAACTCCTCCGGCATCGTCGACGGCGCGGCCCTGGTCGCGATCGGCTCCGAGGAGGTCGGCCAGCAGCTCGGCCTGACTCCGAAGGCCCGCATCATCGCCACCGCCGTGTCCGGCGCCGACCCCACGATCATGCTCACCGGCCCGGCCCCGGCGGCGCGCAAGGCGCTCGCCAAGGCCGGTCTCGAGGTCTCCGACATCGACCTGTTCGAGATCAACGAGGCGTTCGCCGCCGTCGCGATGCGGTTCATGAGCGACATGGGCATCACCGACGAGATCACCAACGTCAACGGCGGTGCGATCGCCATGGGCCACCCGCTCGGCGCGACCGGGGCGATGATCCTCGGCACCCTCGTCGACGAGCTGCGCCGCCGCGACCTGCGCCGTGGCCTCGCCACGCTCTGCGTGGGCGGCGGCATGGGCATCGCCACCATCGTCGAGATCGTCTGACCGGCCCGTCGAACCGAAGGAACCCATACAGCGATGAGCACCACCACCACTGAGTCGGCCGTCCGCTACGAGCGCGACGCCGACGGCATCGTCACCCTGACCCTCGACGACCCCACGGCGAGCGCCAACACCATGAACGAGCTGTACAAGTCGTCGATGGCCGAGGCCATCGACCGCCTGTACGCCGAGCTGGAGGCCGACCCCGAGTCGATCACCGGCGTCGTCGTGGCCAGCGCCAAGAAGACCTTCTTCGCCGGCGGCAACCTCAAGAGCATGGTCACCGCGACCAAGGACGACGCGCAGAACGTCTTCGACATGGCCGAGGGCATCAAGGCCGACCTGCGCCGCCTCGAGACCTTCCCGCGCCCGGTCGTCGCCGCCATCAACGGCGCGGCGCTCGGCGGCGGCTTCGAGATCTGCCTGGCCTGCAACCACCGCATCGCGGTCGACGACCCCAAGATCGCCCTCGGGCTGCCCGAGGCGACCCTCGGCCTGCTGCCCGGCGGCGGCGGCGTCACCCGCATCGTGCGCCTGCTCGGCCTGCAGTCCGGCCTGATGGAGGTGCTGCTCACCGGCGCCCAGTTCAAGCCGGCGGCGGCCAAGGAGAAGGGTCTGATCGACGAGCTGGTCGCCTCCCGCGAGGACCTGCTCCCCGCCGCGAAGGCGTGGATCGCGGGCAACCCCGAGGCCTCGCAGAACCCGTGGGACGCCAAGGGCTACAAGATGCCCGGCGGCACCCCGAAGTCCCCGGCGCTCGCCGGCTTCCTGCCGGCGTTCCCGGCGCTGCTGCGCAAGCAGACCAAGGGCGCCGTCTACCCCGCCACCCGCGCGATCCTGTCCGCGGCGGTCGAGGGGGCGCAGGTCGACTTCGACACCGCCTCGCGCATCGAGTCGCGCTACCTCACCAACCTGGTGATCAACCAGGGCGCCAAGAACATGATCCAGGCGTTCTTCTTCGACCTCCAGGCGATCAAGTCCGGCTCGCTGCGCCCGCAGGGCATCGAGCCCTGGAAGGCCACCAAGGTCGGCGTGCTCGGCGCCGGCATGATGGGCGCCGGCATCGCCTACGTCTGCGCCCGCGCCGGCATGCAGGTCGTGCTCAAGGACGTCTCGGCCGAGAACGCCGCCAAGGGCAAGGCCTACTCCGAGAAGATCAACGCGAAGGCCGTCGGTCGCGGCAAGCTCACCGAGGAGAAGAGCCAGGAGCTGCTCGACCGGATCCTGCCGACCGGGGACGCCTCCGACCTCGCCGGCTGCGACCTGGTGATCGAGGCGGTCTTCGAGGACCCGGAGCTCAAGGCGAAGGTGTTCGCCGAGGTCGCGCCGTACGTCAACGACGACGCGCTGCTGTGCTCCAACACCTCCACGCTGCCGATCAGCGAGCTCGCCACCGGGGTGGACCGCCCGGCGGACTTCATCGGCCTGCACTTCTTCTCGCCGGTCGACAAGATGCCGCTGGTGGAGATCATCCGCGGCAAGGAGACCTCCGACGTCGCGCTGGCCAAGGCCTACGACGTGGTGCAGCAGATCCGCAAGACCCCGATCGTGGTCAACGACAGCCGCGGCTTCTACACCTCGCGGGTCATCGGGTTCATGGTCAACGAGGGCATGGCGATGCTCGCCGAGGGCGTGCAGCCCTGGACCATCGAGCGGGCCACCACCCAGGCCGGCTACCCGGCCCCGGTGCTGCAGCTCTCCGACGAGCTCAACCTGGAGCTGATGTCGAAGATCGCCGCCGCGACCAAGGCCGCCGCCGAGCGCGACGGCTCGACGTACGACGCCCACCCGGGCACCGTCGTCGTGGACAAGATGATCGAGGCCGGCCGCCCCGGGCGCCTGCGCGGCAAGGGCTTCTATGACTACGACGAGTCCGGCAAGCGCGGCTCGATCTGGTCGGGTCTGGCCGAGCTGTTCCCGGTCGCCGAGGAGCAGCCCTCGATCCAGGACTGCAAGGACCGGATGCTGTTCGCGGAGGCGCTCGAGACCGCGAAGTGCTTCGAGGAGGGCGTGATCACCTCCGCCGCGGCCGCCAACATCGGCTCGATCATGGGCATCGGCTACCCGCCCATGACCGGCGGTGCGGCGCAGTTCATGACCGGCTACGAGGGCGCCGACGGCGAGATCGGCCTGGGCGCGTTCGTGGCCCGCGCCGACGAGCTGGCCGAGAAGTACGGCGACCGCTTCCGCCCCACGGCGTACCTGCGCGAGCTGGCGAGCAGCGGCGGGTCGTTCCCGGCCTGATCGCGGTCCGCACTCCCTGACCGGCGCCGGTCCCGCACCCGCGGGGCCGGCGCCGGTCGGCGTTGCGAGGGCGCGCGATCGCGTCGGAGCAGATGGCGCGGGTGGGGCCGGCGCGGATGCTCTAGCGTGCGGCCGCATGGGTCTCCTGCTGCTGGTGCGCCACGGCCAGGCCTCCTTCGGGGCCGACGACTACGACGTGCTGTCGCCCGCCGGCTGGGCGCAGGGGCGGGCGCTGGGTGCCGACCTGGCCGCGCGCGGGATCGCGCCCACCGCGCTGGTGCGCGGCGACATGCGCCGGCACCGCGAGACGCTCGAGGCGATGCTCGAGGGCGCCGCCGGGGCCCCGGGGTGGGACCCCGCGGGTGCCGAGGTGGATGCCGGGTGGGACGAGTTCGACCACCTCTCCGTGGTCGCCGCGGACCCCGGCGTACCGCACGGGGAGCTGGACCGCCGCGCCTTCCAGTCCGCCTTCGAGCGCGCCACCGCGCGCTGGTGCGCCGGCGCCCACGACGCGGAGTACGACGAGTCCTGGCCGGCGTTCCTCGGCCGGGTGCGCGGCTCGCTGGCGCGCGCGACCGAGCGCGCCGGGAGCGGGGCGGTCGTGGTCGTGGTGACCTCCGGCGGCCCGGTCGCCGCCGCCGCGGCGACGCTCGTGGGCGGCACGGGGGACGGGGACGCCGCCCTCGCCGCCCGCCTCTGGTCGCGCTTCAACACCGTGGTCGTCAACGCCGGCGTCACCCGCGTCGTCGTCGGCCCCACCGGCCCCCGCCTGCTGAGCTTCAACGAGCACCCCCACCTCGCCGGGGACCTGCTTACCTACCGTTGAGTCGAGACTTCTGACGGTCGAGTCGAGACTTCGTGCGGCCGGTCCGGTCCAAACCCTCGACTCGACGGTCGAACTCTCGACTCAACGGTCCAAACCCTCGATTCAACCGAATCTCTATACGCGGTATGCATATCCGGTATACGGTCGCGGCAACCGAGACAGAAGGTGGTCCGCGATGTCGGTCAAGAACGCCCTGCTGGCGCTGCTTGAGCAGGGGCCGATGTACGGCTACCAGCTCCGCGCCGAGTTCGAACGGCGCACCGGGGCGACCTGGCCGCTCAATGTGGGGCAGGTGTACACGACCCTGACCCGGCTCGAGCGCGACGGCCTGGTGGTCGCCGCCGGCGCGGACGAGGGCGGTCACGTCCACTACGCGCTGACCGAGCCCGGGCGCGAGGAGGCCCGCAGCTGGTTCACGACCCCGGTCAGCCGCAGCCAGCCCCCGCGCGATGAGCTTGCGATCAAGCTGGCGCTGGCCGTGACCGTCCCCGGCGTTGACGTCGCCGCGGTGATCCAGCAACAGCGGGTCGCCACGATGGGCGCGCTGCAGGACTACACCCGGCTCAAGCGCACGGCACCGCAGCAGGACACCGGCGACCTGGCCTGGAGCCTGGTCCTGGACTCGCTGGTCTTCGCTGCCGAGGCCGAGATCCGGTGGCTGGACCACACCGAGGCCCGGGTGCGCCGCGCCGCGCTCGACCGCCCGGCCGGTACGCCGCAGCCGGCGCCTGCGTCGCGGCCCGCCAAGCAGGTGCGGCGATGAGCGAGCGACTGGGCTCGGAGGCCGTGATCGCGATGCGTCGCGCCGAGCGCCACTGGCTGGAGCAGGCGCGCGACCGGTTGCGCGAGCCCGCCCAAGCGCCGGGCCGAGCCCCGGCCCCGGCCGGCGAGCGCGACGAGGAGTCCGGCCGATGAGCGTGCTGTCGCTGGAGGGGCTCACCCGCGTGCACGGCAGCGGAATCGCCGAGGTGCACGCGTTGCGCGGCATCAGTCTCGAGGTCGCTCCCGGCGAGTTGGTCGCGGTGATGGGTCCGTCCGGCTCGGGCAAGTCGACCCTGCTCACGCTGGCCGGCGGCCTGGACGAGCCGACCACCGGCACCGTCCGGGTCGAGGGCGTGGAGCTGGCCGGTCTCGGCCCCGCGGCGCGGGCCCGGCTGCGGCGCACCTCGATCGGCTACGTCTTCCAGGACTTCAACCTGATCCCGGCGCTGACCGCCGCCGAGAACGTCGCCCTGCCCCGCGAGCTGGAGGGCGTACGTCGCCGGCGCGCGCGGGCCGAGGCGCTCGAGGTGCTGGAGGAGGTCGGTATCGAGCACCTGGCCGACCGGTTCCCCGACGACATGTCCGGCGGCCAGCAGCAGCGGGTCGCGATCGCCCGCGCGTTGGTCGGCGAGCGGCGTCTGATGCTGGCCGACGAGCCGACCGGCGCCCTCGACAGCGAGGCGGGCGAGGAGATCCTGCGCCTGCTCCGCTCGCGCTGCGACGCGGGCGCCGCCGTGATGATGGTGACCCATGAGGCGCGGCACGCGGCCTGGGCGGACCGGGTGGTGTTCCTGCGCGACGGCGTGATCGTCGACGAGAGCGGCAATGCCTCGGTGGAGGGCCTGCTCGGCCCCAGGCACGCCCAGTGAGGCGCACACGGGCCCGCCGCCTCTCCGGCTGGGTGGGCGGCTGGCGGGTCGCGGTCCGGCTGGCCTGGCGGGAGTCCTGGCGCGCCAAGCGGCGTGCGGTCCTGATGGTCGTGATGATCATGCTGCCGGTCCTCGCGGTCACCGCGACCGCCGTCGTGCTCCGCACCGCCGACGTCTCCGTCCGGGAGGGGCTCGACCGCCGGCTGGGAGCCGCGGACGCCCAGATCGTGGTGGAGGACGGGGTCGTCGACGTCGAGCAGGGCGTCGACCCCGACAAGGCCTCCGGGTCATCGACCAGGCCCCGCCGGGACCGCCCCACCCTCGCGCAGGTGCGCGAGGCCCTGGGCCGCGACGTGCCGGCGCTGGAGACGAGGTACTCCGAGGTGCTCGTGGACACCCGGGACGGCGTCGTCAGCGCCGGCGCGAACGAACTCGACGCGACCGACCCGCTCGCGGCGGGACTCTTCGACCTGACCGACGGCCGCTTCGCACGCTCGATCGACGAGGTCGTGATCACCGAGCCGTTGGCCAAGCGCGGCTTAGCCGTCGGCGACGAGATCGGCCTGCTCGGCCCGGACGGCCCGGACGGTGTGGAGCGGCGCGCCCTGAGCGTGGTGGGGATCGCCCACGATCCCTCGAGTGGCACCTGGGAACGGCTCGTCGGCCTGCCCGGCTCCTTGGCGCCCGCCGCGAAGGACGCGGACGACCCGCCCCGGACCACCACCTGGCTGGTCGGCGGCGGACCGGTCACGTGGCAGGAGGTGCGGACGCTGAACGCCCTGGGCGCCTACGTGCTCTCCCGTGCGGTGGTCGAGGACCCGCCGGCCGAGGCGCTCGCCTTCGCGTCGTACGACGACGACGTGGTCCCGACGATCATCGCGCTGGTGGTGGTCATGATCCTGCTCGAGGTCGTGCTGCTGGCCGGGCCGGCGTTCGCGGTCGGGGCGCGGCGTCAGGCACGCACGATCGCCCTGGTCACGGCCGCCGGCGGGACGCCGGCGCAGGCGCGCCGGGTCGTCCTCGGCACCGCGGTCGTGGTCGGCGGGCTCTCTGCCGTCGTCGGGATCGTGGCCGGCCTGGGCCTCGCGGCTGTCACCGTGCCGCTGGTCCAGCGCTGGTCGGGGGAGCGGTTCGGCCCCTTCGACCTGCCGTGGCTGCTGCTGCTCCTCGTTGCCGGATTCGGTGTCGGCGCCGCACTGTTGGCAGCCGCAGCGCCAGCCTGGATCGCCTCCCGGCAGAACGTCGTCGCGGTGCTCGGCGGACGCCGGGGCGAGGGGCCGGCCTCCCTGCGGTTCCCGCTCCTCGGGTTGGTCCTGCTGGGCCTGGGCCTCGCCGGCGCCGCGACCGGCGGCTCATCCGGCGGAGAGGTCCGGATCGCCGGCGCCACGATCCTGGCCGTGGTCGGCATGGCGCTGCTCGTGCCGGTGGTGGTCACGGCCGTGGCGCGGCTGGGCCGCGCCCTCCCGCTCCCGCTGCGGTACGCCGTGCGCGACGCCGCCCGGCACCGCAGCCGCACGGTCCCGGCAGTCTCCGCCGTGGCGGCGACCGTCTGTGGGGTGGTGGCGCTCGGCATCGCCACGGCCAGCGACGAGGCGGAGAACGCCGCCACCTACACGGCCGCGCTGCGCCACGGTGCGGCAGCAGTCACGGTCACCGACCCCGGCACCGGGTACGCCGACCTCACCACGGACTGGGTGGCGGTGCGTGCCGCGGTCGAGCGGCAGCTCCCGGGTGTGGACCTGGACCGGATCGACGGGGTGCTGGACGAGACAGACACCGGACACCTCGAGGTGAAGGTCCAGACCTCCCACGGCAAGGGGACCCGGGAGTCCTGGGGCGCGAGCCTGGGGGCCGCCGACCTCGTCGACGACAGTCTCCCCGCGGCCCTGCCCGGCGTCTCCGTGGCCGACCGGGAGCGGGCCGACCGGGCCCTCGCGGCCGGCGGTGCGGTCGGCTTCAGTGCCACGGCGGTGCCCGGCGCGCACGGCACGGTGAGGGTCGAGCACACGCCGTACGGTCCGGGCCGCAGGCGCGAGCGTGGACGGGTGCAGGCGCCGGTCGCGGTGGTCCGGGTCGCACCTGACGCCGGGAAGATCCGCTCCGTCCTCTCCCCGAAGGTCGCCGAGGCGCTCGGCCTCGAGGTGGTGACCGTCGGCCTGACCGTTGCCGGGTCGGTGGACCGGGCGGCCCAGCGCGACATCGAGGAGGCCCTGGGCGCGATCGCGCCGTTCGCCCAGGTGGAGGTCGAGCGGGGTTATGAGCGGCCGATGGCGGCGACGCTGGTGCAGGTCGGGCTGGGCGTCCTCGGTGCGGTGCTGATGCTGGCCGGCACTCTCACTGCTACCTCGCTCGCGCTCTCCGACGCCCGGGGGGACCTGGCGACCCTGGCTGCGGTCGGCGCCGCGCCGCGGCTGCGGCGCGCGGTCGCGGCGTCGTACGCGCTGGTGGTCGGCCTGATCGGCTCGGTCCTGGGGGCGGCCGTCGGGTTTGTGCCGGGCTGGGCGGTGAGCTATCCACTCACCTACGCGGGGCGACCAGAGGGGTCCGACCTGCCGGACCACTTCCTCGACGTGCCCTGGCTGCTGATCGGGGCGATCGTCGTCGGGCTGCCGCTGCTGACCGCTGCCCTGGTCGCGGCCACGACGCGAGGTCGGTTGCCGATGGTCACGCGCATCGACTGAGAACAGAAAAAGTCAGGCTTGACTGTTTGTTGTTGGGCACCCATGCTGGGGGCATGAGCAGCTCGTCGTCCGATCCCGCCGCCGCAGCTCCCGCGCGGGTGCCGCAGGAGGAGCGGACCCGCGCGATGCGGGCCCGGTTGCTCGAGGCGACCGTCGAGTGCCTCGCCGAGCGCGGCTTCAGCCGGACCTCGACCACCGTCGTCTCCGAGCGTGCCGGGGTGAGCCGGGGCGCCCAGCTGCACCATTTCCCGACCAAGAACGCCCTGGTGGTCGCGGCCGTCGAGCACGTGGCCGACGTGCGGGCCCGCGAGTTGGAGGAGGCGGCGGCCGAGCTGCCCACCGGCCCGGAGCGCACCCGCGCGGTGCTGCAGATGCTGGCCGACCACGTGACCTCGCCGATCTTCACCGCGGCCCTGGAGCTGTGGGTCGCGGCCCGCACCGACGAGACGCTGATGGCCGCGGTCGCGCCGCTGGAGCAGAAGGTCGGCCGCGAGCTGCACCGCCGCACCGTCGAGCTGCTCGGCGCCGACGAGTCGGTGCAGGGGGTGCGCGAGCTCGTGCAGGCCACCCTCGACCTGGTCCGTGGCCTCGGCCTCGCCGACACCCTCACCGACGACGCCCGCCGCCGCGCCGGCGTCCTGGACCGCTGGGCGCTCGTCCTCGACGAGGCGCTCGGCGGGAGCACGTCATGACGCTCCTGGGGGACCTGCTCGCCGACCTCGACGCCGAGGCCGCGCAGCTGCGCGCCGCCGTCGCCGGCCTCGACGACGCGGCCTGGGCCACCCCGACCCCCGCGCCCGGCTGGAGCATCGCCACCCAGGTCGCCCACCTCGCCTGGACCGACGAGCGCGCGCTGCTCGCGGCCGGCGCCCACACCCCCGAGGGTGCGCGCGCCTGGGACGCGGAGGTCGCCCGGGCCCTGCGCGACCCCGCGGCGTACGTCGACGAGGGCGCCCACGAGCTCGCCCGGCTCGAGCCCGCAGTCCTCCTGGCTCGTTGGGACTCGGCCCGCGCCGCCCTGGTCGAGGCGCTGCGAGCGCACCCCTCCGACGTCCGGCTGCCGTGGTACGGCCCGCCGATGTCGGCGACCTCGATGGCCACCGCCCGGCTGATGGAGACCTGGGCGCACGCCCTCGACGTCCACGACGCCCTCGGCGCCCGCCCGGCGCCCACCGACCGGATCCGCCACGTCGCGCACCTCGGCGTCAGCACCCGCGACCACGCCTACGCCACCCGCGGGGAGACGCCGCCGGCCGAGCCGTTCCGGGTGCAGCTGGACGCGCCGTCCGGCGCCGTCTGGACCTGGGGGCCCACCGACGCGGCGCAGACCGTGAGCGGCCCGGCGTACGACTTCTGCCTGCTCGTCACCCAGCGGACGCACCCCGACGACACCACGCTGGTCGTCACCGGCCCGGACGCGCAGCACTGGCTGCGCATCGCCCAGGCCTTCGCCGGCCCGCCCGGCCCCGGCCGCGCGCGCTCCGCCCCCACCGACGCGAGCCCCCATGTCTGAGTTGCTGCGCGTCGGCAACCCCGCCGGCCTCGCCGAGCGGGTCCGCTCGCGCCCCGTCCACGTCCAGGAGGACCTCGCATGACCGCCACGACCGACCCCACGACCGCCACCCCCGAGGAGGCCGCGGAGATCCGCGCGGCCCTCAAGGAGACCGCCCGGGAGTTCACCCGCCGCGAGGTCGCTCCGCACCTGCAGCAGTGGGAGGACGCCGGGGAGATCCCGCGCGAGCTGCACCGCGCCGCCGCCCGCCAGGGGCTGCTCGGCGTCTCCTTCGCCGAGTCGGTGGGCGGCGAGGGCGGCGACCTGCTCGACACCATCGCGCTGCAGGAGGGCATGTTCGCCGAGGGCGCCTCCAGCGGGCTGATGGCCGGGCTGTTCACCAACGGCATCGCGCTGCCCCACATCGCCGCGCACGGCACCCCGGAGCTCATCGACGCCTACGTGCGCCCGACCCTGGCCGGGGAGATGATCGGCGCGCTCGCGATCACCGAGCCCGGCGGCGGCTCCGACGTCGGCAACCTGCGCACCACCGCGGTCCGCGACGGCGACCACTACGTCGTCAACGGCGCGAAGACCTTCATCACCAGCGGCGTGCGCGCCGACTTCGTCACCACCGCGGTGCGCACCGGCGGCCCCGGCTCCAGCGGCGTCAGCCTGCTCGTCATCGACAAGGACACCCCCGGCTTCACCGTCGACCGCCGCCTCGACAAGATGGGCTGGCGCTGCTCCGACACCGCCGAGCTCTCCTTCGTCGACGCGCGAGTGCCGGTCGGCCACCTGGTCGGCGAGGAGAACGCCGGCTTCTGGTACATCGCCGAGCAGTTCGTCGTCGAGCGGATGGCGCTCGCGGTCCACGGCTACGGCATCGCCGGGCGCGCCCTCGCCCTGGCCAAGGAGTACGCCGGCCAGCGCGAGACCTTCGGTGAGCCGCTGATCAAGCGCCAGGCGGTGCGCCACAAGCTCGTCGAGATGCACCGCCAGGTGGAGGTCGCCCGCGCCTACACCCACGAGGTCGCGCGCCGCCACGCCGCCGGCGAGATGGTCATCGCCGAGGCCTGCCTGGCCAAGCAGACCGCGTGCGAGACCGCGGCGTACGTCTGCGACCAGGCGGTGCAGCTGTTCGGCGGGGCCGGCTACATGCACGGCACCGAGGTCGAGCGGCACTACCGCGACGCGCGGCTGCTGCCGATCGGCGGCGGCGCCACCGAGGTGCTCACCGACCTCGCCGCCAAGCTGCTGGGCTACTCCTGATGACCGGGGCCGTCCTCGCCGTGGTCGATCCCGGCGCCACCGATACCCCTGATGAAGGAGAGCACCGATGACCACCTTCTCCGAGACCGAGGAGCGCCAGGAGCTGCGCCGCCAGGTCGCGAAGCTGGCCGGCACCTACGGCCGTGACTGGTTCGCCCGCAAGGCCCGCGCGGGCGAGAAGAGCACCGAGCTGTGGCTCGACATCGGCCGCAAGGGCTACCTCGGCATCAACATCCCTGAGGAGTACGGCGGCGGGGGCGGCGGCATCGGCGACATCGCCGCGGTCTGCGAGGAGCTCGCCGCCCAGGGCTGCCCGCTCCTGCTGATGGTGGTCAGCCCGGCGATCTGCGGCACGGTGATCACCCGCTTCGGCACCGAGGAGCAGAAGCAGCGCTGGCTGCCCGGCATCGCCGACGGCACCTCGACGATGGCCTTCGCGATCACCGAGCCCGACGCCGGCTCGAACTCTCACCGGATCACCACGACCGCACGCCGTGACGGTGAGGACTGGCTGCTCAGCGGCAACAAGGTCTACATCTCCGGCGTCGACGAGGCCGAGCACGTGCTGGTCGTCGCGCGCACCGAGGACGCGCGCACCGGCAACCTCAAGCCGTGCCTGTTCGTGGTCCCCACCGACGCTCCCGGCTTCGAGGCCCAGGAGATCGCGATGGAGATCGTCAGCCCGGAGAAGCAGTTCACCGTCTTCCTCGACGACGTGCGGCTGCCCGCCGACGCGCTGGTCGGCGACGAGGACGCCGGCATCTTCCAGCTCTTCGCGGGGCTCAACCCCGAGCGGATCATGGCCGCCTCCTTCGCCACCGGCCTGGCCCGCTACGCCCTCGACAAGGCCACGACGTACGCCGCGGAGCGCACGGTGTGGAAGACCCCGATCGGGGCCCACCAGGGCGTCGCGCACCCGCTCGCCGAGGCGCACATCGAGGTCGAGCTGGCCCGGCTGATGACCCAGAAGGCTGCCGCGCTGTGCGACGCCGGCGACGACACCGGTGCCGGCGAGGCCGCCAACATGGCCAAGTACGCCGCCGGCGAGGCCTGCGTGAAGGCCGTCGACACCGCCGTGCAGGTCCACGGCGGCAACGGCGCCACCCAGGAGTACGGCGTCGCCGGCCTGCTGGTCGCCTCCCGGGTCACCCGGATCGCCCCGGTGAGCCGCGAGATGATCCTCAACTACGTCGCCCAGCACTCCCTGGGGCTGCCCAAGTCGTACTGACCGCGTGCCGGTAGTCCGCCACACAGGGGTCGTGAATCGCGACGATGACGACCCTGGTGTGGCGGACTACTGCGCCGGGGCGGGCCGCCGTGACCGCGCTGCTGGCGTGACGCCGGTAGCGTGAGGACCGTGGGACGAGTGAGCGAGGGAGTGGACCGCGCCCAGCAGCGGGTCCCGGTCCTCGGCTTCCCGATCGCGGTGATCTACAAGTACTCCGACGACCAGGGCAACTACCTGGCCGCGATCATCACCTACTACGCCTTCATCGCGATCTTCCCGCTGCTCCTGCTCGCCACCTCGGTCCTCGGCTTCGTGCTCCAGGGCGACCTGCCGTTGCAGGAGCGGGTGCTCGACTCGGCGCTGGGGCAGTTCCCGATCATCGGCGACCAGCTCGGCCGCCCCGGCGGGATCAAGGGCTCCACGAGCGGTGTCGTCGTCGGCTTCTGCGTCGCGCTGTACGGCGCGCTCGGGCTCGGCACCGCCGTGCAGAACGCGCTCAACGTCGCCTGGGCGGTCCCGCGCAACAAGCGGCCCAACCCGATCCTGCTGCGGTTGCGCAGCCTCGGGCTGATCTTCACGGTGGGCTTCGCGCTGCTCTCGCTCTCCCTGATCTCCGCGCTCAGCCAGGCCACCGTGTTCGGCGAGCGGGTGGCGTCGTACCGCTGGCCGATCGTGGTGGTCACCGTGGTGGCGACGACCCTCGTGCTCGCCCTGGTGATGCGGATGGGCCTGGCGCGTTCGCACCCGCTGTGGGGCTCGGTGCCCGGCGCGTTCGTGATCGCGGTGCTGTGGCAGACCCTGCAGTACGTCGGCACGCTCTACGTCACCAACGTCCTGGCCGAGACCAGTGAAATGAACCAGACCTTCGCCCTCGTCCTCGGCCTGATCGGCGTGCTGTGGATGGCGGCGGCGATGGCCGTGATCGGCATCGAGGTCAACGTGGTCGCGGTGCGCAAGCTGTGGCCGCGGGCGCTGCTGACCGCGTTCACCGACCGGGTCCGCCTCACCGACGCCGACCGGCGCGCCTACACCAGCTATGTCCGCTCCCAGCGGCACAAGAGCTTCCAGCGGGTGCGGGTCAGCTATGGCCCCTCGCCGCTGGACCAGGACGACCGGCCAGACGCCGAGTACGAGCCGACGCTGCCGCTGGAGTTCCCGGGCCTCGGGGACGTCGACGCCGGGCGCAGCGAGCGCGAGCTCGACGCGGTCGACCGGCAGCCCGGTGGGGAGCTCGAGGCCGGGGTCGACGAGGCGCCCGACGAGGTCCCGGGGGAGCCGCGGCGCTGACCCTCAGCCGCGCAGGCGGGCGCGCAGCGCGTCGAGGACCTGCGGCTCGAGGCCGAGCCCGTCGAGCAGGTAGCGCTCGCGGGTGCCATAGCGCGCCTCCACCGCGGCGTACGCCGTGTGCAGGTAGTCGGCATCGGCGAGCAGCACCGGCTCGAAGACCGCCGCGCTGTCCGGCCCGCGGGTCTCGGCGATCAGGCGCAGCGTGGCCGCTCGGCTCGCGGCGGCGCGGGTGTTGGTGAGCAGGTAGTCGGCCAGCACCACCGTGTCCTCGACCCCCGCCAGGTGGAGCAGCAGCGCGGCGGTCCAGCCGGTGCGGTCCTTGCCGGCGGTGCAGTGGAAGAGGTGGACGCCCTCGACCGCCAGCGAGGTCAGCAGCGTCCCGAGCGCCGCGCGGGTCGCGGGTTCCTCGACGAAGCCGCGATAGACCCGCTCCATCAGCGCCACCGCGGCCTCCGCGTCAGCGAGCTCGGTGATCTCCTCCAGCGGGATGCCGAGGACGTCGACGTGGTGACGGGTCGCCCCGGGCACGTCCACCCCCGGCCGGTGCTCTACCTCCGCCCGCGTGCGCAGGTCGTGGATCGCGCTCACCCCGAGCGACGCGATCGACGCGGCGTCCTCGTCGGTCAGCCGCAGCTCGTTGGAGCGGTAGAAGACCCCGGTACGCAGCGGCGTCCCGTCCCCCGCCCGATGTCCCGGCCCCGCCACGTCACGGAAGTTGTCCGCAGACGCCAGTCGGACCAGGTCCTCCGCTTCGCTCATGGGCGCAGGATAGGGCCGCCCCGGAGGTTGAGTGGTGCCCCGCCGGTCGAGGGCGTCGAGACCACGGCGAGGAACTTGAAAAAAGCGGTGGAGAAACCGTTGTCCTCGAACGTACGTTCGAGTAGGATGAGGCATGGCCGACTCCGAACTCCCCGACTGCGACACCCCAGCCGCTGTGCTGGTGTTCGTGCAGTCGCGTCGGGCTGCGGTGCAGGCGGCGGAGGTCGAGGTCCTCCAGGGGGCGCTGGCGTGGGCGGCGATGCATCCTGCGGAGTCGGTCTCGTCGAGTCCGGCCGTGGGGTGGGTGTTCGCGGAGGTGGCGGTCCCGCTCGGGGGTGAGGGGACGCCGTTGGTGGCGGAGTTCGCGCCGATGGAGCTGGGCGCCGCATTGGGGATGTCGACGGATGCGGCCCGATCGCTGATCGGGGAGGCGTTGGCGCTGGCGCACCGGCTGCCACGGACCTGGAAGGCGGTGCAGGACGGCCAGGTGGCGCCGTGGAAGGCTCGCCGGTTGGCGCAGCTGACGCTGAAGCTGCCCTCGGCGGGTGCGGACTTCGTCGACCGTCAGCTCGCCGGGACCGTCGGGAAGGTCGGGTGGGCGATGATCGAGCGGCTCGTGGACCACGCCCGGGCCACCTTCGACCCCGAGGGCGCGGAGAAGCAGCGCCGGGAGGCCGCGGACGGGCGACGCTTCGACGTCCACGCCCGGGAGGCGACCCATGAGGGGACGGTGCGGGTGGAGGGCGAGCTGGACCTGGCCGATGCCCTCGACCTGGATGCCGCGATCCGCCAGGGTGCGGAGGAGCTGGCCGTGCTTGGCTCGACGGAGTCGCTCGATGTACGCCGTTCGATGGCGGCCGGTGAACTGGCTCGGCGTCAGCTGACCTTGGACCTTCGCGCCGAGGCGGATAACGGCGCCGCGTCGGTGGTGAAGCCGCGCCGGGTGGTCCTCCACGTCCACCTCTCCGACGCCGCGATCAGCCGTGACGAAGCCGGCATCGCGCACGTCGAGGAGACCCGATCGATCGTCTCGACCGACCAGGTCCGCGACTGGTGCGGCAGCCCCGACGCGCAGGTGATCATCAAGCCGGTCATCGACCTCGAGGCCCACCACCACACCGACGCCTACGCCGTCCCGGACCGCCTGGCCGAGCAGACCAAGCTCGCCCAACCGGTGTGCGCGTTCCCGTGGTGTGAGAGACCGGCCCGCCGCTGCGACACCGACCACGTCACCGCTCACGGCGACGCTGGCGAGACGTGCAGCTGCAACCTTGCGCCGTTGTGCCGGCGCCACCATCGCGCCAAGACCCACACGGGCTGGACCTACGACAAGACCGACGCGGCGACGTACCTCTGGCGATCCCCACACGGACTCCACCTGATCAAGAACCACGGCACCACGAGCCTTGTCGCTGCGCGCCCGCCGGACGACTAGGTCCACCGCCCCGGACCCCGCCGGCACCCTGCCGGCGGGGGCACATCCCTGCGTGGGTCTCGACGAGCTCGACCAACGGCGCGCTCCCGCCCGTACGCCGACGGGGCCGGCAGCACCCTGAGGTGCTGCCGGCCCCGCCGGTCGATCTGTCCTGCGTCAGCGCACCACGCGCACCACCGTGCGGGCGTTGGACGCCTTGACCAACGTGTTGCCGGCGTAGCGGACCACGAGGGTCTTCTGGCCGGGGTTGCCGAGCCGTGCCAGCGTCAGCACCACTCGACCCTTCGCGTTGGTGGTGCCGCGGGCCACGACCTTGCCGTTGGAGCGGACCACGACCTTGCCGGTCACGGTCGCGGAGGCGCTGACCTTGACCGTCAGCCGGGCCCGGGTCGTCGGGGTGATCCGCGCCGGGGTCATCTTCTGCACCTTCGTGCTCGAGGCGACCTTCACCACGGCCGCGGGGGTCACCCGCACCGTGGCCGGCGCCGAGGTGGCGGCGGCGGTCAGGTCGTCACCGGCGTACGTCGCGGTGACCGACACCGATCCGGCGGTGGGGAACGGCCCGACCGGGCCGCTGGCCGTGCCGTCGGCGCCCAGGGTGAGGGTGCCGATGGTCGCGGCGCCCGCCTTGAGCGTCACGGTGCCGGACGGGGCGAGGTCGAAGTCGTTGGTGGCCGTCACCGAGACGGTGGCCGTGGACTTCTGGCCCTGCTTGACCGTGGTGGGCGCCATCGACAGCTCGACGCTCGCGTCGGCCTGCGCCGGCTCCCACTCCGGGTCCGCGATCCACTTGCGGTAGCGCTGGTCGGAGGCATCGGCCGGGTCGTAGTCCGACTCGACGTTGCCGGCCGAGTCCACGGCGTACCAGTAGATCGGCGTGCCGACCGGGACGCGGACCCGCTCGCCGCCCTCGCGGGCGCCGCCGGACTCCCACCGGGTGGCGTTGGCCTTCGTGGGCGCCGAGCCGTCGGTCGTGTAGTAGATCTCCGCCGCCTCGTCGGTCTCGAAGACGAACTCGACCTGGGCCGGGTCCGAGGTCTCGACGAACTGCAGCGTGGAGGTCGGGCCGGTCACGTCGAGGTCCTGGTCGCGGGCGACCCGGAGCAGCTCGATGATGCCGTTGGCGTACTCCATCGTCTCGTCGTGGGCACCGGGGCCGGTGGGCGTGAGCGCCTCGAACGGGGGCTGGAAGGTCCGGCCCACCTCGAAGCTCCAGCCGTACAGGCCGTACTTGTACCAGCCGAGGTCGCCGGAGTTGCCGGCCGCGGAGTACAGCACGTCGACGATCGGCCCGGTGCGGGCCGGGGTGACGCTCATGCCGCGGTGCCGCTTGATCGCGGTCAGGATCCGGTCGGAGGCCTGCCAGAAGTAGGCCTCCTCGCCGACGGTCGGCCGCGGGGAGGTGACGCGCCCCTCGGCCTTGTACGCCCCGGGGGCCCACATGAAGTAGTCGCCTGAGGAGTGCATGTTCATCGAGTACCGCATGTTCGGCCGCGCCATCATCCAGTCGACGTTCTGGGCCTCGGGCTCGGAGAGCTCCGCGGGACCGGCGAAGGAGCCGCTGGTGCAGTCGGTGGTCGAGGCGCCGGAGTAGCCGTCGAAGGCGCTGTACTCGGTGTAGTTGCGGTTCAGGTCCACGCCCCAGACATTGCGGCCGGTGGCGTCGTAGGCCCCGCTCTCGGCGCAGTACCGCGTCATGTTCTTGCGCTGCGAGGCGAAGTCGAAGAAGGAGTAATGGCCACCGTCGGGGTTGATCGACGGGGCGATCCAGATCTCCAGGTTGTCGACCAGGTCCTTCGTCGGGGCGTGCGTGGCGTAGTTGCGCAGCAGCCGCTCGGCGACCTCGACCGTGACCAGGGGCGGCACCCACTCGCGGGCGTGCTCCTGGGCGTAGGCCAGGACCCCGGGCTTCGAGCCGTCCCGGGTCTTGCCGATCTTCAGCGCATAGACCGGGTGCGGGTCACGAGAGACCCAGGCCGGCGCGTTGAGGTTGTCGCTCAGCTCGATCACCGGGGTCGCCCGGACGACGCCGGTGCCGGCCTCGGTGCGGTACGGGTAGGCGTCGACCAGGGTCGAGGCCTCCGGGTCGGCCGCGATCGCGTTGACCACGTCGATGGCGGTGGTGGTGATCGCGCCGCTCGCGTCGGTGGCCACGCTGATGGTGACCCGGTTGTCGCTCACGGTGACGTCGAGGGCCGCGTCGGGCGTGCCCGGGTCGACGATCTGCGCGCTGAGGGCGTTGCCGCCCTCGTGGCCCCAGGCGAGGGACTCGATGCCGACCCGCGAGGCGTTCGGCACGGCCTCGGCCGGGACCAGCTGGCCGGTCACGGCGTTGCCGCCGTTGCGGATGCGGGTCGCGTCCATCAGCGAGATGCCGACGGTCGGGATCGTGATGGTCTCGCCGCTCGTCGGGGTGGCGCTGCCGCTCGGGGCGGTCGCCAGGCCGGTGGTGGCGTTGACCAGTGCGACGGCGACCGCGCCGGCGTTCTGGGCGTTGAGGACCTTGTCGGCCAGCGAGCACTCACCGCGGTCGATGACCGCGATCGCGCCGGCGGGCAGGCCGGTGATCGGGCCGCAGCCCATGGTCGGCGTGGCCGCCGGCCAGGCCGCGTTCGCCGCCGACGTCACCCGACGCAGTACGACGGGCGCCGCCGTGGTCTCCGCGGTGGGCAGCAGCGACGCCCAGGCGCCGCTCGACGCCACGGCGTACGGGATCTGGACCTGGCGCCCGTCGATCGTCGCGGTGATCTTGTTGGTGTCCTCGAGCAGGGCCTGCGCCTTGCGGCGGTAGCCCGCCGAGCGGTTCGGGAGCTCGACGACCTCGGCGATCTCGGGGAAGCTCTTCGCGAGCTGCTGGAGGCGGGCGTAGAGCTCGGTGGGCACGAGGTACTTCGACATGTAGTCCTGCTGGTAGCCCGGTCCCTTGAACGGGTCGTCCTCCGAGCCGGTCCGCAGCCAGTCGTTGACCTTCACGATCGTCACGTCGCCGCTGGGGCTGGTGATCTGGATCCGGTCGGGGCGCACCGGTTCGCCGCGCACGTCGACGTGCACCGGCGCGGCGCCGAGGTGGTACATGTACACGCCCGCGTCGACGAAGCGGGTGATCGTCTGGGTGCCGCCGGAGCCCATCGGGGTGCCGGGGCCGCTGTCGCGCTGGACGGTCAGGGGGGTGTCGAGCTCCTGGCCGAAGTCCCACTTGGCCTCGACGGAGAGGGTGCCGACGCCGAACGCGGTGTAGTAGTCGGCTCGGATGATCTCGATGTCGGAGGCGTCGGGCGGGGTGGAGCCCGGGAGGGCACGCTCGCGGACGCTCTTGCCCTTGACGCCGGGGCGGTTCTCCGCCTTGGTGGCGGCGATGGCCTCCTGCCGCTCGGCGAACGCCCGGGCGGAGTCGGCCTGCGAGAACAGCACCTCGCCGAACGTGTAGCCGGCGCGGGTGAGCGCCTCGATCTCGCTGTCGGTGACGACCGCGCGGACCGTCAGCCCGTCGTCGGTCTGCTCGACGCCGTGCTCGAGATCGACGCCGGTGGCGACCAGGCGGTCCATCTCGGCGGTGTCGGCGAGCAGCACCTCCACGACCATGGCCTCCTCGTCGGCCTGGCGCTCCAGGACGAGGTCGGGGGTTCCAGGTGCGGCGGTGACGGTGGGGCTCTCGGCGATGGCCAACATGGACGTGACCAGCGCGGCCGAGAAGATCAGCGCGGGTCCGCGCGCCTTCCAGCGGCGCCGTCGGGTGGGTAGAGACATGCCACTCCTTCACGAAGGGACGCGTCGCGTACGCCGCTGCGGCCCGGTCGACGGGCTTCGGTGAGGGGGACGAGGGTGGCGAGCGAGGTGTCCGGGGGGGGGTGCGAACAACCAAGCAGACGGTTGGTTGCGCGGTCAATGGCCCCAAAGGGCTAGAGAGGTCCCCTACGGCTCGCGCAGCGGCACGAACAGGTACGCGCCGTGGTGGCTGACGGCGGTCCCACCGGGCTCGGCGCGGACCAGGAACATCGTGCCGGCCACGGGGATCACCATCCGCCCGCCGGTGGCCAGCTGGGCCACCAGTGCGTCGGGCAGCGCGGCGGCCTCGGCCGACACCAGCACCCGGTCGTACGGCGCGCCCGCGGGATCGCCCAGGGTGCCGGGGCGGGCGGCCTCGATGCGTGCGGCGGGTCGTCGGGTGGTGGCGAGGTTGGCGGCGCCGACGGCGACCAGGTCCGGCTCGAGCTCCAGGCCGAGCACCTCGCCGGTGGGGCCGGTCAGGTGGGCGAGCAGGGCGGTGGTCCAGCCCGACCCGGATCCGACGTCGAGCACGCGCTGCCCGGGGCGTACGTCGAGCAGCCGCAGCATCGCCGCGACGGTGCGCGGCTGCGAGCAGGTCATGCTGCGCCCGATCGGCAGCGGCCCGTCGTGACCGGCGTGGCGGCGCTCCTCGCGCGGGAGGAACAACGAGCGCGGGGTGGCGGCGAACGCGGCGTCGACGGCGTCCATCGTTCCAGCGAACCACCTGCGGGCGCCGGTGTCAGCACGACACCGGCGCCCGCAGGCGGTCAGGGCAACAGCCCAGCTAGTGCTCCAGCTAGGCCTTGTCGAACTCGAAGAGCGCCACGACCTCGTCGCTCGGGGTCTGCGATCCGCCCTCGGGCTCGACGGTGATGCCGGCGCCGATCGCGGTGGCGGGGTCCCCGGAGAGGACGACGGTGTTGTCCTCGCCCTCCGGCATGATCGCCGCGCTGACCATCCCGACTTCGCGGTGGTCCAGCCAGACCTCGTAGACCTTGCCCTCGGGCGCGGGGGCCATGTCCTCGGTCTCGAGGACGGCCTTGTTCAGCGAGCGGGACACGAGCACCGTGGCCTCGGAGCCGTCGGGGAACTCCTGGCTGTAGGCCTCCAGGTCGTCGGCCTGGCGCACCTGCTCCACCGCCGACAGCGACGGGGTATCGGACCCGCCGTCGTCCCAGGGCTGGGTGACGGTCACCCCCACGGCGCCGGCCACCACCGCGGCGGCGGCCACCGCGAGCACGCTGGTCCAGCGCCGTCGCGACCGGGCCGCGGTGATCGGCGTCGCGCCGGGGGCAGCCGGCTCCTCACCGGATCCGGCAGCGCCGGTCCCGGGGCCGGTCTCCAGCGCGACGGAGCCGAGCTGCTCCTGGCGCTCCGCGGCGTCGTCGTCCTCGACGAGCGGCGGCAGCGGCCGCACGTTCGCGATCTGGGCGAGTACGGCGTCGCGCAGCGCGGGCGGCGGCGGGGTCGCCGTGGTCGAGGCGAGCAGTGCCGTGGCGTCGCGGAGGCTGTCGACCTCCGCCTGGCACGCCTCGCAGCCGGCGAGGTGGCGCTCGAAGTGCGCGCGCTCGACGTCGTCGAGGGCGTCGACGGCGTAGGCGCCCGAAAGCGCGTGGATGTCTTCGCTCACTGGCCTACTCCCATCGTGTCTCGAAGTCTGATCAATCCGTCTCGGATCCGGGTCTTCGCGGTCCCGACCGGCAGGTCGAGCATGTTGGCCACCTGCGCGTGCGTGTAGCCGCCGAAGTACGCCAGCTCGAGCGCCTCGCGCTGCACCGGGGTCAGTGTCTCCAACGCGCCGCGTACGCGCCGGGCCTCCATCGAGGCGTGCGCGGCCTCGGCGGTGGTGTCGTGCTCGACCGGCCGGTTCTGGTGGTGGTAGGTCTCGTCGCGCCGGGTCGCGGCCTCGGCCGAGCGCACCCGGTCGACGGCCTTGCGGTGCGTGATCGTCAGCATCCAGGCCAGCGGTGATCCCCGGTCGGGGTCGAAGCGGCTGGCGGTGCGCCAGATCTCCAGGAAGGCTTCCTGGGTGACCTCCTCGGCCTGGGCCGGGTCACGGACCACGCGCAGGGCGAGGCCGTGCACGCGGGACGCGGTGAGGTCGTAGAGCTGGGCGAAGGCTCCCTGGTCCCCACGAGACGCACTGCGCAGCAGCGGTCCGGGGTCGGGAACCGCCGGCGTCCCCTCCGCAGAGGGGACACCGGCGAGCGGTCGGGTGGGGTCCACAGGGAGATCCTTGCGCGTCAGTGGCCGGTCGTCATGCCCAGGGCGTCGCGATCAGGGCATCAGGACGGTGTCGATGACGTACACCTTGGCGTTGGCGGTGTCGATGTTGCCGCACAGTACGGCCGCCTTCTCATCGCCCACGCTGAACTCCTCACCGGATCCGGTGACCTTGAGCTTGTCGCCGTTGAGCGTCTCGAACGTGCCGTTCAGCTCGTCGGGCTCGACCTCCTCGGTGACCACGTGGTGGGTCAGGATCTGGGTGAGCAGCTTCTTGTTCGCCAGCACCGCGTTGAGGTCCTTCTTCGGGATCGCCGCGAACGCGTCGTTGCTGGGCGCGAAGACGGTGATGTCCTCGGCGGAGTTGAGGGCGTCGACGAGGTCGGCCTCGGTGACGGCGGTGGCGAGGGTCGAGAGCAGCGGGTTGGCGGCCGCGGCGTTGGCGACCGGCTCCTCCGCCATCCCCTCCAGCGACCCCGCGCCCTTCTTCGGCACCGACTCGCAGGCAGCGCCGAAGACCTCGGTGCCCATGGCCGACTCGCTCTCGGTCATCTCGCTGTCGGAGGGCGACATCTCATCGGAGGGCGACATCTCGGAGTCCGAGGGGGACATCTCATCGGACGGGCTGGCGGAGGAGGCGGCATCCGAGGCGGTGTCGCCGCCGTCGTCGTCGCTGCAGGCGGCGAAGCCGAGGGACATCGTGACGGCGACGGCCGCCAGGGCCCCGGTACGGCGAAGGGAGCTGCGCTTCATGGAACTGCCTTTCGATCAATGGTGCGGTCTCGTTCGGCTGTCATCGGGTGTTCGACGCGATCACCCCTACGGATTGGTCCGAGGCTCGAGCGAGCGAGTGCTCCAGACCGGCGCGGCGGCCGCTCAGTCCACGTCCACGACGATCTGCTGCAGGCCGCTGGCGCCCTCGGGGAACGGGTCGGCGCGCACCGGCGTCTGGGTCTCGCCCTCGCCGTCGACCGCGCGCACCGTCAGGGTGTGGCGCCCGCTGCTCGCCTCCCACGGCAGCCACCACTGGCGCCAGTAGTCCTCGCCCACGTCGGGCCCGAGCCGCGCCGGCTGCCAGGCGCCGCCGTCGATGCTCACCTCCACCCGGGCCACGCCGCCGCGGTGCTGAGCCCACGCGATCCCGCCGATCACGGTGTCCCCGGCGTCGATGGTGTCGAAGGACCCGGGGGTGTCGATCCGGCTGGCGAGCTTGATCGGGGCGTCGGTGGCCCAGTCGCGGTCGGTCCAGTACGCCGACTCCGCGGCGTAGGTGGTCAGCGTCATCCGCTCCAGCCACTTCGTGGCGCTGATGAACCCGTAGAGCCCGGGGATCACCAGGCGCACCGGGAAGCCGTGCTCGCGGGGGAGCGCCGCGCCGTTCATGCCCACCGCGACCAGCGCGTCGCGCCCGTCGGTGGCCAGCTCGAGCGGGGTGCTGATCGTCATTCCGTCGACGTCGGTGGACAGGATCTGGTCGGCGCCGCTGCCCACCCCGGCGAGGTCGAGCACGTCGGTGAGCCGCACCCCGAGCCAGCGCGCGCCCCCGACGTACTCCCCGCCGACGGAGTTGCTGACGCAGGTCAGGGTGATGTCCCGCTCGACCAGCGGCATCGCCAGCAGGTCCTCGAAGCTCAGCGTCACCTCGCGCTGCACGTCCCCGTCGATGGTGAGGCGCCAGTCGTCGACGTCGACCAGGGGTACGTCGAGGCGCGTGTCGATGCGGTAGAACTCCTCGCTCGGGGTGCGCAGCGCGGTGATGTCGGGGAACCGCTCCTCCAGCCCGGTCGGGAAACGGGGTGCGCGGTCGGTCGCGGCCGGCAGGTCCACCTCGGCGGGTTGCAGGCGCAGCCGGGTGAGCCAGCGCCCGGCGCCGCCCATCACCGCCGCCGCGAGGCCCAGGACGCCCGCGGCGACCAGCACGCCTCTCCGACTGGGGCGGGCGGCGTCGTCGGCGGGCTCCGGCCACGGGGCGGTGTCGGCGGCGCGGACCAGCCACACCAGCGCGCCGACCCCGGTCAGGGCCGCGACCAGGCTGGGCACGACATCGACGACCCCGGCCTGCGGGCGCGACAGGGCGGCGGCCCCGGCGAGCGCGGTCAGCGCCACCAGCATCGCGGCGCCGAGGGCGGTGCGGTGCCGCGCGACCAGGCCTGCGACCGCGGCGAGGACCAGCACCCCGACGAGCACCGAGCCGACCAGCACCGCCTTGTCGTCGTCGCCGAACGTGCGGATCGCCCACTCCTTCAGCGGCGTCGGCGTCCAGTCGATGACCGTCGAGCCCACCGCCAGCACCGGTGAGGCGGCCGGGTCGAGCAGCGCCGCGGTGAGGTGCCCGGCGGCGGTGCCCACCAGTGCGGCCAGCACCCCGCTCCCGGCGGAGAGCAGGGCGCGCACGCCGCGAGAGGAGTCCATGGGGGTCATTCGGAACCGCCGGGCCCCGCGGATGTGTGTCGGACCCCGCGGCGACGGGGCAGGATGCGCGCATGGCCGAGGCACCCGCACCCGTGGTCGAGTACGCCGTCACCGACGCCGTCGCGACGATCACGCTGGACTCCCCGCACAACCGCAACGCGCTGTCGCGCCAGCTGCTCGCCGAGCTGGAGGACGCCCTGGACCGGGCGGCCGCCGACGACACCGCGCGCGTGGTGCTGATCCGCGCGGCCGGGCGGGTCTTCTGCTCCGGCGCCGACCTCGGCGAGGCCGCGGCCGGCTCGATGGCCGACGGGGCGCGGCGCATCGTCGCCCTCCAGCGCCGCATCCTCGCCCTGCCCAAGCCGGTCGTCACCCGGGTGCACGGTGCGGTCCGCGCCGGCGGCACCGGCATCGTCGCGGCCTCCGACGTCGCGATCGCGGCCGAGGACGCCACCTTCGCGCTCACCGAGGTCAAGCTCGCACTGGCCCCGGCCGCGATCTCGGTGAGCGTGCTGGACCGGATGACCACCCGCGCCGCCGCTCTCACCGCGCTGGGCGGTGAGGTGTTCAGCGGCGCGGACGCGGTGGCGTACGGGCTGGTCACGACGGCGGTGCCTGCCGAGGAGCTGGACGCCGAGGTCGACCGGGTCTGCGCGAGCCTGGCGACCGGGGCCGCGCAGGGACTGCGCGAGACCAAGGCGCTGCTCAACCGCGACCTGATCGCCCGCCTCGACGAGCGGGGCGAGGAGCTCGCCGGGCTCAGCGCCCGGCTCTTCGGCTCCGAGGAGGCTCGGGCGGCGATGACCGCGTTCCTGCAGCGCGGCCGCTAGCCGGTCCGGCTGCCGGGGCAACCTTTCGCGGGACCCAGCGGGTCCGGAAGGGCATGACCACACTGCCAGGGCCGACCCAGGCCGCCGTCTCGGGGGGAGCAGGACACGTGGAGCGCATCGACTTCGACGAGTTCGTGGCCGCCCGGTCGAGCGGCCTGCTACGCACGGCCTATCTGCTGACCCACGACCACGCCCTCGCCGAGGACCTGCTGCAGACCGCGCTGGCCAAGGCGTGGTTCGCCTGGTCGCGGATCGAGACCTCCCCGGAGGCCTACGTGCGCCGGATCCTGGTCACGACGTACGCCTCCTGGTGGCGGCGGCGCTGGAACGGCGAGCACGCCACCGAGGAGCTGCCCGAGACCCCGGGGCCCGACGCGAGCGCCGCCAGCGACGCCGCCCACGACCTGTGGACCGCGATGGGCCGGCTGCCGCGCCGCCAGCGCGCGGTGGTGGTGCTGCGCTACGTCGAGGACCTCACCGAGGCGCAGACCGCCGACCTGCTCGGCTGCTCCGTCGGCACCGTCAAGAGCCAGGCCAGCAAGGCGCTGGCCAAGCTCCGCATCGACCCCGCCCTGAGCGAGGACCACCAGCACCTGCCCGAGGGGGACCTGCGATGAGCACCATCGACGACCTCAAGACCACCCTGCACCACGCCGCCGACGGCCCCGACCACGCGCTCGGGGGCCGCGCGGCAGCGGTGCACCAGCGGGTCCGCGTCGTACGCCGCCGGCGGCGGGTGGCCGTGGCGGGCACGGTCGCGGCACTGGTGGCCGTCGCGGGCATCGGCGTCGGTGTCGGGCTGGACCGCGACGAGCGCAACGACACCCTCGACCCCGCGCACGGCCTCGACATCGACTCCACCATCACCTGGAACGGCTTCGAGTACGCCGTCGTGGACGCCGAGCGGGTCGAGCTCGCCGAGGCCGGGGCCGACGACCTGCGCGTCGAGCCGGGCGGCGGGGACGACACGCGGCTGCTCGCCGTCGAGACCGACGGCCTGGGCACGGGGGACGTCACCCTGGTCGGCGGCGGCGAGATCCTGGGCCGCGCGTCCGACGCGCTGCCGGTCACCATCGACGCCTACACCCGCGAGATCCGCCTCGAGGTCGGCGACCCGTCCGGGGAGGCGGCCGACCCGGCCGCGAACGCCACCGTGACCTGGGCGGTCTACGAGCGCACCGACACGCTGCCCGAGGGGCCCAGCGACGGGCACGCGGTCTGGCCCGAGCGGTCCGGGGGCATGACGCTGGTCGCCGGCGGCTTCTCCGAGCCGGGCAGCGGCGTGCTCGAGGCCGAGTACCGCGGCCGGCTCGACGCCGTCAGGTTCTCGACGTACTGCCGCAGCAGCGAGCCGGGGCTCTTCCTGCATGTCGCCGTGGACGGGGAGAGCCGCGGGTTCGGACACCGCTGCACCGCCGACCCCGGCGAGGACCCCACCGGTGTCTGGAGCGGCATGGACGGCGCGGAGGTCGCCGCGCACACCTTCTCCGTCCGGGTGACCCGCGACGAGCTCGGCCGGGGTGAGCCGGTCAGCGTCGACGACCTGGTGGTCGGGGTGGGGGTCTACGAGACCGATGGGCGCTTCCGCGTGCAGGGCCAGTGGCTCGACGAGGTGGTCGAGGAGGGGACCCTGTGGCGCCGCGACCGGGTGCACCGGCTCACCTCGACGGCCGAGACCCTGCGGATCGACACCACCGACGGTCCGGTCTCGCTCCATCTGGTCAGCCCGGGTGGCCCCACCGTCGCGCTCGTGGCCCAGGGGCGGCGGCCCGGCTCGGCCACCAGCAGCCCGTTCATCGGCGCAGGCGGCTCGCTCAGCATCCACCTGCCGGCCGGCGACGTCTACGAGGTCGCCCTGGACACCGACACCGAGCGCACCGACGCGCCCGGCGAGGGCGCGGTGGAGGACGTCGAGGCGAGCGTGGTGGTCTACCGCCCGACCGGCCGCTGAGCTCCGCCGGCGTGGGCCGGGTCGCACCGACGAGCAGGAACTCGGCGGTTCGCTCCGGTCCGCGCCACGCTCCGGATACAGTTGCTCGCTTGCCCCGACCGCCGACGCGGACAGGGCTGGTCAGCCGGCGCAGGCCGGTCCGTAGAGCGGAACCGTGTGTCGAGGGGATCCATCCGTGAGTGACGAGCTGGTCGAGCAGGAGCTCCAGGGGGAGCAGGAGTTCGTGGACCGGGTCTACCGGCAGCTGGCGGACTCCGCGGAGGCCGCCAAGCAGCTGGCCCGGGAGGGCCACGACCGCGGCAAGATCGGGCACGAGGGCGGGCTCGTGGAGCGCGACGCGATGGTCTTCCAGGCCGCCAAGCGCCTCGCCCAGCTCGACGCCGCCCACGAGGGACTGGTCTTCGGCCGCCTCGACCTGCGCCCCGAGCGCGACGCCGCGCCGCGCTACATCGGCCGGGTCGGGCTGCGCGACGAGCACCGCGACTCGCTGCTGATCGACTGGCGCGCGCCGGCCGCCGCGGTGTTCTACCAGGCGACTGCGGCCACCCCGCACGACGTCGTACGCCGCCGGGTGCTGCGCTGCGTCGGCCCGAAGGTGGTCAGCGTCGAGGACGAGCTGCTCGACGACTCCGTCGAGACCGACCTGCCGATCGTCGGCGAGGGCGCGCTGATGGCGCAGCTCTCCCGCGCCCGCGACCGCTCCATGCACTCGATCGTCGCCACCATCCAGGCCGAGCAGGACAAGGCGATCCGCGCGCCCGGCAAGGGCGTCGTGTCGATCTCCGGCGGCCCCGGCACCGGCAAGACAGTGGTGGCGCTGCACCGCGCGGCGTACCTGCTCTACAGCGACCGGCGCCGCTACGAGTCCGGCGGCGTGCTGGTCGTGGGCCCGAGCGGGGTCTTCATGCGCTACATCGAGCGGGTGCTGCCGAGCCTCGGTGAGACCGCCGTGGCGCTGCGCTCGCTCGGCGAGGTCGTCGACGGGGTCCGCGCGACCCGCCACGACGAGCCCGCGGTGGCCGACGTCAAGGGCGCGGCCCGGATGGCCGAGGTGCTGCGCCGCCTCGCGCGCCAGCAGGCGCCCGGCAGCCCCGGCCACTTCAAGATCTTCTACCGCGACGACACCCTGGTCCTCGACCGCGGCGTGCTCGGCCGGGTGCGCCGCCAGCTGATGAGCCAGGGCCCCCGCAACAAGCAGCTGCCCCGCGTCGCGCACGCGCTGCTCGACGCGCTGTGGCGCCAGGTGCGCGGTGAGCGCGGTCGTGAGCGCGGCCGCGAGTCGTTCAACGAGGACATGCTCTCCGACGACCGCTTCGTCGACTTCGCCGCGGCCTGGTGGCCGCCGCTGGACGCACGCTCGGTGCTCGGCTGGCTGCGCGACCCCGAGGTGCTGGCCCGGGTCTCCGACGGCCTGCTCAGCGAGGAGGACCAGCGGCTGCTGCTGAAGTCGTGGACCGGCGACCCGCGCGACCTCTCGGTCGAGGACGTCGCGCTGCTCGACGAGCTGCGCTACGCCCTCGGCGACGTCCCGGCCAAGGCCGACGACGCGCGCGACGACCCGATGGCGCTGATCACGGGCGGCGTCGACATGCAGGAGCTGTTCACCGCCGCCGACCGCGAGTACGCCCCCACCGGGCGCGCCTGGGCGCCGCCGACGCACCGCATCGAGGACGACCCCTACGCCCACGTGCTCATCGACGAGGCGCAGGACCTGACCCCGATGCAGTGGCGGATGGTCGGTCGCCGTGGCCGCACCGCCTCCTGGACCATCGTCGGCGACCCGGCGCAGTCGTCCTGGCCGGTGCCGAAGGAGGCCAACGACGCCCGGGCCGAGGCGCTGGCGGGCAAGTTCGTCCACGAGTTCCACCTCTCGACCAACTACCGCAACTCCGCGGAGATCTACGCCCACGCCGCGGCGTACGCCGAGCGGGTCGGCCTGGACGCCGACCTGCCCACCGCGGTGCGCTCGACCGGCGTCGAGCCCCGCATCGTGGAGGACGTCGACGACCTCGAGGCCGCCGTACGCGCCGAGGTCGACGCGATCGCCGGGCAGGTCGCCGGCACCGTCGGCATCGTGGTGCCCGCGGCCCGTCGCGCCGAGGTGAACTCCTGGCTGGCCGCGTGGCCGGAGCGTGCCGAGGACGCCCCCGGCGCCCGCGCCGCCGCCGGCGACGCCACGGTCACGCCCTCGGGGGAGGACCGCGTCGTGGTGCTCACCGGCCTGGACACCAAGGGCCTGGAGTTCGACGGCATCGTGATCGTGCGCCCGCAGGAGATCGAGGACGAGTCGGTCACCGGCCGCGCCACCCTCTACGTCGTCCTCACCCGCGCCACCCAGCTGCTCACCACCGTCTCCTGAGGGTTTCGCGGCCGGGCGGAGCGGGGACGGCTGCGTCATGCGCATCGTGACGATCGGGGGAGCGCTGCTCCTGGCCCTGGTGCTCGGCTTCGCGGCCGGCTGGCTGGTCTTCGACGAGGACGAACCCGACGACCGCGAGGTGGCCTGCGCCGGTGCGCGGTCGCTGCCCGAGGACCCCGGGGAGCGCTGGGGCCCCGCGCTGGCCAACCAGGTCCACGGCGTCGCGATGCTCGCCCAGGGCGCCGGCTCGACCGGTGAGGGCCTCGACGACCTCGACGAGCTCGGGCGCGCCGGACGCGAGCTCCAGGGGGTCCTGCGCGACCTCGAGGTCGAGCGGTACGACGGCGCCCGCGCGGCGCTGCTGGAGGCCTGCTAGCGGCGACGGGCCGGCGTCCCGCCCACCTGTCACGCGGCGTCGTCGACGCTGCACACGTCTCCTGAGGCGTGTCCAGCGTCCACAACCCCGCGTCACAGCGAACGGGGGCGCAACTAGAGTTCGGCCATGACTGCGACGACCTCTGCCCGGGACGCCATCAAGGCACTCCAGGGGCACGAGGCGTGGGCGATCATCCGGCGCTCCACCCGGGCCGGGGACCGCGACACCGTGGGCCTGGTCGGGGGTCGGCGCAGCGTCGTGGAGTCGCTGCTCGACGTACCCCTCGAGGAGGGTCCGCCGGCCGAGGGGCACATCGCCGACCGGCTGCTCGCGATCCCGTTCCGCCAGGTCGCCGAGCGCGGCTTCGAGGCCCACGACGACCAGACCCCGCTCGTCGTGGTCGACGTCGAGACCGAGCTGGAGTTCTCCGTCGCCGAGATCGTCGAGGCGATCGACGACGTCGAGGTGGCCTTCACCGACCGAGGCGGCTTCGAGACCTCCGACGAGGAGTACGCCGGGGTCGTCGAGGCGATCATCCGCGACGAGATCGGCCAGGGCGAGGGCGCCAACCTCGTCGTCGGGCGCCACTACCGCGCCCAGGTCGCCGACTGGGGCGCCGACAAGGCGCTCGCGGTCCTCAAGCGACTCCTCGAGCGCGAGCGTGGCGCCTACTGGACCTACCTGTTCTTCACCGGCGACCGCTACCTCGTGGGCGCCACCCCCGAGCGGCACGTCTCCATCCACGGCGGCGACGTCCGGATGAACCCGATCTCCGGCACCTTCCGTCTCGGCGGCGGCGAGGACACCCAGCAGCGGCTGCTGGACTTCCTCGCCGACGAGAAGGAGGTCTACGAGCTCTTCATGGTGGTCGACGAAGAGCTCAAGATGATGTGCGACATCTGCGACCAGGGCGGACAGGTCCTCGGCCCGTTCCTCAAGCCGATGAGCCGCCTCGTGCACACCGAGTACCTCCTCGCCGGCCGCACCACCCGCGACCCCCGCGAGGTCCTGCGCGACACGATGTACGCCGCCACCGTCACCGGCAGCCCGGTGCGCAACGCCTGCCGCTTGATCAAGAAGTACGAGACCGAGGGGCGCGGCTACTACGGCGCCGCCCTCGCGGTGCTGGGGCGCGACGCCGAGGGCGGCCCGGTCGTGGACAGCCCGATCGTGATCCGCACCGCCGACGTCGACCTCGACGGCAACCTCAAGGTCACCGCCGGCGCGACGCTGGTGCGCGACTCCGACCCGGCGTACGAGGTGGCGGAGACGCACGCCAAGGCCGGCGGCATCCTCAGCGCCTTCGGCCTGGTCGAGCCCGCGCCGGTGCCCGACGTGAACGTCGGCGAGCTGGTCCTCGACGAGGACGTGCTGCTCGCGCTCAACGCCCGCAACCAGCGGCTCTCGACGTTCTGGCTGACCGACCAGGCCGGCGTCTCGCCCGAGCCCGGCCTCCGCGGCAAGCGGGCGGTCATCCTCGACGGCGACGACGACTTCGTGAACATGCTGCGCCACGTGCTGCGGGTGCTCGGCATGAGCAGCGACGTGGTGCGCCACGAGGACTACGAGCCCGGCTGCCTGAGCGGCTACGACCTGGTGCTCGTCGGGCCCGGCCCCGGCGACCCCCGCGACGACACCGACCCCAAGATGGCCCACCTGCGCGCCGCGGTCGACGAGCTGCTCGCCGCCGAGCAGCCGTTCCTCGCCGTCTGCCTGGGCCACCAGGCGCTGTGCCACCGCCTCGGCATCCCGCTGGCGTTCAAGGACATCGTCTTCCAGGGCACCCAGTCGCCGGTGCGGATCGGGCGCCGCACCGAGCGCGTCGGCTTCTACAACACCTTCGTCGGGCGGGTCTCGCCGGACACCGAGCTGCCCGACGGCGTCAGCGTCGAGTCAGATACCGAGACGGGCGACGTGCATCTGGTGCGGGGTCCCCACTATCGTGGGATCCAGTTCCACGCCGAGTCGATCCTGACCGAGCGTGGCTTCGAGATCCTGCACGACCTCGTCGCCGACCTCCTGCTCGACTGAAGACCCCTCCGGGGAGTCCTCGCGCAGGTCACAGACGGGACAGGGCCCGGTGGAGTGGGGAAGCTCCTCCCGGGCCCTGTCTCACCTTTCGCCGAAGAGCCGCTCGGCGGCCCGGGAGTCGGCGTACTCCTCGAAGCGGGCGATGCGCCCCTCGCGCAGGGTGACGACCAGGCAGGTGGGCACCCGCACCGCCTCGCCGGCGGCGTTGGTGCCGACGGTCGTCGCCTGGAGCACCCAGCCGCCGTCGAAGACCTTGAGGCGCGCGTCCTCGACGCGGACGTCGGCGCCGGCCTGCACCTGCCGGGTGCGCGACGGCGTGCGCTGGATCTGCGACTCCCGCTCCCCGATGTTGTGCCAGGTCGAGACCCCCTCGGCGTAGACGTCGTCGTCGGCGCGGCGCCCCTCCAGGAACGCCGGCAGCCACCGCTGCGCCACGGCCAGGGCCTCCGCGACGCCGGCGCTGGAGGGGGTCTCGATCACGGGAGTGCTCATGGGGCCGCATCCTGCACCGCCGCCGCCCCGGTCCGCCTGCCGGGTGTCAGCGCACCCGCAGGCGGAGTGCCGGCGCCCGGTCGGCGGCCACCAGATCCGAACCGCGGTACGTCGTGGCGACGCGCCAGGTGCCCCGGGCGAGGCGGGGCAGCCGGATGCTGACCCGGCCGTCGACCAGGCGGGCTCCCACGGTGCGGGTGCGGGTGCGGTCCCGCGAGGTGAGCGTGACGCGGACCCGCCCGGTCGCGGTGGGGCCGGTGGTGTCCACGCTGACCCGCAGCAGGGCCCGGGTGCCGTGGGCGACCGTCGTCCGGGCCAGCGTGGCCCCGGCGACCGAGTGGGCCTTGCCCGCGGGGCCTGCGGGCGCCTCGACGGTGAGCGGCACGGTCCCCGACGTGGACGCGGCGACCACCGTCTCGTCGGCGGGGACGAAGCGGGCGGTGAGCAGGTGCTCGCCGACCGGCAGGTCGGCCCCGACCCGGAGCTCGGCCTCCCCGTCGACCACCTCGACGGAGCCGAGGACCTCCTCGCCGGCCAGGAACTCGACAGTGCCGTGCACGCCGTCGGCGACCGGCGTCGCGGTGGTGATCCGGGCGCGCAGCTGGGCGCGGTCCTGCTCCTCGGCGTCGAGACGCTGGCTGGTGCGGGTGGAGGTGAGGCGCACCGCGGAGGCGACACCGTCGACCTCGGCGAGGTCGACGCTCACCGGCACCGAGACGGCCCGACGGCCGTTCGCGTCGACGACCGCGGCGTACCAGCGCTCGCCGGCCACGGGCTCCGCGAGCTCGACCGGCACGGTCGTGCCCGCGGCGACGCTGCGCTCCAGCACCGGCCGGGACGCGGCGGTCAGGCCCCAGTCCTCGGCGCGCAGGTGCTTGGTGACCATCAGGTCGATGCTGGCGACGAACTCGTCGTCGTGGGCGTGGTAGCGGCCGTCCTCGAATCCCGCGGCGGGGGTGCCCCGCATGCCGGGCTCGTCGTACTTGTAGGCCTCGAAGGAGTCCAGGTGCGGCGAGTAGGCGTTGACGCCCATCAGTTCGGCGTCGACGTCGAACTGCAGCAGCCGCTGGAAGCCGGTGTCGCGGTCGAGGGTGTCGGCGCGGGCCTCGGGCACGGTGGAGCGGTAGCCCTGGTAGTCGGCCAGCATCTGCACGACCGTGCGGCCCGCCTCGCCGACGTTGCGCACCGCGACGGTGTCGGCGGCGATGTCGATCGCGTCCGACTGCTCCCCGGTCACCGGGTCGCCGTACTTGGTGGCGACGCCGTGGTAGTGCCCGCCGAGGACCAGGAAGATGTTGTCGCTCGGGGCGACGACCTCGCTCCACACCCGGTGGCCGCGCGCGGTGACCCGGTTGGACAGGTTCTCGATGTTGCCCTGGGTGTCGAGGTAGGAGTGGGTCAGCAGGACCACGTTGTGGTGCGGGTAGGTCGCCGCGATCTCGCGGGCCCAGGTCAGCTGCGCCGTGGTGGGTCGGTAGGGCAGCGACAGCATCAGGTAGTCGATGCCGCTCTCGGTCACGAAGTCGTAGTGCGCGGAGTTGTCGCCGCGGCGCCACGGGGCGCCGTACCACTCCTGCTCGGCGTACGCCGCGGGGCCGAAGTACTCGTTGTACAGCGTGTTGTCGCGGCCCCAGAAGTTGTCGTGGTTGCCCGGCAGCACGCCGTTGGGGACGCCGGCGTCGTTGAGCAGGTCGTGGATGCGGCGGGCCGCGGCGAACTCCTTCTCGGCGCGCCGCGGGTCGGCGTTGGCCTGCATCCAGTTCTGGATGAGGTCGCCGGTGTTGGTGCTGTAGCCGATCTTGCGGGCCTCGTGGTTGGCCACGACCCAGGTCGCCATCCGGCGGAACGGCTCGCGGAAGGCCTCGGAGAGGAACTGGGTGTCGCTCATGTGGTTCAAGGCCCAGTCGTAGTCGGCCGGGTCGGCGAACGCGCGGTCGGTCACGCCGATCTCCTCGACCAGGCCGCCGGCGACGCGGGGGCCGTCGATGACCAGGACGTTCAGCTCGCCGTCGACGAGGTGCTGGGCACCCAGGGCGCCGACCAGGGTGACGTGGCCGTCGGCGTCGGCGGTGGCGTGGGTGAGCAGCGTCCACTCCTCGCCGTCCCAGGCGCGCATCTGCACGTCGTTGCGCTCCCGGGTGGGGGTGGAGAAGGTGAACTCGAGGCCCTCCGCGGGCACCTCGGTGGCCGGTACGGCGAAGCGCAGGAACGGGTAGCCGTAGCCGTCCGCCCGGGCCGCGAGGCCGGCACCGGTGTCGCGCAGGCGCCGCTCGCCGGCGACCGCCAGACGCGCCGGGACCCGGCGCGAGGTGGCGCCGCCGAAGACCCGAGCCGCGGCGAGGTCGACCTGGGCCGCGTCCACCGGTGCGCCGCGGCGGACCTCCAGGTCGAGCGGGCCGTCCGCGGCGGGGGCCACGACCTGGGCGGAGTAGGCGCCGCCCCGGACCTTGGCGGAGGCCTGCGGGGCCCCGGGGGCGGTGGTGACGGCGAGCTCGACGGGGTCGGTCTCGCCCGGAAGCGGCTCGGTGGGGTCGACCCAGGTCACGTCGGCCAGCTCGCCCGGGGTGCGGGCCGCGATCACGAAGTCCTCCTCGTTGTCGCCGGTGGTGCGGGCGCGCTGGAAGGACTCGCCCAGGTCCTGCTTGGCGCCGGCGCGCAGCTCCGAGCCGATCACGCACGGGCTGAAGGGGACGGTGGGGTAGATGCCCGCCGCGTCCACCTTGCGGCCCTGCGGGTCGCGGAGGTACATGCCGGAGGCGTTCTGTGCCAGCCCGGTGCGGTACGTCGCGTCGGCGAGCTCGCGCAACGCGGCCGGGGCGCCGTCGTCGGTGGCGAGGTACACCTCGCCCGGGCGCAGCGTCACGTCGCCGAGGTCGGCGACCTGGTGGCCGGCGTTGCCGCGGCCGGTGGCCTCGCAGCGGGTCAGCGACCAGCCGGAGAGGTTGACCGGCTCGGTGCCGTAGTTGGCCAGCTCGACGAACTCGTCGTCGTCACCCGCGGGGCCGGAGTCGGCGATCTCGGAGATCCGGACCGCCGAGTGCGTGAACCCGCTGCGGTCGACGACGCTCAGCTCCTCGCGCGCGGTGTGCACCCCGGGAGTGCGGGTGGTGGCCAGCACGAAGTCGCGGGCGTTGTCGCCGGTGTCGCCGACCCGGTGGTAGGACTCGTCCTGCAGGTTGTCGGCGTCGACCGGCACCGAGGAGCCGTCGGTGCACATCGAGGTGCGGTTGGCGTAGGAGCTGAACCGGTCGGCGATCGACTCGTCGGGGCGCACCAGCATCACGCCGAAGTCGCGGAAGTGCATCCCCGAGGAGTACGTCGCGTCGGCCCGCCCGGCGTACGCGCCGGCGGCGTGGGCCACCAGGTAGGACTCGCCCGGGGCCAGGACGCCGTCCGGCAGGGCGGCGTTCTGCAGGTAGGTGGTGCCGTTCTCGCCGCAGCGGTAGAGCCGCCAGTCGCTGATGTCGGCACTCTGCTCGCCGGTGTTGGTGAGCTCGACGAAGCTGTCCGCGGTGCTGGTGCTGGACTCGTTGGCCACCTCGGTGATGCGCACCGGTGCGGGCACCACCGGCGTCGGGGCGTCGGCCGCGGCGTTCGGGGCGTCCGGCGTGCGCACCGCGACGATCCAGTCCCGCGCGACGTCGCCGGTGGCGGCGACGCGCTGGTGGCTCTGGTCGAGGCGGTGGTCCAGGGGACGGGCCAGGGCGCGGTCGCTCATGCCGCACTCGCTCAGCACGCTCGGGTGGTAGAACCCGACCCGGTCGAGGACCCGCTCGTCGGGGCTCTCCAACAGGGCGCCGAAGCCGAACTCGTGCAGGTTGGCACCGGTGGCGTCGTAGACGTCGTCGCGCGCGATCCGCTCGCTCGCGGTGGGGCCGCTGACGGTGTAGGTGTCGCCCGGGGCCAGGACGGTGCCGGCGGGCACGATCTTCTGCGGGCCGTAGAGGTCGCCGGTCTGCCCGCAGCGCAGGACCCGGTAGCCGGAGATGTCGACCGGCTCGGCGCCCCGGTTGGCGATCTCGATGAAGTTGTCTCCCGAGACCCGGGCGGCCTGGGGGCTCGCCCCGGCGCCACCGTTGGCGATCTCGGAGATCAGGACCGGGCCGCCGAGGACCGGTTCGACGTTGGGGTGCTGCGCGCCGGCGCTGGCCGGGCTCATCACGCCGGGCAGCAGGCCGCCCAGCACACTCGTGGAGGCAACCGCCGCAATGGCCGCCGCCGTTCGCTTCTTGGTCACGAAGGACTCGCCTTTCACTGGTTCGCCCGCGGAGGACGGGCTCGCCGGAACCCTCGCCAAGAGGGGTGATCAACGGGAGGCGCTGCGGCTGCCGCCGGACGTCGCCGACGTGAACGTGCCGTGTCCCCACCGGCCCCGGTCGGAGCCCGGGCCGGCGCGGTAGATTCCGGCCGTGACCGGAGCGGACGTCGTGGTGGTCGACCACCACGACTCCTACACCTGGAACCTCGCTCACCTGGTGGCCGCGGTGACCGGGACGCTGCCGCGGGTGGTGCAGCACGACGAGGTCGACGCCGCCGACGTCCTGGCCCACTCCCACGTGGTGCTCTCGCCCGGGCCGGGCACCCCGGACTCGCCCCGCGACTTCGCCGTCGGGCGGGCGGTGCTCGCCGCCGCCACCCGCCCGGTGCTCGGTGTCTGCCTGGGCATGCAGGGCCTGGTCACGTCGTACGGCGGGCGGGTGGGGCGCGTCGCGCCCGGGCACGGCGTCCTGGCGCGCGTCGAGCACGACGGGCGCGGCCTGTTCGCCGGGGTGCCGCAGGGGTTCGCGGCGGTGCGCTACCACTCGCTGGCCGCGCTCGAGGTCCCCGACTGCCTGCGGGTGACCGCCACCGACGCCGTGACCGGGCTGGTGATGGGCGTGGCGCACCGCTCGCTGCCGCTGGTCGGCGTGCAGTTCCATCCCGAGTCGGTGCTCTCCGAGCACGGCACCGCGCTGGTGGCGAACTTCCTGGGCGGCACCCGGTGAACGGGCCGACGCCCGACCCCACCGGCGACCCCGCGGACTGGCTGCCCGCGCTGGCCGCCGGGCGCCGCCGCTGCTTCTGGCTCGACGGTGGCGGCGGCCGTGACTGGTCCGGACGCCGCTCCCACGTCGGCTGGCTGACCGACGACGACGTCTCGCTCAGCTACGACGCCGCCGCCCGGGAGGTCACCCGCCACGCCGGCGGGCGCGCGGAGGTGGTCGGCGACGACCCGTTCGCGGTGCTCGAGCACGAGCTGGCCACCGGCGCCGCCGACGCGCAGTGGTTCGGCTACTTCGGCTACGCCGCGCGCCCCGACCTCCCCGCCCACCCGTCGCGGCGCGACGGCGCGGGCCTGCCGGACGCGGTCTGGATGCGCCCGTCCCGGGTCCTGGTGCTCCCCGGTCACCCGGGCGCCGCTGCCCCGCCCGGGGTCCGGCCCACCCCGCCCGACCTCGAGGTCCCCGCGTCCTACCGGGCCGCGTTCGCACGGGTGCAGGAGCACCTGCACGCCGGCAACACCTACGAGGTCAACCTGACCCACCGGGTCACGGCCCGCAGCGACCTCACCCCCGCCGCGGCGTACCTGCGCCTGCGCGCGGCCAACCCCGCGCCGTACGCCGGCTTCGTGCAGCACGACGTGCCCGGCGCCGAGGCCTGGCTGCTCAGCTCCAGCCCCGAGCGGTACGCCGTGGTCGGCGCCGACCGCACCGTGGAGACCCGCCCGATCAAGGGCACCACCCCGCGCGGGGCGACGCCGGCGGAGGATGCGCGGGCCCGCGCCGAGCTGGCCACCCACCCGCGCTTCCGCGCCGAGAACCTGATGGTGCTCGACCTGCTGCGCAACGACCTGTCGATGGTCTGCGAGCCCGGGAGCGTCGAGGTGCCGCACCTCCTGCAGGTCGAGTCGTACGCCGCGGTGCACCAGCTGGTCTCGACGGTGCGCGGCCGGCTGCGCCCGGAGGTCTCGGCGCTCGCCGCGCTGCGGGCGCTCTTCCCGGCGGGCTCGATGACCGGGGCGCCCAAGCTCCGCACGATGGAGGTGATCGCGGAGGTCGAGACGACCCCGCGCGGCGCCTACGCCGGGGCGTTCGGCCGCATCGGCGCCGACGGCACCGCCGACCTCGGCGTGGTGATCCGCTCGTTGACGACCACCGGCGACGGGGCCTGGCGGCTCGGCACCGGCGGCGGGGTCACGGTCCACTCCGAGGTGGCGAGCGAGCACGCCGAGGCGGGCTGGAAGGCGGCCCGGGTGCTCGACGCACTCACCGGATCCCGGTCAACACCGCCTGACTAGGCTCGGAGTCATGGAACGGCCCGTGGTGATCGTCCTGTTCGGCGCGACCGGCGACCTGGCGCGCCGCAAGCTGCTGCCCGGGCTGCTGCGGCTGCACCACGCGGGTCTGCTCTCCGACGCCCGGATCGTCGGCACCTCGCTGGAGGACCTCGACGACGAGCAGTTCGTCAAGTTCGCCCACGAGGCGTGCCTGGAGTTCGGCAAGGGCAATCTGACAGACGAGCGTTGGGCGCCGTTCGCGAAGATGCTGAGCTACGTGCCGACCGGTGCGGGCCCGCAGGCGCTGGCCGCCGCCGTCGAGGCCGCGGAGAACGCGTTCCCCCCGGAGCCGTACGTCGGGCGCCTGCACTACCTCTCGGTGCCCCCGAAGGCCGCCCTGGACGTCGTGCACATGCTCGACGAGGCCGGCCTGGTCCCGCGTTCGCGGATCATCATGGAGAAGCCCTTCGGCACCGACCTGCCCTCCGCGCAGCGGCTCAACGCCCGCCTGCACGAGGTCTTCGAGGAGCGCCAGATCTTCCGCATCGACCACTTCCTCGGCAAGGAGGCGGCCCAGAACATCCTGGCCTTCCGCTTCGCCAACGGACTGTTCGAGCCGATCTGGAACCGCAACTTCATCGACCACGTGCAGATCGACGTGCCCGAGACCCTCGGACTCGAGGGCCGCACCCGCTTCTATGAGTCCACCGGCGCCTTCCGCGACATGGTGGTCACCCACCTGATGCAGGTCCTGGCGTTCATGGCGATGGAGCCGCCGACGTCGCTGGAGCCGGGGCCGATCAGCGACGAGAAGCTCAAGGTGTTCCGCTCGATGCGCCCCCTCGAGCCCGGCAACGTGGTGCGCGGGCAGTACGTCGGCTACCGCGGCAAGGAGGAGGTCTCCGACTACTCCGACACCGAGACCTTCATCGCGCTCAAGGTCGAGATCGACAACTGGCGCTGGGCCGGGGTGCCGTTCTACCTGCGCACCGGCAAGAAGCTCGCGGAGGGCGCGCGGATCATCTCGATCGCCTTCAAGGAGCCGCCGCTGTCGATGTTCCCGACCGGCTCCAAGGCGGGCACCCAGGGCCCTGACCACCTGACCTTCGACCTCGCCGACCAGTCGCGGATGTCGCTGTCGTTCTACGGCAAGCGGCCCGGGCCGGGGATGACCCTGGAGAAGGTCTCGATGCAGTTCGCTACCCACGAGACGCTGGGCTCGGAGTCGGTGCTGGAGGCCTACGAGCGGCTCATCCACGACGCGATCCGCGGCGACCACACGCTGTTCACCACCGCCGCCGGCATCGAGACGCTGTGGGAGAAGTCGGTCCCGCTGCTGGACAACCCGCCACCGGTGCGCGCCTACCCACCGGGCAGCTGGGGCCCCAACGCCATCCACCAGCTGATCAACCCGCACGCCTGGCGGCTGCCGTTCGAGCGGGGCTGGCGCGAGACCAAGCCCTGAGCCGGATCCGAGGCTCAGGCCCCCGGCGAGGTACGCCGGGTGCCGTCGTCGGCGTACTCCACGCGGGCGAAGTCGACGACCCGCTTGGCGTTGGCCAGCGCGCTGACCACGACGGTGCCGAGGCGCCCGGTGCGGTCGAAGACCGCGGCCGTCCCGACCGCGATGCCGCCGTCCTCGCGCCGGTCGGTGGCGGCCAGGCCGATCGAGACGCCGTCGGGCTCGCGGGCCAGCACCAGCGTGATGTCGGTGTTGATGTGCTCGACGCCGTTGCTGCCCCAGTTGGTGACCAGGCTGGCGCCGTCGGCGATCGAGGCGACCGCCTGGAACGGCGTCAGCTCCTCGCCGGCCACGATCGAGGGCCCGGTGCTCCAGTACTGCTTGCGCCCGGCGTTCTGGTGCTGGGTGAAGTCCTGCGACCAGCCCACGGCGTCGCTGTGGACGAACGGCACGTGCGCCTCGGTGGTGACCGGGGCGAGGTCGAGCGGCGGCGGCACCAGGTCGGACTCCGGACCGGGCGACCAGGTCTCCCCGGCGGTGCTGCCGGTGGCCCGCAGGAACAGGCCGCTGGCGCGGGCCACCGCGACCTCGCCCTGGAGGTACGTCGCGTCGACCAGGCACAGCCGGTTGCCCTCGCGCACCACCTCGGTGCGCACCACGCACGGGTCCATCGTGGCCGGGCGGAACAGGTCGACGGTGTAGCGGGCCGGACGCAGGTCCGTGCGCCCCAGCTCGGCCACCCGCTGCTCCAGCGCCCGCGCCATCGCCCCGCTCACCGCGACGCCGTGCAGGTGGTTGTCCCCCCACATGCTGGCGGCGAGGTCGGTGGCGAGCAGCTCGCCGGTGCCGGGGTCGAGGCGGTAGTAGCCGAGTGCGCGCGTGTCCATGGGGCTCATGGTGCCTGCAGCTTCTCGGCGCGCGCGCTGGCGTTCGACAGCTGAGTCATCGCGGTGGTGACGCCCTCGACGAGCGCCTCGCGGTCGTACGGCGCGGTGTCGGCGGCGTTGACGACGTGGATCAGGCTGCCGTTCTGCACGAAGCCGGTCGCGGCGACGCCCTCCTTGTCGGTCGCGACCACCAGCCGGGCGGCGTCGGCGCCCGGGATCGTGGGCGCGCTGACGTCGCCGTCCTCGGGTGCGCCCATGGTCTCCCAGGCGGCGTCCAGGCCGTCGGCGAAGACCATGTAGTTGGCGTCCAGCACCGGGCCGCCCTGCTCGGCCGGCAGCAGCGCGCAGCGCGGCGCCTCCTCGGTGCCGCGGTCCGGCTCCAGGCCGGTGCCGAGCACCGCGGCGAGCCGGCCCACCCGCAGCCCGTCGCAGGGGTTCCAGGCCTCCGGCTGCGCCGAGGCGGATGCCTCGGGGTCGGAGCCATGGGCGGCCGCGACGTCGGCCTGGCTCGGGGTCTCCGGCTCCTCCTCGGAGCAGGCGCTCAGCGCTCCCAGGGACGCGACGAGGACGACGGCGGTGGCGAGCGAGCGACGGCTCAACGGGGGTTCTCCTGGGTGGTGCGGGTGGACGGGGGCAGGTCGGCGGGCGGCGGGGTCGGCGGGGGCGGGGTGGGGTTGCCGGGCAGCGACAGGCGCAGCCGGGCGCCGCCGGCAGGGGAGCGGTCGGCGCTCACCGAGCCGGAGTGCCGGCTGGCGACCTGGCGCACGATCGAGAGGCCCAGCCCGGAGCCGGGCATCGAGCGGGACTCCTCGGAGCGGTAGAACCGCTCGAAGACGTGCGGCAGGTCCACGTCGTCGATGCCGGGCCCCTCGTCGTCGACGGTCAGGGTGCCGCGGTCGAGGGTGATCCGCACGGTGCCGTCCGGCGGGCTCCACTTCGCGGCGTTGTCGAGCAGGTTGGTGATCGCGCGCTCCAGGCCGGCGGCCTCGCCCACGACGTACCAGGGGGTGGCGGTGACCTCGAAGACCACGCCGGGGGCGCGCCGGCGTACGCGTGCGATCGCGTGGTCGAGGATCTCGGAGAGGTCGACGGTCTCCACCACGTGCTGCATGGGCTCGTCGCGGGCCAGCTCGACCAGGTCGCCGATGAGGGTGGTGAGCTCCTCCATCTGGGCGCGTACGTCGTCGAGGACCTCGGCGCGCGCGCCCGGCGGCAGCGTGGTGCCGGCGGCGTCGGCCTGGGCGAGCAGGTCGATGTTGGTGCGCATCGAGGTCAGCGGGGTGCGCAGCTCGTGCCCGGCGTCGGCGACCAGCTGGCGCTGCAGGTCGCGGGAGGCGGAGACCGCGCGCAGCATCTGGTTGAACGCCGCGGCCAGCCGGGCCACCTCGTCGGCGCCCTCGACGGGGATCGGGGTGAGGTCCTCGGTGCGCGCGATGCGCTCGACCCGGGAGGTCAGCAGGCGCACCGGGCGCAGACCGTTCACCGCGACCATCCACCCGGCCATGCTGGCCGCGATGACACCGGCCACCCCGAACAGCAGCATCACCACCCCGAGCCGGGACAGCACCTGCTGCTGGGACTCAAGGGACTGCGCGAGCACCAGCGCGACGCCGTCGCCGTAGTTGACCGCCACCATCCGGTAGGCCTCGCCATCCGCGCGCACGGTGCGGATGCTGGTCTCCTCCTTGCCCTGGGCGACGGCGATCTCGGGCTCACCGGGACGAAGGACGTCCCCGGCCAGGACCTTGGGGTTGGTGTCGCCGGCTGCGTTGACCAGCGCGATCCGCACGTCCGTGGCGACCAGCGCCCACGCGGGGACCTCCTCGCCGGAGGTGAAGGTGAGGGTCGGGGCCGCGGCGGTGCTGCGCGCCCGCTCGACCAGCGACTGGTCGAGCGTCGACTGCATCTGCATGCGGACCGTGACGTAGGCGCCCAGTGCGACGAACGCGACCGCGAGGCCGACCGCGATCGTGGTGAGCAGGGTGACCCGGCTGGCCAGGGAGCGGCGGTAGTGCCAGCGGCGGTCCTCGCGGGGCAGCGTGGTCTCGGTGGTGTCCGGGTTGCTCATGCTTCCTTCAGCACGTAGCCGACCCCGCGCACGGTGTGCAGCAGACGCGGCTCACCGGCGGCTTCGGTCTTGCGCCGCAGGTAGCCGACGTAGACCTCGAGGGAGTTCGCGGTGGTGGGGAAGTCATAGCCCCAGACCTCCTCGAGGATGAAGCTGCGCTCCAGCACCCGGCGCGGGCGGCGCAGGAACATCTCCAGCAGGGTGAACTCGGTGCGGGTCAGCTCGATGAGCCGGTCCCCGCGGCGTACCTCGCGTGCGCCGACGTCCATGGTGAGGTCGGCGAAGGAGAGGATCTCCTCGTCGTCCTCCTGCGGGACCGCGCGGCGCAGCAGCGCGCGCAGCCGGGCGAGCAGCTCGGGCAGCGCGAACGGCTTGGTGAGGTAGTCGTCGGCGCCGGCGTCGAGCCCCGCCACCCGGTCGCCGACGGCGTCGCGGGCGGTGAGCACCAGGATCGGCACGTCGTGGCCGGCCGCGCGCAGCGCGCGGGTGGTCTCCAGGCCGTCGAGGCGCGGCATCATCACGTCCATCACCACGACGTCCGGGGCGGTCGCGCCGATCTGGGCGAGGGCCTCGGCGCCGTCGGACGCGAGGCGCACGTCGTAGCCGTTGAACTCCAGCGAGCGGCGCAGCGACTCGCGCACCGCCTTGTCGTCGTCGACGACAAGGACACGGGGCAGGCTCTGCGCGCTCACGCTCCCATGCTGCCAGTCGAGGCTGAGCCGCTTCTGAGAAGGACGCGCCCGCGCCTCAGACGTACGCCGCGGCGGCCTGCGCGGCGCGGGCGCCGTAGCCGCTGCCGAACAGGCAGGCGTGCACCAGCAGTGGGAAGATCTGGTGCAGCGCGACCCGGTCGCGCCAGCCCTCCGCGAGCGGGTGCACCTCCTGGTAGGCGTCGAGCACCCGCGCGAGGTTGGGCAGCCCGAAGAGGGCCAGCATCGCCAGGTCGACCTCGCGGTGCCCGCCGTACGCCGCGGGGTCCACGACGCTCACGCGTCCGTCGGCGCCCCACAGCACGTTGCCGTTCCACAGGTCGCCGTGCAGGCGCGCGGGGGGCTCCTCGACCAGCAGCGCCGGCAGCCGCCCGATCAGCCGCTCGATGACGTCGGCCTCGCTGCCGCTCACCGCGGCCCGGTCGCGAGCCACCTTGAGGTAGGGCAGCACCCGGCGTACGGCGTAGAACTCCGCCCAGGTCGGCGCCGGTCGCTGGGGCAGCGGCAGCTTGCCGATGAACGCCTCGTCGCTGCTGCCGGGCGGGGCGCCGTACGCCGGGGCGCCGGCGTCGTGGGTGATCGCCAGCGCGCGCCCGAAGGCGGCGGCCGCGTCGACGGTGCTGCGGCCCGGCTCGACCCAGCGCAGCACCAGGCACTCCTCGTCGACGGCGAGCACGTCGGGGACCGGGACGCCGCCCTCCACCTCGGCGAGCCAGCGCAGCCCGCGCGCCTCGGTGGGGAAGAACCCCGCCGGCGCGTGCGGGAGGGTCTTGACCAGCGCGGTGGTGCCGTCGCTGAGGCGCAGCTTGGTCGCGGTGCAGATGTCGCCCCCGGCCACCGGTGCGGTGGCCACGACCGCGGCGCCGAGGAGCTTCTCGGCGTGGCGGGCGACCCGCGGCTGCCGGGTCATGGCGTCGGCGGGCCGAGGATCTCGCGCAACGCCGCGACGAGCGCGGCCGACGTGCGTTCCACCATCGCGAGCACCTCCTCGAAGCCGTCGTCCCCACCGTAGTAGGGGTCCGGTACCTCCCCGCCGGGGTCGATCGGATCGAGGTCGCGGAACAGCCGCACCCGCTCGCTGCGCCCGCCCAGGGCGGCCAGGTTGTCGGAGTCCATCGCGAGCACCAGGTCGCTGCGGCCGCGCCAGTCCTCGGTCCACTGGCGGGCGCGGTGCCGGCTGGGGTCGAGGCCGACCGCGCGGAGGGTGGCCGCGGCGCGGCGGTCCATCGGCTCGCCGACGTGCCAGCCGCCGGTGCCGCAGCTGGCCACCTCGACGCGGTCGTCCAACCCGGCCTCGGCGAGGCGGGCGCTCAGCACCACGTCGGCCGTCGGGGAGCGGCAGATGTTGCCCAGGCAGACCAGGGCGATCGCGTAGCGGCCCGGGGTCCTGGGAGAGGGGAGCGGCGGCAGCGCCGGCGCGGCAGGGCCGGTCACGGGCTCAGTCATCGACGCCGATCAGGGCGTCGAGGATCCAGGTCACGACGGTGATCACGATCGCGCCACCGACGGCCGGCCAGAAGCCGTCGACCTCGAAGCCGAGGTCGAAGTGCTCGGCGACCCAACCGGTCAGCATCAGCAGCGCGGCATTGATGACCAGCAAGAAGATGCCGAGGGTGAGGATGATCAGCGGGAACGAGAGCAGCTGGAGCAGCGGCTTCACGAACGACGTGATCACGCCGAGGATCAGCGCCACCCCGATCACCGGGAGGATCTTCTCCTCGAGCTCGGCGCGCCCCGAGGTGGGCCCGGCGAAGCTGATCCCGTTGATCAGCCAGGCGGCGGCGGCCACGGCCAGGGCATTGGTGACCAACCAGGTCAAGAAGCGTGTCATGGCCTGATTGTGGCAGGACCGACGACGCGGCCCCCGGGCATCAGCCCCCGGGCTTCAGGACTCGGGCTCGAGCGCGAGGGCGGTGATGATCTCGTCGGCGGCGCCCGCCAGGTGGTCGCGCAGGAACTCATGCGCCGCGTCGACGTCGCCGGACTCCAGCAGCAGCACCAGCCGGGTGTGGTTGTCGGCCTCGTCGTGGGCGTTGCGGCGCAGCCGCTCGACCTGGGCGAGCGCGAGCTTGAGCTCGGTGACCAGCTGCTCGGCCATGTGCACCAGGCGCGGGCTGTCGGCGAGCGCGACCAGGGAGAGGTGGAAGGCCAGGTGCTGCTCGTTGAGCTCCTGGTAGCTGCCGCCGGCGTGCACGGCCGTGGTGTAGGCCTCCAGCGTCGTACGCACCTGGCGGCGCAGCGCGGCGTCGGCCTGCGGCCAGGCACGTACGCCGGCGCCCTCGAGGACCCAGCGGGCCGCGCAGATGTCGCGGACCGACGCGGCCTCGGGCGTGGCGACGCTGACGCCGCGGTGGGGCTCGCGGGTGGCCAGGCCCTCCGCGACCAGCAGGGTGAGCGCCTCGCGGACCGTGGGTCGCGAGACCCCCAGGGAGGCGGCGAGGGCGACCTCGCGCAGCGCGGTGCCCGACTCGAGGTCGCCGTCGAAGATTGCGCGGCGCAGCTCCTGGGCGACCCGGTCCACGGCGGTGGGCGGCTCGAGGTGCAGCGTCCCCGCGGCGACGGGGACCGGATCGGACATGGCCCCATTCTGGCTCACGGGGCCCGCCCATTACCGTCGGCGCCATGTTCCCGGTCGGTGGGGTCGAGGTGATGCTGCTCGGCGTGGTGCTCTCGGGCCTGGTCTGCCTCGGCCTCGCCGCGGCGCTGCGGCCCTTCACCGGCACCCGTTGGGCGCTCCTGGCCGGTGGCCTGTGCTGGTCGCTGGCCGTGATCGCCTGCGTGACGCTGCTCCCGGCGGACTCGGCGCCCGGGATCGTGCCGGCCGAGACCCGCAGCGAGACCTGCTCGTGGGACGTCGGCGGCCCGGCGCCGGACGGGTTCTGGATCTTCTCGGGCGGGCAGCGGCTGCTCAACGCGCTGGTGTTCGTGCCGGCGGGGGCACTGCTGGTGCTGGCGCTGGCCCGCTGGCCGCGGCTGATGGTGCTCACCGTGCCGGTCGGGCTGGTCGCGCTGGGCGCCTACTCCGTGGGCATCGAGATCGTCCAGCTGGAGCTCGCCCGCCTGGACCGGGCCTGCGACGCGACCGACATGGTCGACAACGCCACCGGCGCGGTGCTCGGCGGGCTGCTCGGGCTGGGGCTCGCGCCGCTGGTGCGTCCGTGGCGCTCGGGCCGCCGCCGTCGCGCGTAGGTCGGCGCCTCGGAAGTGACGGCGCTCACATCTAGGGTGATCCCGTGACGTCCCCCCAGCACTCGCCGCCCCCGCTGCCGCGCCCGCGCGCCACGATCGCCGAGATCCCGGCGTACGTCGCGGGTCGTCCGCCCGCGCTGCGCCCGGGCCTGACGGCGTACAAGCTGTCCTCCAACGAGAACCCCTACCCGCCGCTGCCCGGCGTGCTGGAGGCCGCCTACGAGGCGGTGGGGCAGATGAACCGCTACCCCGACATGGGGGCGGTCGCGCTGCACGCCGCGATCGCGGAGTTCGTCGGCGTCCCGGTCGAGCAGGTCACCGTCGGCACCGGCTCGGTGGCGCTGATCTATGAGATCGTCCAGGCCTTCTGCGAGCCCGGCGACGAGGTGGTGATGGCCTGGCGCTCCTTCGAGGCCTACCCGATCGCGGTCGCCGCGTCGGGGGCGACGGCGGTGCGGGTGCCGCTGCTGCCCGGCGGCCGCCACGACCTCCCCGCGATGGCCGCCGCGATCACCGACCGCACCCGCGTGGTGCTGGTCTGCACCCCCAACAACCCCACCGGTCCCGCGGTCACCCAGACCGAGCTCGACGCGTTCCTCGCCGCCGTGCCGCCGCACGTGCTGGTCGTCGTCGATGAGGCCTACAGCGAGTTCGTGCGGATGGCCGACCCGGTGGACGGCATCGCGACTCTCCGCCGCCACCCCCAGGTGGTCCTCACCCGCACCTTCTCCAAGGCCTACGGCCTGGCCGGGCTCCGGGTCGGGTACGCCGTGGCCGCCGCGCCGCTGGCCGCGGCGCTGCGCGCCGTGTCGCTGCCGTTCGGGGTCCCGCACGTCGCCCAGGTCGCTGCGATCACCTCGCTGGGCCGCCGCGACGACCTGCTCGAGCGCGTGGAGGCGCTCCTCGCCGAGCGCGCCCGCGTCGTGGCCGGCCTGCGCGACCGCGGCTGGGAGGTGCCGGACGCCCAGGGCAACTTCGTCTGGTTCGACCTCGGTGAGCGCACCGCAGCGTTCACCGAGCACGCCGAGAGGCTCGGCATCACGGTCCGCCCGTTCCCCGGCGAGGGGGTCCGGGCGACGATCGGGGAGCCCGAGGCCAACGACCGGCTGCTCGAGGTGGCCGCGGCGCTGCGACCGCGCTGACGCGCGCGGCTCAGCGCCCGGTCGCGCTGAAGTGCTGGTAGTCCTTCAGCGAGGTCCAGGCGCCGCCCCAGCCCCAGCCGATCCGGGCGAACGCCGCCACCACCGGGCCGTCGGCGGTGATCATCCCCGGGCGCACCGGCGTGCGGCGGGCGTACGACGTCGCCAGCTCGGGCAGCACCAGGTCGCCGCGCACGTAGGGGTTCTGGAACGGGTTGACGTCCACCGCGCGCCCCGACGCGTGCTCGGAGTACGACGAGCCGCCGGTGATCGGGCGGCACACGAACGCGCTGGTGTCGTTGCCGTCGCCGGTCGGGGTGGCGTCCTGGTCGGCGCGGGTGGTGATCACCATCCGCTCCAACGGGAAGTCGGCTCGCCACAGGTCGCCGAAGACCTGCACGAGGTCGTCGGCGTCCTGGCGCTGGACCAGCAGCTCACCGGTGTGCCGGGCGCCGTCGAAGCCGCGGAAGGTCACCCGCAGCCAGGCCAGCTGCTCGCGCGCGACCGGGCAGCCGGGCCGCCAGGTGGACCGGGCGAGCACCCACGCAGGTGCGGGCGCCACGACCCGCGAGGCGTAGCCGCGCCCGGGGAGCATCCGCACCGGGTCGGGGAGGGTGAAGGCGCGGCGGCGCAGCTCCGGCGGTGTCGTCTGCGCCGCGGCGTACCCGTCGGGCCCGGTGGGCAGCTCCCGGGTGCCGAGCCAGGCCGGCGGCGTGGTGCCGGGACGCGGGGGCGGCGTCGGTGTCGGGCTCGCGGAGGTCGAGGAGCTGGGTGCCGGGTTCGCGGGTGTCGAGGCGCTCGGGGGGCGGCTCGGTGTCGGTGCGCTGCTGGGCTCGTCGGTGCCGCCGCAGCCCGCACCCGCGCCGATCAGGACCACGGCCGCGGCGGCGGCGAGGGGGGCGCGGAGGGGGCGGGACACGGTGCCGACGCTACGCCGCGGGGCGTCGCGGGACGCGTTGTCGTCGGCGCCGTGTCGTTGACCGTTCACCTAGGGTGGAGAGATGGGAGCCAATGCCGAGCAGACCGCGACGTACGTCGAGAAGGGCAAGGCCTTCGATCGGGACATGAGCTACATCCCCGACCGGATCCTCGCCGGGGAGCGGCCCGCCGACCCGCTGGACGCGGCGTACGGTGGCCGCGCGGACGTGCAGGTGTGGCCCGTCGAGCCGGGTCGCTACCGCCTGATCGCCGCCCCGGCGTGCCCGTGGGCCAACCGCACCCTGATCGTGCGCCACCTGCTGGGCCTGGAGGACGTGCTGAGCGTCGGCCTGCCCGGCCCCACCCACGACGCGCGCAGCTGGACCTTCGACCGCGACCCCGGCGGGCGTGACCCGGTGCTGGGGATCGAGCGGCTGCAGGAGGCCTACTTCGCGCGCTACCCCGACTACCCGAAGGGCATCACGGTGCCCGCGATCGTCGACATCGCCAGCGGCGGGGTCGTGACCAACGACTTCCCCTGGATCACCCACGACCTGTTCTTCGAGTGGCGCGAGCACCACCGCCCCGACGCCCCCGACCTGTGGCCCGCCGACCTGCGCGAGGAGATGGAGCAGGTCATGAAGCGGGTGTTCACCGAGGTCAACAACGGCGTCTACCGCTGCGGGTTCGCCGGCTCGCAGGAGGCCTACGACGCGGCGTACGAGCGGCTGTGGGCGGCGCTGGACTGGCTCGAGGAGCGGCTGGCGACCCGGCGCTACCTGATGGGCTCGGCGATCACCGAGGCCGACGTGCGGCTGTTCACCACGCTGGCGCGCTTCGACGCGGTCTACCACGGCCACTTCAAGTGCAACCGCCAGAAGCTCACCGAGATGCCGCACCTGTGGGGCTATGCCCGCGACCTGTTCCAGACGCCGGGCTTCGGCGAGACGATCGACTTCGAGCAGATCAAGGCGCACTACTACGTCGTGCACACCGACGTGAACCCCTCCGGCATCATCCCCGCCGGCCCGGACCTGTCCGGCTGGCAGGAGCCGCACGGGCGCGAGGAGCTCGGGTCGATCTAGCCTGAGTCCATGGGGCACAGCCACGGGCACGGCCACGGGCACGGGGGCGGGGGCCACGCGGCCGGGCGGGCCGCGGACCGCCGGCGCCTGCGGATCGTCCTCGGCGTCACCGCCTCGGTGATGGTGCTGGAGATCGTCGGCGGCCTGCTGACCGGCTCCCTCGCGCTGCTCGCCGACGCCGGGCACATGGCCACCGACGCGGGCGGGGTGGTGCTCGCGCTCGGGGCGTCGTACCTCGCCGCGCGCCCGGGCGGACCGCGCTCGACCTTCGGCTACCACCGCGCCGAGATCCTGGCCGCCGCGGTGAACGGGCTGGTGCTGCTCGGCGTGTGTGCGTACGTCGCGTGGGCCGGCATCAGCCGGCTCGGCGACCCCACCCCGGTCGACGCGGCGCCGATGGTCGGCGTCGCGCTGGTCGGCCTGGTCGCCAACGTGGTGTCGCTGAGCGTGCTGAACCGCTCCGACACCGGTTCGCTCAACATGCGTGGGGCGATCAGCGAGGTCTTCGCCGACCTGGTCGGCTCGCTGCTCGCGGTGGTCGCGGGCGTGGTGATCTGGACGACCGGCTGGGAGCGCGCCGACGCCGTGGCCTCGCTGGCGATCGCGGCGCTGATCCTGCCGCGCGCGATCCTGCTGATCCGCGACGCAGGCGTCGTCCTGCTCGAGATCGCCCCCGACAGCGTCGACCTCGCCGCCGTCCGCGAGCACCTGCTCGGAGTCCCCGGCGTCGTCGACGTCCACGACCTGCACGCCTGGACCATCACCAGCGGCATCCCGAGCCTGTCGGCCCACGTCACGGTCACCGACGCCTGCCTCGCCGAGCGTGGCGTCGGCGCCACCCTCGACGAGCTCAGCCACTGCGTCGCCGAGCACTTCTCCGTGCAGCACGCCACCTTCCAGGTCGAGCCCGTCAGCCACCGCTCGCACGAGGACCTGGGCGAGGCGCACTGAGGGACGCCGTCGGCCGGGCGGTGCCGCGCCGGTCGAGCCCGTCGAGACCGCGGTCGCCCCGTCGGTCGAACTCGTCGAGACCACGGCCCAGGAGTCGCGACGTCCGCTCGCTGGCGCTCGCTGCTCGACCGCCGGCGCCCCGTAGGTCGGCCCTGCCAGTCGGTCGGCCCTGCCCCGTCGGTTGTGCGCTGTCCTGTCGGTCGAGCTCGTCCAGATCGCTGGCGAGGAACCTGGTTAACGGCGGTGGAGAAACCCTTGTCGTCGAACGTGCGTTCGAGTAGAATGAGGCATGGCCGACCACGAGCTCCCCGACTGCGACACCCCAGCCGCCGTGCTGGCGTTCGCACAGTCGCAGCGGGCTGCGGTCCAGCGGGCCGAGTTCCTGGTCTTAGAGGCGGCGCTGGCGTGGGCGGCGATGCACCCAGCGGAGTCGGTCTCGACGCAGACGCCGACCGTGGGGTGGATCTTCGGCGAGGTGGCGGTGCCGCTGGGTGGTGAGGGGACGCCGTTGGTGGCGGAGTTCGCGCCGATGGAGCTGGGCGCGGCGCTGGGGATGTCCACCGACTCCGCGCGTGCGTTGGTCGGGTCCGCGCTGGAGCTGGCGCACCGGTTGCCGCGGACGTGGAAGCAGATGAAGTCTGGTGTGGTCCCGGTCTGGAAGGGCCGCCGGCTCGCGCAACTGACGTTGAGTCTTCCGCCCGACGGTGCGGACTTCGTGGACCGGCAGCTCGCCGGGACCATCGAAAAGGTCGGTTGGGCGGGCATCGAGCGGCTCGTCGACCACGCCCGGGTGGTCTTCGACCCCGAGGGTGCCGAGAAGCAGCGACGGGAGGCCGCCGACGGACGCCGCTTCGACGTGCACACCGGCGAGGCGACCCATGACGGGACCGTGCGGGTCGAGGGCGAGCTCGACCTCGCCGATGCGCTCGATCTGGACACCGCGATCCGCCAGGGCGCGGAGGAGCTGGCTGCGCTTGGCTCCACCGAGTCGTTGGACGTCCGCCGCTCGATGGCAGCCGGTGAGCTGGCCCGGCGCCAACTGGCCTTCGACCTCCGCGCCGAAGCCGGCGACGGCGACACTTCCGTGGTGAAGCCCCGGCAGGTGATCATCCACGTGCACCTCTCTCACGCGGCGATCAGCCCTGACGAGGCCGGCATCGCGAGGATCGAGGAGACCCGGTCCATCGTCTCCACCGAGCAGGTCCGTGACTGGTGCAGTGGCGATGCCCAGGTGGTGATCAAGCCGGTCATCGACCTCGAGGCCCACCACCACACCGACGCCTACGCGGTCCCCGACCGCCTCGCCGACCAGGCCCGTCTCGCCCAGCCTGTCTGTGCCTTCCCCTGGTGCGAACGCCCTGCCCGACGCTGCGACACCGACCACGTCACCGCACACGGCGCCGGCGGTCCGACCTGCTCCTGCAACCTGGCGCCGCTCTGCCGGCGACATCACCGGGCCAAGACCCACACGGCCTGGACCTACGACAAGACCGACGCCGCGACGTACCTCTGGCGATCCCCACACGGGCTGCACCTGGTGAAGGACCGCGCCACCACCCGGTTCGTCACCGCGCACCCGCCCGACGAGTAGATCGACCGCCCCGGACCCCGCCTACATCCAGTCGGCGGGGCCGCATCCCTGTCCGGGCACGGTTCGGTAGCGGTTGGCTTCATGCGAGGTGTTCGGGACGCTCCTACAAGTGCCCCAGGGGCGTGGGGCGGGGGTTCTCAAGGCATCGGTCGAGGTCGCGACCGGCACCGGCACCGGCACCGGCTCGAGGACTTCGGCGTGGGTGCTGGGCCTGGCACGAGGAGGGCGATCCGGGCCGCGGCGCCATCCACTGGCAGGCGTCGCCGACGTGCACGTGACCGGACCCGGCTGGGACAGGAGGCCGACCACCACGCCGACGCCTACGCGATCCCCGACCGGCTCGTCGAGCAGACCCGTCTCACCCAGCCGGTGTGCGCGTTCCCGTGGGGCAAAGTCCGCGCGGCGCTGCGACGTACCTCTGGCGATCCCCCACGGGCTCCACCTGATGAAGGACCGCCCCACCACGCGGCTCGTCACCGCGCACCCGCCGGACGAGTAGGTCTCCAGCCCCGGACCCCGCCAGCACGCCGCCGGCGGGGCCACGGGCATGTCCGGGGACGTCGCCGCACGGCTTCTGTCTCGTGAAGGGTCACGCTGCGACCCGGCTCGTCACCGCCCATGCGCCCGATGAGTAGAACCATCGCCCCGGCCCCCGGCCGGACATGCGCCGCCGGGGCGACAGTCACGTCCTGCTCGACCGCCCCCGCAGGCCAGGTGCGAGGGTGTGGCCCAGGGGTCGAGGGGGAGGAGTCGCCGTGGCGACGAGGACGGTGGAGGTCCAAAGCGAGGTGCCTGCGTCCGCGGCGGCGGTGTGGGCGCGGGTGGTTGATCCCGACGGCATCAACCACGAGATGCGGCCCTGGCTGACGATGCGGATGCCGCGCGGCGCGGCCGGGCTGAGCGTGGACACGGTCCCGCTGGGTCAGCCCGTGGGGCGCGCCTGGCTCCGGCTCTTCGGCATCGTCCCGTTCGACTTCGACCACCTGAGGATCGTCGAGGTCGAGGCGGGGGTCCGCTTCCTCGAGAGCTCCACGATGATGAGCATGCGGCGCTGGGAGCACGAGCGGGTGCTGACGCCGGTCCCCGGCGGGACCCGGGTGCACGACCGGGTCACGCTGCAGCCCCGGCTGCCCGTGCCCGGCCTCGCCGCGGTGCTGGCGCTGGTGGTCGACGCCTTCTTCCGGCATCGACACCGTCGCCTGCGGCGCTACTTCGCGCGGCGGTGACGCCGCGGTGACGCCGCTCGCTCAGGACGCCCGGCGGGCGTCCTGCTCGGCGGCGTCCGAGAGGCGGACGAGGGTCTGCTCGATGCCGCGGCGGTTGCGCTTGGTGATGCCGAGCAGCTCATACATCTTGGCCTGCACGCCGCTGACGCCGGAGTAGTCGAAGGTCTCGGTGATCCGGGTGCGCTCGCCGTCGGGCTCGAGCTCGTAGCGCCAGATGTGGCCGCCGGGGTGCTGCCAGGCGAGGCGGCGACCCTCCTCGAACTCCACGACGGTGCTGGTGATCTTGTACGGCACGCCCATGCGCATGCTCATGCCGAACTTCGCACCGAGCGAGAGCCGGTCCGGCCCGGCGATGGCGTCGCGGACGGTGCCCGAGCCGTCCACCCGGGAGTGCTGGCGGGGGTCCGCGATGATGTCGAAGACGACGTCCGCGGGAGCGGTGGTCGTCGTGCTGGCGAGGACGCGTCGTGAGGTCATGGCGCTCAGCCTAGGGAGGTGGCCCTCACGAGGGGGCTGAGTTGGCCCCGGGGGTGCGTGGGGCTAGGTTGTGCGGCACGCGATCCTGTGGTCCCGGTCACAGGTTCTCTGCAGGGTCTCTCAACAGGATCTGCCCTCGGCGCCCCACCCCGGCGCCCGCGGGCTGGCACATCCGGTCGGCGGCGATCCCGCAGTCCGGTGAAGCGAAGGAGCGCTCCATGGCACAGCAGTCCGGCGACGGCTTCGGCCCCGATCTCGCCGACGTCTTCGGCCCCGCCCACTCCGACGGTGGTCCCGAGCTGGTCCAGCTCTTGACCCCCGAGGGCGAGCGGGTCCACCACCCCGAGTTCGACCTCGACTTCTCCGCCGAGGAGCTGCGCGGCTTCTACCGCGACATGGTCCTCACCCGCCGCCTCGACGTCGAGGCCACCGCACTGCAGCGCCACGGCGAGCTCGGGATCTGGGCCCAGCTGCTCGGCCAGGAGGCCGCCCAGATCGGCGCCGGCCGCGCGCTGCGCCCGCAGGACCACGTCTTCCCGACCTACCGCGAGCACGGCGTCGCCTGGTGCCGCGGCATCGACCCGCTCCAGCTGCTCGGGCTGTTCCGCGGCGTCGACCACGGCAGCTGGGACCCCGAGGAGCGCCACTTCGGCCTCTACACGATCGTGATCGGCGCCCAGTGCCTGCACGCGGTCGGCTACGCGATGGGCATGCAGCGCGACGGCGACGTCGGCACCGGCGACCCCGACCGCGACGCCGCGGTGCTGGCCCACTTCGGCGACGGCGCCTCCTCCCAGGGCGACGTCAACGAGTCCTTCATCTTCGCGGCGTCCTACAACGCCCCGGTGGTGTTCTTCTGCCAGAACAACCAGTGGGCGATCTCCGAGCCGATCGAGCGGCAGAGCCGGATCCCGCTCTACCAGCGCGCCCTCGGCTTCGGCTTCCCCGGCATCCGCGTCGACGGCAACGACGTCCTGGCGACCTACGCGGTGACCCGCGCGGCTCTCCAGCGCGCCCGCGACGGCCAGGGCCCGACGTTCGTGGAGGCCTACACCTACCGCATGGGCGCGCACACCACGACCGACGACCCGACCCGCTACCGCCTCTCCGACGACGTCGAGCGGTGGAAGCTGCGCGACCCGATCGCGCGCGTCGAGGTCTACCTCAAGCGCAACGGCCTGGTCGACGAGGCGTTCCTCGAGGCGGTCGCCGACGAGGCCGACCAGCTCGGCGCGACCCTGCGCGAGGGCTGCAAGGCGCTGCCGGACCCGGCGCCGCTGAGCATGTTCGACCACGTGTACGCCGAGATGACCGAGGAGCTCGCCGCCCAGCGCGACGGCTACGCGGCGTACCGCGAGACCTTCGAGGGAGGCGTGGCATGAGCCAGCGCGTCACGCTCGCCAAGGCCCTCAACATGGGGCTGCGCCGGGCCATGGAGGACGACGACAAGGTCTTGTTGATGGGTGAGGACGTCGGCAAGCTCGGCGGGGTCTTCCGGATCACCGACGGGCTGCAGAAGGACTTCGGCGAGGACCGGGTCATCGACTCCCCGTTGGCCGAGTCCGGCATCGTCGGCACCGCGGTCGGGCTGGCGATGCGCGGCTACCGCCCGGTCGTGGAGATCCAGTTCGACGGGTTCGTCTACCCCGCCTACGACCAGATCGTGTGCCAGGTCGCCAAGATCCACTACCGCAGCCGCGGCCGGGTGAAGATGCCGATGGTCATCCGGATCCCGTACGGCGGCGGCATCGGCGCGGTCGAGCACCACTCCGAGAGCCCGGAGGCGCAGTTCGCGCACACCCCCGGGCTCAAGGTCGTCACCTGCTCCAACCCCGTCGACGGCTACTGGATGATCCAGCAGGCGATCGCGTGCGACGACCCGGTGGTCTTCTTGGAGCCCAAGCGGCAGTACCACGCCGACAAGGCCGACCTCGACGACCAGGCCACCCCCGATCCGCTGTTCACCTCCCGCATCGTGCGCCCCGGCACCGACGCCACGCTGATCTCCTACGGCCCGATGGTGAAGACCGCGATGAAGGCCGCCGAGGCCGCCGCCACCGAGGGGCGCTCGCTGGAGGTCGTCGACCTGCGCACCCTCTCCCCGCTCGACATGACGCCGGTGCTCGACTCCGTGCGCCGCACCGGCCGGGCCGTGGTCACCCACGAGGCGCACGTCAACCTCGGCATGGGCGCCGAGGTCGCCGCGCGGATCACCGAGGAGTGCTTCTACTCCCTGGAGGCCCCGGTGCTGCGGGTGGGCGGGTTCGACACGCCGTACCCCGCCTCGCGCATCGAGGAGGACTTCCTGCCCGACCTCGACCGAGTGCTCGACGCCGTCGACCGCTCCTTCGACTTCTGACGCCACCGAGGGGACCCGGATGCCCGAGTACAAGCTGCCCGACGTCGGGGAGGGCCTCACCGAGGCCGAGATCGTGGCCTGGAAGGTCGCGGTCGGCGACATCGTCGCCATCAACGACGTCGTGGTCGAGATCGAGACCGCCAAGTCGCTCGTCGAGCTGCCCTCCCCGTACGCCGGGGTGGTGAGCGCGCTGCTCGTCGAGGCCGGCCAGACCGTCGAGGTCGGGACCCCGATCATCGCGATCGGCGAGCCCGCCGCGGCGACCCCCGAGGCCCCCGCCGCCCCGGTGGTCGAGGCCCGCATGGAGATCGACCTGTCCAACCCCGCCGCCAGCGGGGGCGGGGAGGGCGAGAGCCTGGTCGGGCGCAACAAGGCCGAGCGCGGCCCGATGCGCCGCCCGCGCCGCGGGTCGGCCTCGCCCTCCACGCTCGCCGGAGCCGCGGCCCAGATGCAGGTGCAGGGCGCCTTCGCCCCGGGCGGCGCGCAGTCGCAGGACGTCGTCGAGGCCGACGAGCCGGCCGTGCCGGCCACGGCCGCACGGGTGCCCGCTGAGCGGGTGCGCGCCCTGGCCAAGCCGCCGGTGCGCAAGCTCGCCAAGGACCTCGGCGTCGACCTCGCCGACCTCGCCCCGACCGGACCGCACGGCACGATCAGCCGGGCGGACGTCGAGGCGGCGGCCGAGGTCCGGATGCCGGAGCACTACGAGGACCGCGGCGCGGGCGTGCCCGGCGTGCACCCGATGGCCGGGGCCCGCGAGACCCGCGAGCCGGTCAAGGGCGTGCGCAAGATGATGGCCCAGGCGATGGTGGAGTCGGCGTTCACCATCCCGCACGTCACCGAGTGGATCACCGTCGACGTCACCCGCACCACCGAGCTCCTCGGACGGCTGTCCGCCCACCGCGAGCTGCGCGGGGTCAAGATCTCGCCGCTGCTGGTGGTCGCCCGCGCCGTGCTGCTCGCGATGCGCCGCACCCCGCAGATCAACTCCTGGTGGGACGAGGCGGCCCAGGAGATCGTCGTGCGCGGCTATGTGAACCTGGGCATCGCCGCGGCCACGCCGCGGGGCCTGGTGGTGCCCAACATCAAGGACGCCGACGCGCTCTCGCTGCGTGAGCTCGCCGAGGCGCTGGCCGAGCTCACCGCCACCGCGCGGGAGGGGCGCACCCAGCCCGCGGAAATGAGCGGCGGCACCTTCACGATCACCAACGTCGGCGTCTTCGGCGTCGACGCGGGCACGCCGCTGATCAACCCCGGGGAGTCGGCGATCCTCGCCCTCGGCGCGATCAACAAGCGTCCCTGGGTCGACGAGGACGGTGGCCTGTGCGTCCGCGACGTGACCACCCTCGCGCTGTCCTTCGACCACCGTCACATCGACGGTGCGCTCGGCTCCCGCTTCCTCGCCGACGTCGCGGGCATCCTGGAGGACCCGGCGAGCGCCCTGATGTTCTAAAGCGGGGGCCGACCCGCCCCTGCTTGACTGACGCCGTGCCCGAGCGCGAGATCACCAGCCCCGTCGACCTCTGCCAGCCCGACGGCCGGCTGGACCCCGCGGCCGTCGGGTGGACCCGCACCCCGCTGCACCGCGCCAACCTGCGCCGCGGCCCGGGCTGGTGGGGGCGCACCAAGCGCTGGGAGTACTGGGGCGTCGTCACCCCCACCCACGTGCTCGGCCTGGTGGTGTCGTCCCTCGACTACGCCGGCGTGCTCGGGATCTACCTGTTCGACCGGGTGACCGGTGAGGAGACGTCGTACGACGAGGTGGTGCCGCTGGCGCGCGGGGTGGTGCTGCCCGACCGCGCGGGGCGCGGGCCAGTGAGCGCGCACGGGCCGAGGACGTCGTACACCTTCGACCAGGGCACGACCGCGACCCGGCTGCAGGCCAGCGGGCCGGACGTCACCGTCGACCTCGAGGTGGCGGTGGTGCCCGGCCAGGACTCCCTCGGCGTGGTGGTGCCGTGGGGGCGCCGGCAGTTCCAGTACACCGTCAAGGACCTCGCCCGCCCGGTCACCGGCACCCTCACCGCCCACGGCACGACGTACGACGTGGGCGGCGCGGCCGGGGACGCCTGGGCGGTGCTCGACCACGGGCGCGGGCGCTGGCCGTACTCGATGACCTGGAACTGGGCGGCCGGCAGCGCCGCGGGCCGCGCGATCCAGCTCGGCGGCAAGTGGACGGTCGGCACGCCGCACACCGAGAACGCGCTGCTCCTCGACGGCCGGCTGCACAAGATCGAGGAGGAGCTGGTCTGGTCCTACGACCGCACCGACTGGCGCCGGCCCTGGGAGATCCGCGGCGAGCGGGTCGAGGCGCGGTTCCACCCCTTCCACGAGCGGGTGGCGCGGACCAGCCTGGTCGTGCTCGCGGGGGAGACCCACCAGTGCTTCGGCCACTTCACCGGCTGGGCCAGCACCGACGACGGCGAGCGGGTCGACCTCGACGGGCTGGTCGGCTGGGCCGAGGAGGCGCGCAGCCGCTGGTGAGCGGGGTCAGACCTTCTTGGCCATCATCGAGACCACGGTGCCGTCGGTGTAGGTGCGCTGGCCGACCTCGACGAAGCCCCGCTTGGCGTGGAAGGCCAACGACGGCTCGTTGGCCGGGCGCAGGTTGACCTCCAGGGTCAGCCGGCCGCGCAGCGCCGCGTCGCGCTCGACGGCGTCGTAGACGAACGAGCCCAGCCCGCGCCGGCGGAACCGCGGCGCGAACACGATCCGGTCGAGGTAGTGGAAGTCCTCGCCGTACCGCTCGGTGAACCACGCGTAGTTCTCCGCGTCGTAGCTCGAGCCGCCGTCGACGACGATCACGAAGCCGGCCACCTGTGGCCCGTCGCCGTCGTCCACCTCGACCACGTCGGCGCGGTGCGCCCACGCCTGCAGCGCGGTGAGCCGGTCGGCGTCCATCGGGGAGAGCACGTCGACGTCGGCCTCGTTGAGGGCCAGGACGGCGGGTACGTCGCGGGGCTCGATCGGGCGCAGCAGCGGAGCGGTCACGACCTCATTGTGCCGAGCCGGGCCCAGCGGCGACCGCTCAGGTACGCCGGCGGCTCAGCCGCGCCGCGCCCAGGGCGAGCCGGCTGGCAGCCGCGCTGGCGACCCGGCCGGTCGCGGTCCCGCGGGGGCGGCGCGGGTTCTTCAGCGCGTCGGTGCCGCCGTCCACGGTGACCACCGAGCCGACCAGCAGGCTGGCGGCGTCGGAGAGCAGGAAGCCGATCAGCGCGGCGACCTCCTCGGGTCGCCCGGGGCGCTGCAGCGCGGTGGGGTAGGTGTCGGCGTACTTGCCGAAGACCGGGTCGCGGCGCACCTCCTCGGTCATCGGCGTCGCGATCAGCCCGGGCGCGATCGCGTTGAGGCGGACGCCGTCACGGGCCCACTCGCGCACGTGGTCGCGTGCCCACCAGGCCAGCGCCGCCTTGCTGGCCGGGTAGGCGAACACCGCTGACACCCGGCCCGCCGCCTCACGCGCCGCGGCCTCGTCGTCGGCCAGGCAGGTGCGGGCCAGCGCGGCGGGCCAGGCCGGCTGGCAGGTGACCGAGTTGGAGGCCAGCAGCACCACCGAGGCCAGGCTGTCCGGGGTGGAGTCGGCGACCAGCAGGTCGCGCAGACCGGTGACCAGCTCGACGGCGCCGAAGTAGTTCACCGACACCAGCAGCCGGCTGTCCACGCCGCTGATCCCGGCGATGCCCGCGCACGGCACCACCCCGTGCAGCACGTCGGTGGCCGCGCGGATCTCGCGCACCGCGGTGTCGCGGCCGGTCGGCGTGGACAGGTCGGCCACCACGTCGGCCTCGTGGCGGTCCACCCCCAGCACGCGGTGCCCCTGCTCGCGCAGGAGAGTGGTGGTGGCCGCCCCGATGCCGGAGGCCGCGCCGGTCACGACGTACGTCCTGGTCAAGGGAGTCATGGCCGGAACCGTAACGTGTTCTAGTTCGGTCCGCTCAGGCGTAGCGGCGCACCCGCTCCGCCGGCGCGCCGGGCCCGGTCTCGAGCAGCACCGCGAGCTCGTGCTCGAGCACGGCGCCGACCCGGCGGCAGAACTCCTCGGGCTCGTCGGCGGCGTCCGGCTTCTCCACGACCACCCGGTCCACGATCCCGAGGGCCGCGAGGTCGAGGGCGCGGACCCGCTGGGCACGCGCCATCTCGGGGGCGTGGTCGGTGTCGCGGTGCACGATCGCGCTCGCGCCCTCCGGGGGGAGCGGGGAGAGCCAGGCGTGCTGGGCGGCGACCACCCGGTCGGCGGGCAGCAGCGCCAGCGCGCCGCCGCCGTTGCCCTCGCCGAGCATCAGGCACAGCGTGGGCGCGTCCAGGGTGACCAGGTCGGCCAGGCAGCGGGCGATCTCGCCGGCCAGCCCGCCGTTCTCGGCCTCGGGCGACAGCGCCGCGCCCTGGGTGTCGATGACGGTGACCAGCGGCAGCCCCAGCTCGGAGGCCAGCCGCATGCCGCGTCGCGCCTCGCGCAGCGCCTCGGGCCCCATCGGCCGGTCGCGCTGGCCGCGGCGGTCCTGGCCGAGGAACACGCACGGCGCCTTGCCGAAGCTCACCAGCGCGATGAACAGCCCCGGGTCCTGCTCGCCCTGCCCGGTGCCGTTGAGGGGTACGACGTCGGAGGCGGCGTAGCGCAGCAGTCGACGTACGCCGGGGCGGTCGGGGCGGCGCGAGCGGGTGATGGCGTCCCAGGTCTCGACGTCCGGCACCGGCTCGTCGACGACGGGTGCGACCGGTTCGATCCCGTGGCGCGGCGCGAGCAGGATCCGCAGGGCGCGGTCGAGGATGTCGGCGATGTCCTCGGGGGCGACGACGGCGTCGATGATGCCGCGGGCGTAGAGGTTCTCGGCGGTCTGGACGCCCTCGGGGAACGGCTTGCCGTAGAGCGCCTCGTAGACGCGGGGGCCGAGGAAGCCGAGCAGTGCGCCGGGCTCGCCGACGGTGACGTGGCCCTGGGAGCCCCACGAGGCCATCACCCCGCCGGTGGTGGGGTGGCGCAGGTAGACCAGGTAGGGCAGACCCGCCGCCTTGTGCGCGGCGACGACCTGGGCGATGCGTGCCATCTGCACGAACGCGGGGGTGCCCTCCTGCATCCGGGTGCCGCCGCTCACCGGGCCGGCCAGCAGCGGCAGGCCCTCACGCGTGGCGCGCTCGACCGCGGCGACCAGCCGGTCGGCGGCGGCGCGCCCGATGGAGCCGGCGAGGAAGGAGAACTCGCCCATCACCACCGCCACCCGGCGGCCCTTCATCAGCCCCTCGCCGGTCAGCACCGACTCGTCCACACCGCTCTTCGCGGCGGCGGCGGCCAGCTCGGCGGCGTACTGCTCGCTGATCTCGCCGCGCACGGGCGGGGTGTCCCAGGAGCTCCAGGAGCCCTCGTCGAGGACCAGGTCGATGAGCTGGGTGGCGTTGAGGCGGGTCACCTCGTGAACGCTAGGCCACCGAAGTCGTGGCGCCGTGGGCAGTGGCTGACGAGGTCTGGGGTGTCGCGTCGTCAGTTCGTGCCGCCTCCGGACGGCGTCGGCGTCCCACGCCCAGCTCGCGCAGCGCGAGCGCCAGCAGCACGAGACCGGAGCCGACCAGGATCTGGTCGCGGTGGGGTCCGAGGGCGCCGCTGGCGCGGCCGATCCACGGCACGGCGTACCAGACCCGGCCGCGGACCTGGCCGGCCATCACCGGCTCGGCGTCCGAGACCTGGTTGGCGTCGCCGCGGGTGACGAAGGACGGCTCTCCGGCGGCGTCCACCCCCGTCGCCTCGATGCGGTGGGTGATCAGCCGGGGGTCCTCGTCGCCGGCCTCGAAGGTGATCACGTCGCCGACGCGCAGGTCCTCGGGCTGGGTGGGCCGCACGACCACGACGTCGCCGGGGTCGTGGACCGGTGCCATCGAGCCGGTGAGCACCGTGAGCGGGACCGAGTCGGTGACCAGTGGCACGAGCACCAGCACGACCGCCAGGGCCGTCGCGCCCAGCGAGCACAGCAAGGCGGCAGTGCTCAGCACGCGACGCAGGAGGCTCATGGCGGGTTCTCCGGGCTCGGCCGCATGGGGGGAGGCGGCGACGAGGCGATGATGTCGCAGACGCGGCGTCCGTGGGGGCGGTTTCGCCCACAGCTCATCGAGTGAGCCGCAGCACGCCCGCCTCCTCGTCGGCGCTGAGCCCGGTGACCACGGCGTCCGGGGTGGCCCGCAGCCAGGCCAGCGTGTCGGCGGCGGTCTCGGCCACCGGGCGCGTGGCGAGGCCGGCCGCCTGCGCGGGGCCGGCGTCGTGCGTCATCATCCCGTCGTACGCCGGGCGCGGCAGCCAGAGGGGGAGCGAGTGCGGTCCGGCCCACGGGCCGACCCCGACGCGTTCGAGAGAGTCCTGGTCGACCCAGGTCAGCGCCGGCTCGGGGACCCCGCAGCCGGCCGCGACCTCGCCGAGCAGGCGCGCGACCGGCACGGCCGGGCCGACGGCGTCGAACACGCCGGCCACGCGGTCCTCGGCGCAGCGCACGATCCAGGCGGCGAGGTCGCGCACGTCGAGGACCTGCACCGGGTCCTCGGGGTCGCCGGGGGCGAGCACCAGCGGGCGCTCGAGCGCGGCCGCGAACCGGGCCGGCCAGTAGGTGAAGCGCCCGGTGGGGTCGCCGGGGCCGACGATCAGCCCCGGGCGCAGCACGGTCGAGGAGGTGGCGCCGTCCTGGACCAGCCGCTCGCAGGCCACCTTGAGCGGGCCGTACGCCGTGGCATCGGCGCCCAGGTCGACGTCCTCGAAGCGAGGTTCGTGCAGCGCCACGGTGGCGGGGGTGCCGTGCGGGGTGCGCTCGTCGGCGTACGCGCTGATCGAGGAGACGAACACGTGGTGCGCCGCGGGCAGCGCCTCGACGCTGCGGCGTACCCACGACGGCTGCCGGGCGACGTCGACCACCGCGTCGGGACTCCCCAGGTCCGGCAGCGGCTCCCCGCGGTCGAGCTCGACGTGCCGCGCACCCTCGGGGATGCCCCCGGAGCGGCCGCGGCAGGCGCAGGTCACCCGGTGCCCGCGGCCCACCGCCTCCTGCGCCACCGCATGCGAGAGGAACCGGGTGCCGCCGAGCACGAGCAGGTCCATGTCTGCACGGTGCCGGGTCCGGGGCCGCTGCGCAACGGGTCCGCGCCGGGGGTGGGGTGGGGCGAGGTCAATCGGTGGAAGCAACGGTCATGCTGCTGCCGGGTTGGCGAGCAGCTCGGCCAGCGCTTGGGCTGGGGTCCGTAGGTCCAGGGTAGGGCGGGGTCGCTTGTTCAGGGTCGCGGCGATGCGGGCGAGGTCGTCGGCACTGTGGGTTGAGAGGTCGCTGCCCTTCTCTAGCCAGAACCGGAGGAGTCGGTTGGTGTTCTCGTTCGACCCGCGCTGCCAGGGCGAGTGGGGGTCACAGAAGAAGACCGGCATCTCCAAGGCGGCCTCGACATCGCGGTAGTTAGCCAGCTCGCTGCCGCGGTCCCAGGTCAGCGAACGACGCAGATGCACCGGCAGCTGACCCATCTCGCGGATCATCGCCTGGGCCACTGACTCTGCGTCGTGGCGACCGGGCAGGTGCAGCAAGAGCACGAACCGCGTCGAGCGTTCGACCAGGGTCCCGACCGCGGAGCGGTTGCCGGCACCGAGGATCAGGTCACCCTCCCAGTGCCCGGGCACGGCCCGGTCAGCGACCTCGGCGGGGCGTTGGCTGATGGTGAAGGCCTCGCGGTACAGCCCTTTCCTGCGCCCGTCGGGGTCGGCGTGCGGCTTGCGTGCGCGGCGTTTGGTCAGCAGCTGCGCGGCCAGGTCCTTGCGCAGGCTCCCGCGGGTCTGGACATACAACGCCCGGTAGATCGTCTCGTGCGACACACGGGCCATCCTCGCTGCTGGATCGTGACCGGGGTGGGCGTGGCGCAGCATCGACGCGATCAGTCCTGGCGACCACCCGTCGTCCATCCAGGTCTCGATCCGACGACACAGCCCGGGGTTCTCGATCAGCTTGAACGCCTTGGGTCGGCGTCGCCGTTCGTGCGCGACACGATGCGCGATCGGGGCCCAGTAGGAGCCGTCGGGGCCGCGGTTGCGCGCGACCTCGCGAGAGACCACCGACTTGTCGCGCCCGATCAGTGTCGCGATCCGGGTCAACGCCCACCCTGCACGCAACCCTGCCGCGATCACCGCACGGTCCTCGCTGCTCAACGCCCGCCGTCGGCGTGGGCCTTCTTCGGGATTGCGTATCCCTGGCACTCCTACGGGAGCGCTTCCGGGCAGGCCACCGATCGCACCGAATTGGATGACTGGGCTCACAAGCCCCGAGGATCGCCACCAGTACGTCGCGGTTCGATGCGACACACCGACCCGATCCGCGGCAGCCTGCAGCGCGAACCCACCACAGACCAACGCGAAGAACTCCTCACGAACCTCGTACGGCACGTACCGCCTGCCCATCGCAACACCACCATCACTCGGCGTTGCTTCGACCGATGGACTCCGCCTGGCCGTGGGGTGCGCGTAACTCAGCAATTGCGCCGAAAAGCACCTGTCTGCAGCCCCGACCGGTGCTTTTCCCAGCAATTGCGCCAATAGGCACCGACCCCCCGGCCGCCTCAGTCCCGCGGGGGCGAGGTCGCGCCGAGCAGCCAGGCGTCGGTGAGCGCGTCGAGGTCGGTGCCGAGCCGCTGCTCGACCCAGGCGAGGTAGTCCTCGCGGGTGGCGTTGGCGTTGTCGCGGGCCGCCGGCCAGGCGCGGACCATGTCCCAGAACGCCTCGTCGCCGACCTGCTCGCGCACCTCGTGCCACATCAGCGCGGGGCCGTAGTAGATGTTGCCCTCGCCGAAGGCCTGCGGGTCGTAGGCGCCCGGCGGACCGCCCTCGGCGCGCATCGCCGGCTCGTAGGCCGCCCACCGGTCCATCACCGTGTCGACCGGGACCCCGCCCGCGTCCGCCTCCCAGACGCCCTGGAGGTACATGGCCATGCCCTCGTTCATCCACACGTCGCGCCAGTCGGCGGGGCTGACCTGGTTGCCGTACCAGTGGTGGGCGAGCTCGTGGACGAGCACCGGCATCGAGGTGGTGTACGACGTGTCGCCGAGCGTGATCATGGTCTGGGTCTCCATGCCGCTCTCGGAGTCCACGACCACCACGCCCGCGGTGTCGAAGGGGTAGGGGCCCAGCCGCTCCTCCAGCCAGTCCAGCGCCTCGCCGGTGCGCTGGACCCGGCGCAGCCACCGCGGCTCGTCGACGGGCGTCCAGTAGGTCAGCGGCACCCCGCTCGCGGAGGCCGCCTCGGTCATCTCCAGCTCGCCGGTCGCGAGCGTGACGAGGTACGACGAGGCCGGCTCGGCGAGGTGCCACGTGGTCGTGGTCAGCCCGTCGGCCTCGGTGCGCGAGGTCAGCTCGCCGTTGGCCACGCCCACCCACGGGGAGGGCACGGTGACGGTGATGTCGTAGAGGGCCTTGTCGGCCGGCTGGTCGTTGACGGCGTACCAGCTGTAGGCGCCGTACGGCTCCTGCATCGTCCAGGTCTCGCCGTCGGCGGTGGTGTGCCAGCCGATCGTCGACACGTCGATCCGCGTCGAGGGGGCGCGGACCGGGCGCGGGGTCCCGGCGTAGTCGATCTCGAGGCGGTGCCGCTCGTCGCGCTCGACCGGCAGCGCGACGACCAGGTCCTTGCCGGTGTGCTCGTGGGCGACCTCCTCGCCGTCGACGCGCACCTCGCTCACCTCCAGGCTGGGCGCGAGATCGAGCTGCACGCGGGAGGCGGTCCGGGCGGCGCGGAAGGTCAGCACCTCGCGCCCGGTCAGGGTGCGCGAGTCGGGGTCCCAGTCGAGGGTGAGGTCGTAGTGCAGCGCATCGACGCCCGGGTCGCCGACGTCGGGATAGACCGAGTCCTCCACCGGGTCGCTCCGGGCCGGCTCGCTCCGGGCCGGCTCGCTCTGGGCCGGCTCGAGCGAGCGCTCCGATGGCGAGGCCGGGGGTGCGGCGGTGGGCTGCGGCGGGGAGTCCTCGGACCCGGTGCAGCCGCCCAGGACCAGCGCGCCGGCCACCACGCCGGCCAGCACCGGTGCCAGCAACGGGCGCCCGGTCATCACTCGCCCCGCAGCAGCGGGCGCACCAGGCGGCGGCCGTGGTGGATCTGGGCCTTCACCGTGCCCAGCGGTGCGCCGGTCTGGGCGGCGATCTCGTCGTAGGCGAGGCCGTAGACGTCGCGCAGCAGCAGCGGCTCGACGTACTGCGGGTGCTCGCGCTCCAGGGTCTCCATCGCCTCGAGCAGGTCGAGCCGGGTGCCGGCGATGACGCTGGTGGTGCGGGGGTCGGGGCGGTCGGCACCGAGGCCCTGCTGGGGGTCGCGCGGCGTGGCCTGGTTCTTCATGCGCCGGTACGTCGTGCGCGCGCTGTTGACCGCCACGACGTGCAACCAGGTGGTGAAGCGGCCCCGTCCGTGCCAGGAGCCGATCTTGCCGGCGACGTTGATCAGCGCGTCCTGGCAGGCGTCCTCGGCGTCGGCGGAGAACGGCAGCACCCCGCGGCAGACGGCCAGGGTGCGGGGCCGCACCGCGCGCAGCAGGGCGTCGAGCGCGTCGCGGTCGCCGTCCTGGGCCCGGTGGGCGAGCGCGTCGATCTCGTCGGGGGTCGGTGCATCGTCGACGTGGCGGTGCTCGTGCTCCATCGGCGCCGGTTCTCCCTGTCGTGCGAGCGGATGTCGAACATAATGATGACGTGTCCATGCCCCGACGTCTCGGCCGTTACGCCGTGCGCCGGCGGATCGGGTCCGGTGCCTTCGCGACCGTGTGGCTGGCCTACGACGAGCAGCTGGACTCCCCGGTGGCGGTCAAGGTGCTCGCCGACAACTGGACCGAGGACCATCAGGTGCGGCGCCGCTTCCTCGAGGAGGGGCGCTACCTGCGGCGCGTCGACTCCCCGCACGTGGTGCGCGTCTACGACGCCGGCGAGCTCGACGACGGGCGTCCCTACCTGGTGATGACCTACGCCGACCAGGGCACCCTCGCCGACCGGCTCGGGGTCGACGGGCTGGGCCCGGCCCAGGCGCTGGAGGTCGTGCGCCAGGTCGGCGCCGGCCTGACGGCCCTGCACGACGCGGGCATCCTGCACCGCGACGTCAAGCCGGCCAACGTGCTGTTCCGCAGCCGCCCGGGCCCGGCGGTGCCGGTGGTGTGCGCGATGGTCGCCGACCTCGGGCTCGGCAAGGCCCTCGACGTCTCCTCGCGGCTGACGATGATCGCGGGCACGCCCTCCTTCGTCGCCCCCGAGCAGGCCCAGGCCGAGCCCCTCGACGCGCGCGCCGACCAGTACTCCCTCGGCGCCCTCAGCTACCTGATGCTCGCCGGGCGCACGCCGTACCAGCACCCGACGCTGCAGGCCGCGGCCCATCCGGGGCCCCCGCCGCCGCTCAGCACCGACGAGCGCGCCTACCCCGAGGCCGTCGAGGCGGTCGTGCGCCGCGCCCTCGCCCCGGACCGGGAGGACCGCTGGCCCGACGTCGCGTCGTACGTCGAGGCGCTCGGCGATGCGCTGGCGCCGGTCGTGGCCGGTGCGCCGGCGGACACCGAGCCGTGGCTGCCCCTCGACCCGGACCTCACCCAGGCCGGGCCCCGCCCCGACCCGCCGGCCGTGCCGGAGACGGCGGCGGCGGACCCGGCACCGGCGCAGGGCGGTCGGCCGCGTCGGGGACGTCGGGCCCGTCTGGCAGGCGCCGGGGCCCTCGCCCTCGTCGCCGGTGCCGCGATCGGCGCGGCGTGGGCGGCCAGCGGCTCGGGGCCCGCCGAGGTGAGTCTCGACGACGCAGCCGGCACCCTGAGCGTGACGGTGCCCGCGCACTGGAACCGCGCCGTCGCCGACGACGGCTGGGTGCCGCCCAACGACGAGGCCGAGCAGCCCGCGCTCTCGGCCGGCACCAGCGCCGGCTGGCACCACCCGGACCGGCCCGGGCAGGGCGTCTTCGTGGGGCTCCTGCCGGGCGCCGAGCTGCCCGCCCAGCTGCCCCAGCACCCCGAGTGCGGCGAGGCCGAGGCGCCCCAGGACGACCGGGTGGACGGCGACCCCTCGCGCACGGTGGTCCACCAGGGCTGCCCGGCGGGGGTCACCGTGGAGCGGGTCGTGCAGGTCACCGACGACCAGCTGTTGTGGGTGCAGATCCGCAGCGCGGACCGGGCCACCGCGGTCCGGGTGCTGGACTCGGTCGTCGCGCACGGGATGTGAGCGGGCCCGAGAGCCCCGGATGCCTCAGCGACGGGCCGAGGCGAGCACCCGCTCGAGCAGGTCGGCCATCCCGGTGCGGTCGACCTCGCGGCCGGTGACCGCGACGGCGAGCTGGGCGGTGGAGTCGCCGAGGGTGCTGTAGCGCTCCATCAGCACCCGCCGGTACCCGTCCTGCAGGTAGGTGGCGACGAAGCCGTCCTCGGCCTGGGTCTCCACCGTCACCGCCTCCATGTTGCCGTCGCGCTCGGCGGCCCGCAGCGCCGCGAGCCGGGCGGTGGCCGCCACCGAGGTCGAGATCCGCTGCCCGCCGAGCAGCGTGACGCGCAGCAGGTAGGTGTTGACGGGGTAGTCGGCGCGGCTGAAGTTCCACGCCGCACCGGGCTCCACGGCCACCCGGCGCCACGAGCCCGGCGCCGCGACGCTGATCCGCTCGCCGCCCTCGCGCAGCGTCATCCGCCGCAGCGCCACGTCGGTGGGCAGCGGCGCGACCCCGGGGTCGGGCGAGACGTCGTACTCGTTGACGGGGTACGACGGGGAGCTCGCCGGCACCGGCAGCGCGGTGAAGCTCTCCGGGGCTTTCTCCGGGTCCAGCACGTGCTGCCCGGCGTACCCGCCTGCGACCCCGAGCAGGGCGAGGGCGAGCAACACCCCGAGCACCCGTGTCGACATGGGCGTCACCGTAGCGGGGGCGCGCCGGTGACTACGCTTCTCGTGTGACCAGCCTCCTGATCCGCCATGCCCGTCCGGTGCCGCTGCGACCGGACGAGCGAGCGCCCGACCGTCCGGTCGACGTGCTCGTGGAGCACGGGTCGGTCACCGCCGTGGGCCCCGGGCTCGCGCGCCCCCAGGGCGTCGAGGAGATCGACGCCGACGGCCGCTGGGTGATCCCCGGGCTGTGGGACCAGCACCTGCACATGACCCAGTGGACGCTGGCCTCCCAGCGCCTGGACCTGTCCTCGGCGCGCTCGCCGGAGGAGGCGCTGGGCCTGGTGCGCGCGCGCATCGCCGAGCGGCCCGGGCAGCCGGTCATCGGGTGGGGCCACCGCGCCGGCACCTGGGACCGCGAGGTCACCGTGTCCGAGCTCGACGCGGTCTCCGGCGACGTGCCGGTCGTGCTGATGAGCGGCGACGGCCACCACGGCTGGCTCAACACCACGGCGCTCATGCACCTCGCGCTGCCGGTGCGCGACTCCGTGGTCCGCGAGACCGAGTGGTTCGCGACCTACCCGCGCCTGGGGACCCTGGGCGGGGACGGCGAGACCGCGCCCCCGGCGTTCCGGCGTGCCCTGGACGCCGCGGCGGCGCTGGGTATCGCCGGGATCGTGGACTTCGAGTTCAGCGGCACCCCTGAGGACTGGGCCACCCGCTGGGCGCAGGGCTGCGACCGGCTGCGGGTGCGCTGGGGGACCTACGCCTCGACGCTGGAGCGCGTCATCGCCGCCGGGCTGCGCACCGGCGACCCGCTCCCCGGCTGCGACGACCGGGCCACGATGGGTCCGCTGAAGATCATCAGCGACGGCTCGCTCAACACCCGCACCGCCTGGTGCTGCGAGCCGTACGGCGACGCGCACCGTCTGGAGTACCCCTCCGGTCAGCCCAACCAGTCCCCGGACGAGCTGCGCAGGCTGCTCGCGCGGGCGCACGGGGCGGGCCTCGAGGTCGCCACCCACGCGATCGGCGACGCCGCCGCGGCCGACGCCCTCAGCGCGTACGCCGAGACCGGCGCCCGCGGCTCGATCGAGCACGCGCAGATGATGCGCCGCGAGGACGTCACCCGGATGGCCGCGCTCGGCCTGCGCGCGAGCGTGCAGCCGGCCCACCTGCTCGACGACCGCGACCTCACCGAGCGGATCTGGGGGGATCGCTCGGAGCGCTGCTTCGCCTTCCGGTGGATGCTCGACGACGGCGTCGAGCTCGCGATGGGCTCCGACGCCCCGGTGTCGCCGCTCGACCCGTGGCTGGCGATCGCCGCGGCCGTGCACCGCAGCGCCGACGAGCGCGAGCCGTGGCACCCCGAGCAGGCGCTCACCCCGCAGGAGGCGCTCGCTGCGTCCGTCGACGGCCAGCCGAGCGTCGGCGTCGGCTCGCGAGGCGACCTCGCCCTGCTCGACCGCGACCCGCTGGCGACCGGCCCGGACCCCGACGACACCGCCGCGACCGCTGCGCGGCTGCGCGGCACCCGCGTCGGCCTCACCGTGGTCGGCGGCCTGGTGGTGCACCGGGATCTCTGAGCGGCCCCGCCCAGGTGCCGTCTTCGCGAGGAGGACGGCGTCGCTCCTCAGTCCTGCTCGAGGGCGTCCAGCACCAGCTGGGCCGCGGCCTGCTGGCCGTCGGCGAGCGGGTGGTAGGCCAGCCCGATCCCCGGCACCGTCGAGCGGCCGTTGACCCACGGCTCGTCCGAGCAGATGTCGTGGCCCTTGCTGGCGGCGTACAGGTCGACGTAGGCGACCTCCGCCTCGCCGGCGACCCGTCGCTCGACGTCGGCGAGGCGACGGTTGAGCCCGGCCAGCAGGGCACGGTCGCCCGAGGCGAGCGGCAGCAGCTCGGGGCAGGAGGCGGCGGGCGGGATCACCCGGGGGTAGCCGACCACCACGACCTCGGCGTCCGGTGCGCGGTCGCGGACCTCGGCGATGGCCGAGGCGAGCCGGTCGCCGATGCGCGCGACCTGCCGCTCGAGGGCGGCGACCCCGTCCTCGCCGTACGCCGTCGTGCACGGCGCCCCGTCCGGGTCCTCGGCGCCGAGCTCGACGCAGCGCACCAGCGTCCCGAAGATCGTGAAGTCGTTGCCGCCGATGCCCATCGTCACCAGGTCGGTGTCGGCCTCGAGGGCGCCCAGCTGCGCGGGGACGGTGCCGGCGAAGGTGCGCTGCGGGCCGGTGAGGTCGCCGGTCTCGGCGCCGCTGCAGCTGCGGTCCTCGAGGTGCGCGTCGAGGGCCTCCGCGACCAGGGTGGGGTAGTTGCGCGTGGAGCGCAGGCAGCCGTTGCCGGCCTGAGGCGTGGTGATGAGCGGCGCCGCGGTGAAGGAGTCCCCGAGGGCGACGTAGGAGTCGACCTGCGTGCGCTCCTCGCGCTCCACCGGCAGGGACGGGGTGCTCGTCGGCGTCGGCGCCTGGCTGGCGAGGTCCCCGGCATCGGCCTCGGAGTCGGAGTCGCTGCAGCCGGCCAGGGATGCGGCGGCGAGGGCGGCGGTGAGGAGGGCGGTGGTCAGGGGGCGGGGGCGGCGGTGCGAAATCACGAGAGGTCCAGTACCCGCCGAACGGAGGCGAGCAGCGGCACGGCCGCGACCCGGGGGTCGCGGCCGTGCGCCTGGGTCAGGGCAGGTCGATCGGGCGCAGGACCCGGTTGATGCCGTGGCCGATCTGCTTGTTGCCCTTGTTGATGTCGAGCGTGACCACCTGCGGGTTGGCGTCGCTCTTGTCGAGGTCGACGAGGTAGACCTTGGTCTTCTTGCCCTTGCCCTTGACGTTGATTTTGATCGTCTGGCCGAGGGCGGTGGTGACCTTGGCGCCGTCGGAGGCGAGGACCTTCTTGCTGGTCAGGGTCTTGCCCGCGACCACGTGGTAGAGCAGCACGGACTCGAGGGTGTCCACGTCGGCCACCGAGGCGAGGGCGTTGAACGTCGCCCGCTCGGTCTTGGGTGCCGAGCCGCCGATGTCCTTGACGAGCGACCGGAACGCCGCGTCGGTCGGCAGGAACGCGGTGGCCCGCTTGCCGCCCTGGGTGAGCAGTGCGACCGGGCTGTCCGGCTTGGCGTCGAGGACGGCGAGCACGCCCTTCTCGAGGATGTCGAAGTCCTTCCAGTTCTTGTCGAACTTCGTGCCGTCGGCGGCGAGCACCTTGGCCAGGCTCTTGTTGCCGGCCTTGCGGTCGGCCGTGGTGTCCGCCTGGGCGGCGGGCATCACGGCGGTGCTGGCGAGTGCAGCGGTGACCGCGCCGCTCAGGGCGAGCTTCAGCGTGGTGGAGACGGTGCGCTTCATGGGTGCTAGGTCCCTCCGTTGTCGGTGCATGGGGGCGCGGGGCCCGACCGGTCCGGTCGGCCACCGCGGTGGTGCACGAGTTGTTCGGGGCCGCGGCAGCCGCGGATGGGACTTCGGCGTGATTCACGCAACATTGTGCGCACCGAACAAGAAACCGGTCTAGCTTCACGTGAGAGGTACAGGACTTTGCGCCCTGTCGTCGCGCAGGATGGGAGCATGGCCAGTCTCACCGACCCCAGCACGGCTCGCACCAGGTCCCTGCGCGGGACGCTGCGACGAGTCGCCGAGGCCGCTGTCACGCCGCTCGAGCTCGACGACGTCCTCGACGTCTTCCACCCGCTGCGCGCGGGGGCGCCGCTGCGCGGCAAGGTCGTCGAGGTCCGCCCCGAGACCGCCGGGTCCGCGACCCTGCTGATCAAGCCGGGCAAGGACTGGGCCGGGCACCAGCCCGGGCAGTTCGTGCGCGTCGGCGTCGAGGTCGACGGCGTACGCCTGTGGCGCACCTACTCGCTGACCCACGGTCCCCGCGCCGACGGCTGCATCTCGATCACCGTCAAGGCGATCGACGGCGGCGCGGTCTCCACCCACCTGGTGCACCGGATGCGTCCCGGCACGATGCTCCAGCTCGGCCAGGCCGAGGGCGACTTCGTGCTCGGCGACCCGGCCCCGGCCAAGCTGCTGCTGGTCACCGCCGGCTCGGGCATCACCCCGGTCATCGGCATGCTGCGCAACCTGTTCTCGCGCGCCGAGCCGGTGCGCGCCGACATCGTGCTGCTGCACTCGGCGCAGACCCGCGACGCGGTGCTGTTCGGTGCCGAGCTGCGCGGGTACGCCGACCGTGGCCTGATCCGCCTCGTCGAGCTGCACACCACCGTCACCGGTCGCCTCGAGGTCGACCACCCCGAGCGCGGGCTGGCCGCCCTGGTCCCCGACCTCGCCGAGCGCACGACGTACGCCTGCGGGCCGGCGGGGCTCCTCGACGCGCTGGCCGAGCACCACGAGGCGCTCGGTCTGCCGCTGGCCGTGGAGCGCTTCCGCACCGAGCTGATCACCCCCGGGGAGGGCGGCTCGGTCGTCTTCGCCGGCTCCGGGACCACCGTCGAGATGGACGGTGCCACCACGATCCTCGACGCCGCCGAGGACGCCGGCGTGCTGATGCCGAGCGGGTGCCGCATGGGCATCTGCTTCGGCTGCGTGCTGCCGCTGCGCGAGGGCGCCGTGCGCGACCTGCGCAACGGCGAGGTGACCACCGCCGCCCCCGGCGACGGCGTCCGCATCCAGACCTGCATCAGTGCCGCTGCCGGCGCCTGCCACATCGACCACTGACCGTTCCCCCCGACCTCCACACGATCTCCACTGCGAGGAGTCCCGCGATGACCGCCATCACCAAGAAGCCCGTCAACCCGATCGCCCACCTGAGCCCCGAGGACATCGAGGACATCGGGCGCGAGCTCGACGCGATCCGCCAGGACATCCTCGAGGCACGCGGCGAGAGCGACGCGGCGTACATCCGCGGCATGGTGGCCTTCCAGCGCCGCCTCGAGCTCGGCAGTCGTGCGGTGCTGCTCGCCAGTGCCTTCCCGCCCGCGTGGGTGGCCGGCACCGTCGGGCTGAGCGTGGCCAAGATCCTCGAGAACATGGAGATCGGCCACAACGTCATGCACGGGCAGTGGGACTGGATGCGCGACCCCAAGATCCACTCCACGACCTGGGAGTGGGACAACGCCTCCACCGCGGAGGGCTGGAAGCACAGCCACAACGAGGTCCACCACACCTACACCAACATCGTGGGCAAGGACAACGACCTCGGCTGGGGCATCATGCGCATGGACGAGGACCAGCGCTGGCACCCGATGTACCTCGCCCAGCCGCTGTTGAACTTCATCAACGCCTGCTTCTTCGAGTACGGCATCGCCGCCTACGACCTCGAGCTCGGCAAGAACCTGCGCATCCCCAAGGAGCGCCGCAGCGAGACGTTCAAGAAGAACGCCAAGAACACGCTGCGCAAGATCCGCAAGCAGGCCACGAAGGACTACCTCGTGCACCCGGCGATGTCGATCCCGACCGGCTCGTTCGTGCCGACCCTGGCCGCGAACTTCACCGCCAACCTGGTGCGCAACCTGTGGTCGCACTCGGTGATCATGTGCGGCCACTTCCCCGAGGGCGTCGAGACCTTCGAGAAGAAGTCGATCCCGGAGAAGGAGACCCGCGGCGAGTGGTACGTGCGCCAGATGCTGGGCTCGGCCAACATCTCCGGCTCCAAGGCCATGCACGTGATGACCGGCAACCTCTCCCACCAGATCGAGCACCACCTGTTCCCGGACCTGCCGTCCAACCGGTACGCCGAGATCGCGCCCAAGGTGAAGGCGCTGTTCGCGAAGTACGAGCTGAACTACCACGAGGCCCCGCTGCCCGTTCAGGTCGCGAGCGCCTGGCACAAGGCGGTCCGGCTCTCGCTGCCCAACGGCTGGCTGGCCACCACCAACGTCAAGAACGCCCCGCAGCAGCTGAAGCTGCTCTGGGCGATGAGCACCAAGGGCGCCAAGGTCCGCCGCGCCGCCCAGGCCCGCCTGCAGCAGCAGGAGCGCAAGCTGGCGAAGGCGGCCTGACCGGACCCGCTCCCTGGGCGACCAGGCGTTACAGCTGATTCCGGGGCCTCGCCTCACAGCAGCCGTACGGCGAGCGGCTCCTCGACCGCGCCACCCGCGCCGTCGGGGCGGACCCGTAGGGCCCGGCCGCCGGGGCGCTCGGAGACCGCCTCGACCAGCTCGCCGTCGCGCCAGTGCAGGGCGACGCCGTCGTCGAGCGCCCAGCCCGCGGGCAGGGCGCCCGACCCGACGAAGGTCCGGAAGGACTCCTGACGCTCGGCCTCCCCGTCGTAGTGCGGGCAGGCCGAGCCCGGCAGCAGCCCGAGCCCGTCCGGCAGTGGCGCGAGGGGACCGAAGGAGTCGGTCGAGGAGCCCTCGAACCAGCAGTTCATGCCGGCGCTGACCCCCGCCACCACCACCCCCGCCGCCAGCGCCTCGCGCAGCACGGCGTCCAGGCCGTGCAGGCGCCACAGGGCGAGCAGGTTCGCCGTCGAGCCGCCGCCGACGTACAGCACGTCCTGGTGCAGCACGTGCTCGCGCAGGCTGCGGCCCTCGAGCTCGCCGAGGCGGAACAGCGCCAGGGTGCTGGTCTCCGCGCGCCCGGCGAAGGCGGCGTGGAAGCGGTCGGCGTACTCCGGGGAGTCGCCGCTCGCGGTCGGCACGAAGCAGACCCGCGGCACGCCGCCGGCACCCCGGGGTCGCGGGACCTGCGCGAGCACCAGGTCGTCGAGCGGGGACGGGCTGTCGGGGTCGGGACGGACCTCCGGCATGGAGAACCCGCCGCCGCCCAGGGTGAGGATCGTGCCGCGCTGCGTCATGTGCCCATCCAAGCAAGGGGGCGCCGCCCACAGCCCGGCACCGGCGATGTCGGTGGCGAGGCCTAGGCTCAGCACGTGAGGCGACGATGAGCAAGATGGACGCGCTGCGAGCGATGCGCGAGGCGAAGTACGAGGCAGCCCAGAAGGCGGCCGGGAGCGGCACGACCGCCCGGCGCCCGGCGGCCACCCCCACGAAGGCGACGAAGGCTGCTCCGGCCAAGGACACCAAGCGCGGCGCCAAGGCGGCCGAGGCGCCCGCCGCCGACGCGGCGACCGAGCTGTGCGGGCACCGCAACATGAGCGGTCGCACCTGCACCCGCGAGCAGGGGCACGCCGCGAAGTCGCACCGCTACTCCTGAGCCGACGCCACCTGAGCGGACACGGCACCGGGCCGGCGCCCCCGTGAGGGGACGCCGGCCCGGCCGGGTCGAACGCTGGGGTCAGTTGTTGTAGTAGGGCTGCGACTGCGGGTTGAAGATGTCCATGCGGACCTTCTTCGCGCTGCGGACGCGAGCGTCATCGAGCTCGAGGACGTCGAAGCCCTTCTGGATGTCGTTGCTGTAGATGCGGCCGTTGTACCAGTACGCCGACCACGATCCGCCGAGGACCAGCTCGGTGTCGGAGATCGGGCCCCGGTCGAACCAGGCGATCTCCTTCGGCTTGCGGGAGTTGGTGAAGTCGAAGACCGAGATCCCGCCCTGGTACCAGGCCTGGACCATGATGTCCTTGCCCTTGACCGGGATCAGCGAGCCGTTGTGGGCCACGCAGTTCTCGGTCGCGGCCTGCGGACGCGGAATCTTGTAGTAGCTGCGGAACTCCAGCTGCGGGGTGCCCCAGCGGACCTTGCCCGCCTTGCCCTTCTTGTTGCCCTTCTTGGTGCGGGTGATGTCGTAGATCGCATTGGCACCCTTGGTGCGCCCGGTCTCCGGGTTGCACGTCGGCGCGCCACCGCCACCGAGCTCGTCGGTGAAGACGACCTTGGTCGCTGCGTTGTTGAAGGTCGCGGAGTGCCAGAAGGCGAAGTTCTCCTCGTCGCGCACCTGCTCGATCACCTTCGGGTTCTCGCGGTCGGAGATGTCGAGCAGGATCCCGTCACCCATGCAGGCGCCGGCGGCGATGTCCTTGGAGGGGTACGCCGTGATGTCGTGGCAGCCGCTGGTCGTGGCGGAGTAGCCCTCGCCGGTGTTGCCGCCGTCGGGGAAGAGCACCGGGGTGTTCACGAGCGAGCTCGTGGCCGGGTCCTTGACCGGCACCTTGACGATGCTGATCTTGTCGTGCGGCGGCTGGCAGTCGGGGAAGGCCGCGTTGGGCGAGTAGGAGGAGACGTAGACGAAGAGGTTCCGCCCGCGCTTGTCCGGGGCCAGCGTGTGGGTGTGCGAGCCGCAGGCGGTCTCGACCGCGGCGACGTACTCGGGGGCCTCGGGGTCGCTGATGTCGAAGACGCGGACGCCCTCCCAGGCGGCCTGGTCCTGCGCGGTCAGCGGCGTGCTGCTGCAGGAGTCGTCGCTGCGGCTGGAGTCCACCGAGAGCACCAGCAGGTCGCCGTAGACGGAGATGTCGTTCTGCGAGCCCGGGCAGACGACCTGGGTGACGATCCGCGGGTGCTTGGCCCGGGTGATGTCGTAGACCATGAAGCCGTTGTAGTTGCCCGCGAAGGCGTACTTGCCCTTGAACGCGAGGTCGGAGTTGAGCGCCGAGACGTCGGCGAAGGCGCCCTGCTTGGGGATGTTGGCGATCAGCGAGAGGTTGTCGCTGCTGTCGGTCTCGCCGGGCTTGAGGGCCCGTGCGGGGGTGCGGAGCGTCGAGAAGTCGTTGCCGGCGATGTCGCAGGCGGCGACGAAGTTGTCGCCGAGCGCCGCGAGCTCCTTGCGCTCCGCCGCACTGCACCCGTCGGCGGTGGTCGAGGTGACCCCGGGCTCGTCGTGGTCGTCGTCGTGCGCGATCGCGGGCGTGGCGGCGAGGGCCAGGGCCAGGCTCAGCGCACCGGCCGCTCCTGCGGCGAGCTGCCGCCATCCGGTGCTGAGGCGTTTCGCGCCTCGACGTGGTGTGGTCATAGTCCGAGAACCTTTCGTGGGGGGAGGTGCCTGTTCCCCAGACGCCCTCCTCTGTCATACCGTGTCCCAGATCACTGCGTAAAGACCTCTTCGGGTCTATTCGCGCTGACGTCACGGCTCCACACACCCCCTCGACAGCACCTCGAAAAGGACGCCACGTGGTCTCGGGAACCCCGCGCACCTACCTGTACGCCGCCGCGCTCGTCGGCGCCCTCCTGCTCCTCCCCGCGTGCTCGGAGGACACCGAGCCCGCACCGGGGGCGGACGCCGCGAGCACCACCGGCACCGATGAGCTCACCGTGATCGTGCCCGGCAAGCCGCGGGAGACCGCGCGCACCGTGGGGCCCGACGACATCGAGGTGGAGGACCCCTGGAACCACGCCGACGTGGCGTTCTTGCAGATGATGATCCCGCACCACGCCCAGGCCCTGGTGATGTCGGAGCTGGCCGACACCCGCGCCTCGGACCCGCGGGTGCGGCGCCTCGCCGAGCGGATCGGGGCGGCCCAGCGGCCCGAGATCCTGGTGATGGCCGGCTGGCTGGAGGAACGTGGCGCCGAGGTGCCGCGCGCCAGCGAGGACCCCTCGGCGTACGACCACGGCGAGCACGGGCACAACGAGATGCAGGGCATGCTCACGCCCGCCCAGATCAAGGCCCTCGAGCGCGCCTCGGGGCCGGAGTTCGACAGGCTCTTCCTCGAGGGCATGATCGGCCACCACGAGGGAGCGGTCGCGATGGCCGAGGACGTCGCCCGCGACGGCGCCCACGTGCGGGTCAGCGAGATCGCCTCCGACGTGATGGTCGGTCAGCAGGACGAGATCGACATCATGCGCCGGATGCTCGCCGGCCGCTGAGCCCGCACGCTGTCTTCAGCGCAGCTTCAGCAGCCTTCGGGGAGAATGACGGTCCCCGACCCTCCGGAGGTTCCTCATGCGCGTGCTCGTCGTCGACGACGAGGTGCGGCTCGCCCGGTCGCTGAAGGTGGGGCTGGAGGCCGAGGGCTTCGCGGTCGATGTGGCCCACGACGGCACCGACGGCCTCTGGCTGGCGCGCGAGCACGACTACGACGCGATCGTGCTGGACCTGATGCTGCCGGGGATCAACGGCTACCGGGTCTGCGCGGCCCTGCGCGCGGAGCAGAACTGGACCCCGGTGCTGATGCTCACCGCCAAGGACGGCGAGTGGGACCAGGTCGAGGGGCTCGACACCGGCGCCGACGACTACCTGACCAAGCCGTTCTCGTTCCCGGTGCTCGTCGCGCGGCTGCGCGCGGTGGCCCGGCGCGGGGCGCGGCCCCGGCCCACCCTGCTCGAGGCGGGTGACCTGCGCGTGGACCCGGCCGCCCGCCGGGTCTGGCGCGGTGAGGAGGAGGTCGCGCTGACCGCCCGGGAGTTCTCGCTGCTCGCGTTCCTGGCCCGCCACCGCGGCGACGTCGTCTCCAAGCGGCAGATCCTCGACGCGGTCTGGGACGTGGACTTCGACGGCGACCAGAACATCGTGGAGGTCTACGTGCGCCACCTGCGCAACAAGCTGGACCGGCCCTTCGGGCGCGAGGCGATCCAGACCGTGCGGGGCGCGGGCTACCGGCTGGCGAGCAACGGTGGCTGAGCGGCGCCTGGCCCGTGCGTCGGTGCGGGTGCGGACCACGGCCGCCGCCGTGCTCGTGGTCGCCCTGGTCCTGGTCCTGGGCGCGGTCGTGCTGGTGTTGTTGGTGCGCGGCTCGCTGCGCGAGGGCCTGGAGAGCAGCGCGGAGCAGCGGGCCACCGAGCTGGCCACCCAGATCGAGACGTCCGGGCTGCCGCGCTCGGGGACGGCCGACGAGGACCCCGACGACCCCGACGATCCCGAGGACGCCGACGAGCCCGACGAGCTGGTCTGGCAGGTGCTCGCCCCGGACGGCACGGTCCTCAGCGCCTCACAGCCGCTCGGCCGCCCGCTGCCGAGCGAGGACACCGACCGGGCCGAGCTGCCGGGCGCCGACCAGCCCTACGTCGTGGTCACCCAGGACGCTGACGTCGGTGGCCGCGAGTACGTCGTGTCGGTGGCCGCCTCCCTGGAGGACGTCGACGATTCCACCGCCGCGCTGCTCCCGCCGCTGCTGGTCGGCGTACCGCTGGTGCTGCTGCTCGTCGGTGGCACCACCTGGGCGGTGGCGACTCGGGCGCTCGCGCCGGTCGAGCGGATCCGGGCAGAGGTCGAGCAGATCACCGGCGACCGGCTGGACCGGCGGGTCCCCGAACCGCCGTCACGCGATGAGATCCACCGGCTGGCCCGCACGATGAACCAGATGCTCGAGCGTCTGGAGGGCTCGCGGGAGCGGCAGCAGCGCTTCGTTGCCGACGCCTCCCACGAGCTGCGCTCGCCGCTGGCCAGCATCCGGCAGACCGCCGAGGTGGCCCAGGCCCACCCGGGAGCGCTGCCCGAGGGGGAGCTCGCCGAGGCGGTGCTCGAGGAGTCCGGGCGCATGCAGCGGTTGGTGGAGCAGCTGCTGGTGCTCACCCGGGCCGGCGAGGCGACAGGGGCGCACCCCTCGTACGACGTCGACCTGGACGACCTCGCCCTGGCGGAGGCCCGCCGGGTACGCCGCGGCGAGCTGGAGGTGGACACCTCCGGCATCGGGCCGGGGCGGGTCCGCGGCGACGGCGTCGCGCTGGGCCAGGTGGTGCGCAACCTCGTCGACAACGCCGTCCGGCACGCCGAGACGACCGTCCGGCTGGCGGTCCGCGAGCAGGCCGAGGACGTGCGGGACCCGGTCGTCGAGCTCGTGGTGGAGGACGACGGGCCCGGGATCCCCGAGGCGGAGCGGGAGCGGGTCTTCGACCGGTTCGTCCGCCTCGACGAGGCCCGCGCGCGCGACGCGGGTGGCAGCGGGCTCGGGCTGGCGATCGTCCGGGAGATCGTGACCGCCCACGGCGGCTCCGTCACGCTCACCTCGGCGCCTGCCGGCGGTGCACGGTTCGTGGTGCGGCTCCCGGCCCCCGCCGAACCCCCCGACGCACGGACCTGAGGCGCGGACCTGAACGCGCGTTCAGACGGGTTCAGGTGAGCTTCAGCGACCTCGACGCAGGCTGGGGGCGTCCCCCAGTCGGGGGTGCTTTCCCAGCAGAGAGGCCACCACCATGAACATCACCACGCTTCGCCGCAAGCGCATCGTCCTGCCCACCCTCGCCGTGCTCGCCGCCGTCGGGATCGGCGGGACCGTCTGGACCGCCACCGCGAGCGAGACCGGTGTGGACGGGGCCGAGCGTGACCGCGTCGGAGCGGCCGCCACCGAGGCCGTCGGCGGCACCGTCGTGGACGTCGAGACCAGCGACGACCGGGGTGAGACCTATGAGGTCGAGGTGCGCCTCGACGACGGGTCCGAGGTCGACCTCGCGCTCGACGAGGACCTCGCGGTGGTTGCGGAGGAGCGCGACGGCGACGACCAGGACGGCGACGACCAGGACGCCGACGACCGCCCGGTGGGCGACGCGGAGTGGTCCGCCGCGGAGAAGGCCGCCCTGGGCGCGGTCGAGGGCGGGACCGTCCTCGACGTCGAGGCCAGCGACGAGCCCGGCGCCGCCTGGGAGGTCGAGGTCCGCGACGCCGACCGCGCCGAGTGGGACGTCGTGCTCGACGCCGACTTCGCGGTGCTGCGCACCGACGCCGACGGCACCGACGACTGACGCGCCGGGCCGGCTGCGGCGACTACTCGTCGCCGGTGAGGTTGAACGCCCGCAGCCGGCGCCCGGTCAGCCAGGCCCCCAGGACGATGACCACCACCGAGGCGACCACGGCGTACCACGGGCTCAGACCGCCGACCAGGTGCACGCCGGCGATCGTGTCGACGATCTCGCCGGCCCAGCGGGTGATGCTGAGCCAGCGCACCCCGTCGAGGAGGCCGCCCAGCAGCCCCTCCCAGCCCAGCAGGTAGATCAGCCCGATCACGATCGCGTGCCGGGTCATCACCGACAGCAGGGCGAACAGCGAGCAGTAGGCGAGCCCGGCGACCAGGCCGGCGACGAGGAAGCCGAGCGCCAGCGACGGCTCGGAGGAGAGCAGCACCAGCCCCGCCACCAGCAGCGGTACGGCGGCGAAGACGACCACGCACGCCGCCGCGACCGCGAGCTTGCTGGCCACGATCGTGTAGCGCGAGATCGGCTTGGCCAGCAGGTAGGAGATCGAGCCGTCGTCGATCTCGGGGGCGAGCAGTCCGCTGGTCGCCAGCAGCGCGACCAGCGGCACCGTGACGACCAGCCCGAACGCGTAGAGGGTGTTCTCGGCGGCGCCGGGGTCGGCACCGACCAGGGCGCGCACCAGCACGGCGAGGCCGACCAGGCTCAGCGGCAGCACGAACAGCAGCGCGCCGCGCCAGCGCCCGAAGACGCTGCGCACGCCGAGCCGGACGATCGTCGGGGACAGGACGGGGCTGCTCATGAGGACACCAGGTAGCCGAAGACGCTCTCGAGCGACTCGTCGGTCGGGCTCACCTCGAACAGGCGGATGCCGTGCTCGCGCGCCAGCCTCGGCAGCACCTCGCTGAACCGGCCGAAGTCCGAGGCCTCCAGCTCGATCCCGCCCTCCGCGCGCAGCCGGGCGCCACGCACCGAGGGGTCCTGCATCAGCGCGGCGGCCAGGACCCGGTCGTCGCCGGAGCGGAGCACGAACCGGTTCGGCCGGTCGGTCATCAGCCGGCGGATCGCGCCGAAGTCGCCGGAGGCGGCGTGCCGCCCGGCGACCACCACCTCGATCTGACGGGCCACCTGCTCGACCTCCTCGAGGATGTGGGAGCTGAACAGCACCGTGCGGCCCTCGGCGCCCATCGTCCGCAGCAGCTCCATCAGGTGGATGCGCTGGCGCGGGTCCATCCCGTTGAACGGCTCGTCGAGCAGCAGCACCGCCGGGTCGTGCACCAGCGCGGAGGCCATCTTGATCCGCTGCCGCATCCCCTTGGAGTACGTCGAGATCGAGCGGTCCTGGGCGTCGGTGAGCTCGATCAGCGCGATCGCCCGCTGGGCGGCCGCCCCGGGGTCGGGCAGGCCGTGCAGCTCGGCGTTCGCGACCACGAACTCGCGCCCGGTCAGGTAGTCGAACAGCGCCTCGCGCTCGGGGACCAGCCCGACCTTGCGGTACACCGCCTCGTTGCGCCACAGGGGCTCCCCGTCGAGGGTGACGGTCCCGGTGGAGGGGGCCAGGAACCCCGACATCAGCGCGATCAGCGTGGACTTGCCGGCGCCGTTGGGACCCAGCAGGCCGGTGACGCCGGGCCCGATGGTCATCGAGACGTCGTTGACCGCGACGACGTTGCGGTACCACCGGGAGACGTGGTCGATCACGATCGTGCTCATCTCAGTCGACCCTCCGGTAGCGGGTGAGCAGTGCCCCGATCGAGGCCAGCACCACGGCGAGGACGCCGAGCACGTAGAGGAGTCCCATCCCGGTTCCCTTCGGTGGCGTCGCGGTGGCGGCCGGGGAGTCGAAGAGGAACACCTGCACCCCGTTGACGAGCGTGTACGGCGAGAACAGCCCGGCGACCTGTCCGACCGTGTCGTGGTCGGTGGCGGCGGCGACCCCCTGCACGGTCGAGACCAGCGTGAAGCTCACCAGCAGCACCACGATCACGGCGGTCACCGCCAGCCCGCGGCGTACGGTCAGTGCGGCCACGACGGCGGCCAGGCCGGCCAGGCAGGCCGCGAGCAGCGCGGCGCCGACCAGCCCGCCCAGGAACCGGCCGGTCTCCCGGGCCAGCGGCAGGTCGGCGAGCACCCCGCCGAGGTACATCAGCAGCAGGGGGGCGCCGATCAGCACGAAGGTGGCCACCGTCAGCGAGGCGAACCGCACCAGCACGTAGGTCCGGCGCGGCATCGGGCGGGCCAGGTAGAGCGTGATGGTGCGAAAGCGCAGGTCCCGCGAGATCAGCGCCGGCGCCTGGGAGGCCACGAACACCGAGATCAGCAGCTGGGTGGTGATCGGGTAGGTGGAGTAGGCGACGAGCTGCTCGTCAAGGCCGAGCAGGTCGCGCGCCTGCACCAGCACCCCGACCAGGATCAGGGCCGGCAGCAGCATCAGCCCGAGCAGCAGCATCGGCAGCACCTTCGAGCGCCCGGAGCGGCCCAGGCCGTAGGTGTGGCGCAGGCCGGTGAGGAAGAACGCCCGTGCCACCGCGGTGCCGCCGAGACGCGGGCCGGTGTAGCGCCGGTAGCCGAGATCGTGGATGACGCCGGTGCCGGCGCCCGGCGCGGCCGAGGCGGGGGAGCGCTCAGACGGGCTGGACACTGCCGGCACCTCCCTCGCGGAAGACGTCCTCGATGCGGTGGTGGCGCTCCTGCATCCGCACCAGTCCCAGGCCGAGGTCGACGGTCAGGTCGCGGACCACGTCGGGCGTGCGCTCGTCGCGCACGTCCACCTCGACCAGCCGTCCCTCGGCCGGACGCGCGGTCAGGCCGGCGTCCAGCAGGGCCTGCCCGAGCAGCCGGTCGGCGTCGGGTCGTCCCTGCACCTCGACCAGCAGGCTGCCGGTGGCGTGCAGGAAGTCGGAGGTCGCCGAGGAGCGCAGCAGCCGCCCGGCGTCGAGGACGACGATGTGGTCGCTGACCCGCTCCAGCTCGCCGAGCAGGTGGGAGGTCACGAGCACCGCGATGCCGAACTCGGTGCCGATGCGGCGTACCAGCGCGAGCATGTCGTCGCGGGCCGAGGGGTCCAGGCCGTTGGTCGGCTCGTCGAGGAGCACCAGCTGCGGGTCGTGCACGAGCGCCTGGGCGAGCTTCGCGCGCTGCTTCATGCCGGTGGAGTAGCCGCCGATCGGGCGGTAGCGCTCCTCGGCGAGGCCGACGTGGCGCAGCACGTCGGAGGCCCGCTCGCGCGCCGCCGGGTAGGGCAGCCCGGACATCTGGCCCAGGTGCACCACCAGGTCGCTCGCCGAGACGTCGGCGGGCAGGCAGTCGTGCTCGGGCATGTAGCCGACCAGGGCCCGGATCGCGGCGCCCTCGGTCGCGACGTCGTGGCCGAGCACCCGGGCGCTGCCGTCCGTCGCCGGCAGCAGGCCCAGGAGGATCTTGATCAGCGTGGACTTCCCGGCGCCGTTGGCCCCGACCAGCCCGGTGACCCCCTCCCCGACGCGCACGTCGAGGTGGTCGAGGGCGGTGACGCGGGGGTAGCGCTTGGTCAGCCCCGCGGTCTCGATGACGGACACGAGCGCCACGGTAGCCGGGATGTCACGGCCGGGCCGGTGATCAGCCCTCCAGTGCGGACTGCACGACTGCCCGGGCCTCCTCCTGCACCTGGGCGAGGTGGTCGGGGCCGCGGAAGGACTCGGCGTAGATCTTGTAGACGTCCTCGGTGCCGGAGGGGCGCGCGGCGAACCACGCGGACTCCGTGGTCACCTTGAGCCCGCCGATCGAGGCGCCGTTGCCGGGTGCCTCGGTGAGGCGGGCGGTGATCGGCTCGCCGGCGAGGCTGGTGGCCGTGACGGCGTCGGGGGAGAGCGCGGCCAGCGCCGCCTTCTGCTCGCGGGTGGCGGGCGCGTCGACGCGGGCGTACGCCGGCTCGCCGTGCTCGGCGACCAGCGCGGCGTAGCGCTGCGACGGGGTCTCGCCGGTGGTCGCGAGGATCTCGGCGCCGAGCAGGCACAGCAGCAGGCCGTCCTTGTCGGTCGTCCACACCGAGCCGTCGCGGCGCAGGAACGAGGCGCCCGCGGACTCCTCGCCGCCGAAGCCGAAGGAGCCGTCGAGCAGCCCGGGGACGAACCACTTGAACCCGACCGGCACCTCGACCAGCGGCTTGCCGATCGAGGCGGCGACCCGGTCGATCATCGAGGAGGAGACCAGGGTCTTGCCGATCCGGGCGGTGGCCGGCCAGTCCGGGCGGGCGCCGCCGAAGAGGTGGCCGATCGCGACGGCGAGGAAGTGGTTGGGGTTCATCAGCCCGGCGTCGGGGGTCACGATGCCGTGCCGGTCGGCGTCCGCGTCGTTGCCGGTCGCGATGTCGTAGGCCGCACGCTGCTCGACCAGCGAGGCCATCGCGGACGGGGAGGAGCAGTCCATCCGGATCTTGCCGTCCCAGTCCAGCGTCATGAACCGCCAGGTGGGGTCGACCAGCGGGTTCACCACGGTCAGGTCCAGGCGGTGCCGCTCGGCGATCGCGCCCCAGTAGTCCACCGACGCCCCGCCCAGCGGGTCCGCGCCGATGCGCACGCCGGCGCCGCGGATCGCGTCCAGGTCGAGCACCGAGGGCAGGTCGTCGACGTAGGTGCCGAGGAAGTCGTAGGTGCCGGCGGCGCGGCGGGCCCGGGCGAACGGCACCCGACGCACGTCGGCCAGCCCGCCGCGGATCAGCTCGTTGGCGCGCGCGGCGATCGCCGAGGTGGCCTCGGAGCCGGCGGGGCCGCCGTGCGGCGGGTTGTACTTGAAGCCGCCGTCGGCCGGCGGGTTGTGCGAGGGCGTCACCACGATGCCGTCGGCGAGGCCGGGGCCGGTGCTCCGCCCGCCGTTGGCGCGCAGGATGGCGTGGGAGACCGCAGGCGTGGGCGTGTAGCGGTCGGCCGCGTCCACGAGCACCGTCACGTCGTTGGCGGCGAGCACCTCGAGGGCAGTGGCCCAGGCGGGCTCGGACAGCGCGTGGGTGTCGCGGCCGAGGAAGAGCGGGCCGTCGTACCCCTGCTCGCGGCGGTGGTCGCAGATCGCCTGGGTGGTGGCCAGGATGTGGGTCTCGTTGAACGACGAGCGCAGCGAGGAGCCGCGGTGACCGCTGGTGCCGAAGGCGACCTGCTGGTCGGGGTCCTCCGGGTCGGGGGTCCGGGTGAAGTACGCCGTGACCAGGTGGGCCACATCGATGAGGTCCTCGGGGCGGGCGGGCTGTCCTGCGCGGGCGTCGAGCATGGGGACCATGATGGCGTCCCCGGGCCGGCCGCGTCACGACGCGTCCGAAGTCCCGGCGCGGGCGGTGGTGCGGTGCGATGATTCCTCCCATGCGTCGCACCAGTCACACCGGCGCGGGGGCCCGGCGATGAGGTTCCAGCGCACGCTCGCGCTGGGCGTCGCGTTCCTGGCCTTCCTGCTGCTCGGCCCGGTCGTGCTGCTCGTGGTCCTCGGGCTGCTCGCGGTGCCGCGGGTGCGGGCCTGGCTGCGCCCGACCTGGCGGGTCGTGGCGGGCTGGGTGGGCGCGGTCGTGGTGGTCACCGGTCTCGTGGTGGTGATCCCGGACGGCTGGCTGCCGGTGCCGCCGGGACCGGGGCTCGCGGTCACCCCGTCGTACGTCGGCCGGCCGGCGCGGGTGCAGCCGATCGAGATGGCGGTGCCCCAGCACCCGGCGCTGGCGCCGAACGGGCGCAGCAGCATGCACAACGACGCCTGGTCGAGCGACGCCTACCCCGGGCCGGGTCCGGTCGGCGACTCCGTGGAGGTCGACACCGCGTGGTTCGGCCTGGAGGAGTGCGCGACGCTCGCCTTCGACCGCCACGACCGGCTGGTGGCGCTGTGCGGCGACCTGTCCGGGCCGACGCTGCGGGTGCTGGACCCGGACTCGATGCGGCCGCTGGCCACCAAGAGCCTGCCCGAGCGCGCCGACAGCGACGTGCGGCCGTGGGAGGACCTGTGCGGCGGGTCGTACTTCTACCTCGACTCCTCCGACCGTGCGGTGCTCGCCACGACCGACCGGCGGGTGCTGGTGGTGTCCACCTCCGACGCCGAGGGCGAGCCCGACCTGACCACCGAGGCGACCCACGACCTCAGCGCGGTGGTGCCGGGCTCGGACTGCCTGGTGGCGCTGATGCCGGACTGGTCGGGACGGATCTGGTGGGTGAGCCGGGAGGGCCGGGTCGGCACCATCGCCCGCGACGGGCGGATCGCCGCGCTGGAGCTCGGCGAGGAGGTCGCCAACTCGATGTCGGTCGACGCGACGGGGGTCTACCTGGTCACCACCGAGGCGCTGCACAAGCTCGCCGCCGATCGCCGTGACCGGCCGGTGGTGCGGTGGCGCACGGCGTACGAGCGCGGGAGCGAGCGCAAGCCGGGCCAGCTGACCCAGGGCAGCGGCACCACCCCGACGATCCTCCCCGGTGGGATCGTGGCGATCACCGACAACGCCGAGCCGCGGATGAACGTCGTGTTCGTGCGCGCCGACGACGGCGCCGAGGTGTGCCGGGCCGCGGTGTTCGACGAGGGATCGGGCGCGACCGAGAACTCGCTGGTCGCGGTGGGCGACGGGGTCGTGGTGGAGAACAACCACGGCTACGCCGCGCCGTGGCGCACCCTGATCGGGCGCAGCACCACCGGCGGCTTCGCGCGCGTCGACCACGGCGACGGCGAGTGCCGGCTGGTGTGGACCTCCGAGGAGGTGGCGCCGTCCTCGGTGGCGAAGGCGTCGCTGGCGACCGGGCTGGTCTACGCCTGGACCAAGCCGCGCAGCTGGTGGGGCGTCAACGCGTGGTACTTCACCGCCCTCGACGCCCGCACCGGGCGCACCGTCTTCTCCGTGCGCGCCGGGCTCGGCACCTTGATGAACAACCACTACGCCGCGATCACCCTCGGCCCCGACGGCTCGGCGTACATCGCCACGCTGGGCGGGATGGTGCGGGTGCGGGACAAGGGGTGAGGGCGGCGCCCCCGCGTTACAGCTGGTCGGGCCGGCCCTCCGTGCTGTCGTCGGCGCTCTCCTCTGGGCGCTCCTCGAGGCTCGCCCGCGCCACCGCCCGCCGCTCGGCCTGGTGGCGCCGGCGGCGTACCTCACCACGGGCGAGCACGTAGGCCAGCACCACCGGCCAGACGTACGACGCGTGGTCGAGCACCCAGGCCAGCCAGCCGGGCAGAGACCAGTCCGGCCACGGGATGCTCGGCAGGTCCGGCCACGGGATCGAGGGCAACGACCAGTCCGGCCAGGGGATGCTCGGCAGGTCCCAGTCCGGCCACGGCACGGTGAGCGCGAGACGCGCCAGCAGCGCCGCCACCAGGATCGGCACCAGGACGGTGGCCACCCCGCCCGCGGTCTGGATGGCGGCGTACCGGCGCGGGTGCGCGAGCACCTTCTCCTCGTACGCCGCGGCGCGCGAGCCCGGCTCGGGGTCCAGGTCGATCCCGCCGAGGCCGGTGAGCGAGGTCAGCCCGTCGGCCTCCTCGGCGGTGTAGAGCGTGGCGCGCCGGGGCCGGCCCAGGTGGGTGAACAGGACCCCGACCATGCCGAGGCCCTCGGGGAGGCGCGTGCGCTCGTCCTCGTCGAGACCCTCGCCGGGCTTGACCCGGATCTTGTCGTCCATCGACTTCTTGCGCGCGACGACGACGCCGTCGTGCAGCCAGGTGACCTGCCGGTTGACGGTGCCCCGCACCTCGACGCGGTGCCGCCCCTGGGCGGTGGCGAGGTCCCAGGCCTGCTCGAGCTTCGGTTCACCCACCCCGCGAGGCTAGTCGAGCGTCCGCGCCGCCATTGGCGCCGACTCGGGCAACCACTGGCGCCGACTCGCGCAACCACACGCGCCGACTCGGCGCCGGTCAGGGGTAGCGGATGCCCGTGACCTCTTCGCTGAGCTCCCACAGCCGGCGCTGGGCGGCCTCGTCGTGCGCGCGGGCGTTGGCCTCGACCACGCGGGGCAGGCCGGACATCTCGCCGGGACCGCCCGGGCCGCAGAAGGTCGAGCCGGGGAGGTCGGCGGTGGCGGCCATCAGGGTCGGCTGGGCGCCCGCGGCGGCGCTCTGGGAGACCCCGCGGATGGCGGCGTCGAGGATGGAGGCGAGGCCGCCGCGGGAGCGGCCGTACTGCCCGTTCGCGGCCAGGTGGGTGCCGGCGAAGCCGGGGTGCGCGGCGAGCGCCTTGACCGGCAGCGCGGCCGCGCGGGCGCGCCGGTCGAGCTCGAAGGTGAACAGCAGGTTGGCCAGCTTGCTCTGCCCGTAGACGTGCCAGCGGTGGTAGCGCCCGCTCGAGCGCCGCGGGTCCCCGAGCGGGGCGCTGCGCGCGACGCGGTGCATGGTCGAGGACACCGTCACCACCGTCGCGGAGCCGCTCGCCACCAGCTGGGGCAGCAGCAGGCCGGTCAGCAGGAACGGCCCGAAGTGGTTGGTCGCCATCTGCAGCTCGAGCCCGTCGGCCGTGCGGGAGTACGCCGTGCCCATGACGCCGGCGTTGTTGACCAGCACCTCGAGCGGCCCGAGCGTCGCGGCCGCCTCGCCCGCGCGGCGTACCGAGGCCAGGTCGGAGAGGTCGACGCGCAGCCGGTCCAGCTCGGCGCCGGGGACCTCCGCGCGGATCGCCGCGGTCGTCTCGTCGAGCTTGGTGTCGGTGCGCCCGGCGAGCACCACCCGGGCGCCGCGACGGGCGAGCTCGAGCGCGGTGTGGTGGCCGAGACCGCCGGTGCTGGCGCCGGTGATCAGCACCGTGCGCCCGGTCTGGTCGGGCATGTCGGCCAGGCGCCAGCTGTCCACCGGGACGCCGCTCACGGCGTGGTCGCCAGCGCCTCGAGGATGCGCTGGCCGAGGGCAGGGTCGCCCTCCAGGTGCACCGCGCCCGGACCCACCGCGCGGCGGCCGCCGGCGAGCAGCAGGAAGCTCTCGCGGTCGGTGCGCAGCCGCACCGTGGGCTCGGCGGGCACCTCGGGCAGCCGCTCGCCGCGCCCTGCGTCGGTGACGACGAACGCGACCGGCTCGCTGCCCTCGACCTCCGCGACCAGGGTCGTGCCGGCGGGCGCGCCCACCCGCTTGGCCAGCACGAAGCCGACGCTCTCGAGCAGGTAGTCGGTGGTGTGCCGGGCCGCGGGGGTGTCCAGGCCGCCGGGCAGCCCGACCGCGCGGCGTACGTCCTGCTCGTGCATCCACACGTCCAGCGGCCGGTTGCGCAGCAGCGTGCGCCAGTCCCACGGCACGCCGGCGAAGACCCGCCCCGGACGCGCCGAGGCGTCGGTGGGCGGGTCGGCCAGCAGCGCGGTGTGGCGGGCGGTGGCCGACTCGCGGATCTCGCGGATCAGCTCGTCGGGGGTCGCGGTACGCCGGTTGACCGGGCCGATCTCGGTGTAGAGGCCCATCGGGCCGCTCACGTGCGCGGGCTCGCCGACCTCGGCCTGCTCCTCGACGCCGGTGGCGAGCACCTTCTCCAGGTGGGCCACGTGCGCGGCGACCGCGCGGACGTCCCAGCCGGGCAGGTCGGTCGGTGCGTCCCAGTGCTCCTCGGGGATCTGCTCCAGCAGCGTGGTGAAGTCGTCGATCGCCCGCCACCAGATGTCGACGTACCCGGCCAGGAGCTCGGCATCAGTCATGCGGGGCAGCGTAGACGTACCGTGGGTACGCCCGCACCGGTGCCGCTGCGGGCGGGCAACCGGCGCCGGAGCACAATCGTGCGGTGAGCACCCGCCCCCGCGTCCGCGCCCCCGAGCTCGAGGGCCGCGGCTGGTTGAACACCGACGGCCCCCTGACCCTGAAGGACCTGCGCGGCCGCTTCGTGCTGCTGGACTTCTGGACCTTCTGCTGCATCAACTGCCTGCACGTCCTCGACGAGCTGCGCGCGGTGGAGGAGGAGTACGCCGAGGAGCTGGTCGTCATCGGTGTGCACTCCCCGAAGTTCGTGCACGAGGCCGACCCGGTGGCGCTGGCCCAGGCGGTCGAGCGCTACTCCGTGCACCACCCGGTGCTCGACGACCCCGACCTGGTCACCTGGCGCGCCTACACCGCCCGGGCCTGGCCGACGCTGGTGCTCATCGACCCCGAGGGCTACGTCGTCGCGCAGTACGCCGGGGAGGGCCACGCCCACGCGATCGCCGCCCTCCTGGGCGAGCTGGTCCCGCAGCACCGCGAGCGCGGCACGCTGCAGCCCGGCGACTCGCCGTACGTCCCGGTCGCGGTGGAGCCGACCGACCTGCGCTTCCCGGCGAAGGCGGTGCCGGTGGGTGACGGGCGCGTGCTCGTCGCCGACGCCGGGCACGACGCGGTGGTGGAGCTGGGCGCCGACGGGGCGGCGCGGCGGCGCTTCGAGGGGTTCCGCGAGCCCAACGGGCTGTGCCTGCTGCCGCCGGACGTCGCCGCCGAGGTGGGCTACGACGTGGTGGTCGCCGACACCGTCGCGCACCGGCTGCGGGGGATCTCGCTGGCCGACGGCGAGGTCCGCACGCTCGCCGGCGACGGGACCCAGTGGATGCAGGGCGACGGCACCGACCGGCTCTCCAGCCCCTGGGACGTCGCCTGGTGGCAGGACCGGGTCTGGGTCGCGATGGCCGGGATCCACCAGCTGTGGACCCTCGACCCGCGCACCGGCGCCGTGGAGGTGGTCGTCGGCACCAGCAACGAGGGGCTGCTCGACGGGCCGGGCGCGGAGGCATGGCTCGCCCAGACCTCCGGGCTGGCGCCCGACGGCGACCGGCTCTGGCTCGCCGACTCCGAGACCTCCGCGCTGCGCTGGGTGGAGGCGTCCGAGGACGGCGCCGGCTGGGCGGTGCGCACCGCGGTCGGCAGCGGGCTGTTCGACTTCGGCTTCCGCGACGGCCCTGCCGAGCAGGCGCTGCTCCAGCACCCGCTCGGGGTGACGGTGCTGCCCGACGGCAGCGTCGCGGTCTGCGACACCTACAACGGCGCGCTGCGCCGCTTCGACCCCGCGACTGGCGAGGTCAGCACGCTCGCCACCGACCTCGCCGAGCCGAGCGGTGCCTACGTCGACACCGACACCGGCACCGAGCCCGCCCAGCTGGTGGTCGTGGAGTCCGGCGCGCACCGGCTGACCCGGGTGCCGCTCGGCGCCGCGGCCACCCGCACCGACGGGTTCGCGCACACCACCCAGCGCCCGGTGACCGACGTGCCGGCCGAGCTGGAGCTGGTGATCACCTTCGAGCCGCCGCCGGGGCAGAAGGTCGACGACCGCTTCGGCCCCGCGACCCAGCTCATCGTGGAGGCGACCCCGCCGGCGCTGCTGCGCGAGGGCGCGGGCCGCGGCACCGACCTGGTCCGCCGCCTGGTCCTGGACCGCCACGTCGGCGACGGGGTGCTCCACGTCGCCGCGCGCGCCGCCTCCTGCGACGCCGACGGCGGCGAGGGCGCCGCCTGCCGCATGCACCAGCAGGACTGGGGCGTGCCGGTCCGGATCAGCGACGCCGCTGCCGGCGAGCTGCACCTCCCGCTCGGCGGCGTACCGCAGGAGTGAGGCGCCCGCGGCCTGTAACGCGGGGTTATCGTCGCTGCACCCACCGCATACGGCGTGTGCAGCGTCAATAACCCCGCGTTACAGCGGGGAGGGGGCAGGGCTACGGCGCCCCGCGCGGCTCCTCGTCGGAGAGCACGCCGCTGAGCTCGTCGACGACGAGCAGGTCGCGGCGGACCTGGCCGGCGCGGAACGAGGCGCGGCCGACCATGTGGCCGGCGACGACGCTGGTGCCCATCTGCATCAGCACGACCAGGCCCAGGATCCCCAGCGAGCCGGGGTCGCGCAGGCTGAGCGCGAGGCCGACGACGACCAGCAACAGGCCGATCACCTGCGGCTTGGTCGCGGCGTGCATGCGGCTGAGCAGGTCGGGCAGTCGTACGACGCCGATCGCCGCGATCAGGGCGAAGAACGCCCCGCCCAGCAGGCAGACGGCGGCGAGCACGTCGGCGACGGTGGTCCAGTCCCAGCTCACGGATGCCCCCGGTGGTCGTCGCTGTCGTCTTCGGCCTCGATGTCATCGGTGCCGCTCGCGTAGCGCGCGATGCTCACCGAGCCGACGAAGCCGACCATGCTGAGCACCAGCAGCACCGGCAGCGCGTACGTCGTGTGCCGGTGGATGGAGTACACCGCGATGCCGCAGATCGTCACGGCCATCAGCACGTCCAGGGCGACGCTGCGGTCCAGGATCGTGGGGCCGATGGTCAGGCGGATCACCGTCAGCAGCGCGGCGACCCCCAGGGTCGAGGCGGTCAGGAGAAGGACGATGCTCATGCCGCACCTGCCTCGGTCGCGGGGTCGGGTCGGGGCGTGAAGGCGGCCAGGAAACGCTGCTCCTGGTCCAGCGCCCGCGCGCGGAACCGGTCGGCCGCCGCCTCGTCGGGGACGTCCAGCACGTGCAGGTAGAGGGTGTGGGTGGAGCGGCGCGCCTCGACGACGACCGAGCCCGGCACCAGCGACAGCATCGAGGCCACCCCGGTCAGCACGAAGTCGGAGGTGGTCTCCAGGTCCACCGCGACCACCGCGTTGCGCACCGGGCGGCGCCGCAGCACGACCCCGGCCACCTGCACGCTCGCCATCACGATGTCGATCAGGAACCGACCGGTGAGCCGCAGCGCGGCCCACGGGTGGACCTTGAGGTGGAGCTCGATGGGCGGGAGCGGGAAGACCAGGCACACCACCACCGCCATCAGCAGGCCCGACACGACCAGCATCGGCGTCACGTCGCCCCACAGTGCCATCCAGACCAGCGTCAGCCAGATCAGCGCGCCCGGCTGCACGGCGCGGTAGCGACTGGGCTTCACGCTGCCGTCGCGCCGGGGGGTCACCTGCGGGCTCACTGCTCGTCTCCCGTCAGCACGGCGCTGAGGTACGGCGTGCGCTCCAGCAGGTCGTCCGCGGCCCGGTCGCTGAAGGCGAACAGCGGCCCGGCGAGGAAGGTGAGCCCCACGCTGAGCGTGACCAGCAGGGCGGTGGGCAGGACCATGCTTCGTGGCATGTGCTTGGTGTCGTCACCGTCGGTGATGAGCTGGTGGAAGTCACGGTCGGGCATGTCATCGTCGCCGAGGCGACGGGCCTCCTCGATCGCGGTCAGCGACAGCGAGCCCTGGGCGGTGTGCACGTGGCCGCGGTGCTCGGCGAAGGCCTGCGAGCCGTAGCCCGGGTCGCGGTCGGCGATCTCCTCGAGCGCCTCGTGGGCCTCGGCGGGGGTGCGCCAGAACGCGACCGCCCAGGTCTTGGCCACGGCGTACAGGGTGAGCAGGCTGGTGAGCACGCCGCCCACGACCAGCACCCAGGCCAGCACGGAGCCCTGGTCCTGCGCGGCCTGGAGCAGCCCGACCTTGCCGATGAACCCGGAGAACGGCGGGATGCCGGCCAGGTTCATCGCCGGCACGAAGAACAGCACGGCCAGCAGCGGCGCGATCCGGGCCAGGCCCCCGATGCGCATCAGCGACGTGCTGCCCGCGCGGCGCTCGACCAGGCCGACCACCAAGAAGAGCGCGGTCTGCACGGTGATGTGGTGCACGACGTAGAAGACCGTGCCCGCGACACCGGCGGAGGTGGCCAGCGCGATGCCCAGCACCAGGTAGCCGATGTGGCTGACCAGGGTGAAGGACAGCATGCGCTTGATGTCGGACTGCGCGATGGCGCCGAGGATGCCGACCAGCATCGTCAGCAGCGCCGCCCACATGAGCAGGCCGGTCAGCGGGCTCTCGGGGAACAGCAGCGTCTGCATCCGCAGGATCGCGTAGATGCCCACCTTGGTGAGCAGGCCGGCGAAGACGGCGGTGACCGGGGCGGGGGCGGTCGGGTAGCTGTCGGGCAGCCAGAACGACAGCGGGAAGACCGCCGCCTTGATCGCGAACGTCGTGAGCAGCAGCAGCTGGATCATCAGCGCCACGTGGTCGGGCAGGTCGGCGATCCGCTCGGCCAGGTGGGCCAGGGTGAGCGTGCCGGTGGCGGCGTACACGACGGCCAGCGAGATCAAGAACAGCGTCGAGGACAGCAGGTTGACCAGGACGTAGATGGTGCCGGCCCGCAGCCGGGTGGCGGTGCCGCCGAGGGTCAGCAGCACATAGCTGGCGAACAGCAGCATCTCGAAGCTGACGAACAGGTTGAACAGGTCACCGGCGAGGAACGCGTTCGCGACGCCGGCCACGAGCACCAGGAACGTCGGATGGTAGACCGAGAGGGTCGCGTCCTCCTCGTCCTCGGTCATGCCCTGGCCGATGGAGTAGCCGAGGACCGCGAGGGTCACCACCGCGCTGACCAGCAGCATCAAGGTGGCCAGCCGGTCAGCGACGAGCACGATGCCGAGGGTCTCCGGCCAGCCGCCGATCCACAGGACCTGCGGGCCGTCGGTGTCGGCGGCCACCATCAAGATGGCGGCGATCACCACGATCGAGCTGAGCACGACCACGCTGACCCAGCGCTGCAGGCGCGGGTGCTGGCCGAGCACCAGGGAGAGTCCGGCGCCGAGGATCGGCAGCAGGACGGGAAGGGGGACCAGGGCGCTCACGGGCGGGGCTCCGTTCCGGGTACGGCGTCGAGGGCCGTGCCGTAGGTGACCGAGCCGCTGGCACCGGGGGTGTCGTCGCACTCGCGCGGGTCGTCGCTGACGTCGGTGTCCTCGTCGGACGCGGCGTCGTACGCCTCGGAGGTGACGTCGGTGGCGGCCAGCCGGCGGATGGCGGCGTCCTCGACGTCGTCCTGTACGTCGTCGTGCTGGTTGAGCTGCCAGCTGCGGTAGGCCATCGCCAGCACGAAGGCCGTCGTGGCGAGCGTGATCACGATGGCGGTCAGCACCATGGCCTGGGGCAGCGGGTCGGACATCTCGGCGGCGTCGCTGCTCTCGGCGCCGACGATCGGGGCCGAGCCGGCCGGGCCACCGGCGACGAGGAAGGCCAGGCTGACGCCGTTGCCCATCATCACCAGGCCGACCAGCACCCGCGACAGGCTGCGTTCGAGGAGCAGGTAGACCCCGCAGCCGAGGAGGGCGGCGGAGATCAGGACCAGGGTCAGGTTGATGTCGTTCATGCGCGGGCTGCCTCCTCGGCAGACGTCGTCTCCCCGGCGACGGGCTCGCTCATGAGCCCGGTCTCGGACTCCCGGCGGGCACGCACGACCTGACGGTCGATGTGGGAGCCCAGGGCACGCAGCAGGTCGAGGACCAGCCCGACGACGACGAGGTAGACGCCGACGTCGAAGAGGGCCGAGGTGACCAGGTGCAGGTCGCCCAGGACGGGGATGTGGAGGTCGACGATGGCGCTCTGCAGGATCGAGCCGCCGAAGGCGAGCGGCAGCACGGCGGCCAGTGCGGCCACGGCGAGCCCGCCGCCGATCAGCCGGCCGGCGTCGACCGGTGCCGCCTCGTCGAGCTCGTAGCGCCCGCCCACCAGGTAGCGCACGACCAGCGCCAGGCCGGTGACCATGCCGGCGGCGAAACCGCCGCCGGGCTCGTTGTGACCGACCAGCAGCAGGTAGATCGAGAACACGACGACCGTGTGGAACATCAGCCGGGTGACCACCTCGAAGATGATCGAGCGGCTCTCGGGCGGGAGCGTGCGCGGCGCGGCCAGCCACGGTCGGCGCCCGGGCGAGGTCGGCTGCTTGCGCACGGTCGGCGGGTAGGGGATCTCGTGCACGCGGCGGATGCCGGTGCCGCGGGTGTTGACGAAGATCAGGCTCGCGACGCCGGTCGCGGCCGCGACCAGCACAGTGATCTCACCGAAGGTGTCCCAGGCGCGGGCGTCGACGAGGATCACGTTGACGATGTTCTTGCCGCCGCCGTAGTCGACCGCCTCCTGGGGCAGCATCAGCGAGACCGGGTCGGCGACCCGGGCGCCGGCGGCGACGAGCATGAACCCGGCCGAGACGATCGCCACGGCCAGGCCGAGGGCCATCCGCCAGTAGCGCTGGCGCGAGAGCGGCCGGTCGGTGAAGTACTCCGGCATCCGGCGCAGCGCCAGCACGAAGACCACGACGGTGAGCGTCTCCACCAGCGCCTGGGTCAGCGCCAGGTCCGGGGCGCCCTGCATGACGAACAGCAGCGCGGTGCCGTAGCCGGTGGCGCCGGCGAGCAGCACCGCGCGCAGGCGGCGGCGCGACCGGGTCGCCATCACCGCGGCCGCGACGACCACGACGCCGATCACCGCCTGGGCGGGGTGCTCCCAGGCCTGGACGTCGATGTCACCCCAGGCGCCGATCAGCGTCGAGCCGGGGACGACGACCACGACGGCCAGGATGATCGCGAGGTACGCCGAGGCGGAGCCTCGCTGCACGACACCGGTCACCTCCACGGCGGTGCGGTCGAGGACGCGCATGCCGCTGCGGTAGGCCCGCTCGAGGGTCCAGTCCACCGTCCAGCGCGACTGCAGCCGCGCCACCCGGTCGCGCATCACGAACATCAGCGCACCGCCGGCGAGGGCCAGCAGGGTCGCCAGCAGCGGCAGCCCGAGGCCGTGCCACAGGGACAGCTCGGCGTGGTGGACCCCCTCCGGGACCGCCTCGAGGTACGGCGCGAGCAGCTCGGTGACCGGGCGGCCCAGGAAGCCCAGGACCAGCGAGAGCGCGGCGAGGAGCACCGGGCCGGCGGCGAAGCCGGGGTGGACCCGCGCCACGGTCGGCTCCTCCTCGACCGTGCGGGTGGCGAAGGCGCCCCACACGAAGCGGGCGGAGTACGCAGCGGTGAGCACCGAGCCCAGCACGACGCCGAGCAGCGCGAGCCACCCGGCCGCCCCGGCGAGGCCGGTGCCGTCGCCGTCCTTGGCGACGTCCAGCACCGCCACGAGCACGCTCTCCTTGGCGACGTACCCCAGGAGCGGGGGGACGCCGGCCATCGAGGCGGCGGCCAGGACCGCGGCGCCGGCGACCACCGGCATCCGCCGGCCCAGGCCGCTGAGGCGGCGCAGGTCGCGGGTGCCGGCGCTGCGGTCGATGATGCCGACCACCAGGAACAGGGTGGCCTTGAACAGCGCGTGGGCCAGCAGCAGGGCCAGGCCGGCCAGCAGCGCGCTGCGAGTGCCGATGCCGAGCACCATGATCAAGAAGCCGAGCTGGCTCACCGTGCCGAAGGCGAGCAGCAGCTTGAGGTCGGTCTGGCGCAGCGCGCGCAGCCCGCCGAGCAGCATCGTGGCGATGCCGAGGACCAGCAGGACCGGGCGCCAGCCCGCGACCCCGGCGTACACCGGGGCGAGCAGGGCGACCAGGTAGACGCCGGCCTTCACCATCGAGGCGGCGTGCAGGTAGGCGCTCACCGGGGTGGGCGCGGCCATCGCCGCGGGCAGCCAGAAGTGGAAGGGCACCAGTGCGGACTTGCTGATCGCGCCGACCAGGAGCAGGTGGATGGCGACCGTGACGGCGACCCCGCTCGGCGGGTCGGCGAGCAGCTCGCTGATCCGGTGGGTGCCGCCCTCGTGGCCCAGGATCAGTGCGCCGACGAGCATGCTCAGCCCGCCGAGGGTGGTGACCACCAGCGCCTGGATCGCCGCCTGGCGGCTGGCCCGGCGAGCCGGGTCGTGGCCGATCAGCAGGAAGGAGAAGACAGTGGTCAGCTCCCAGAAGACGTAGAGCAGCAGCAGGTCGTCGGCCAGGACCAGGCCGAGCATCGCGGCGACGAAGGCGGTGAGCACGCCCGCGAAGCGGGGTACGCCGAGGCTGTCGTCGCGGAAGTACCAGGTGCAGTAGGCGAGCACGAGAGACCCGACGCCGAGCACGATCATCGCGAGCAGCCACTGCAACGGGCCCATGCGGAAGGCCAGCTCCATGCCGATGCTCTCGACCCACGGATGGGTCTCGCTCAGCGTCTCGCCGCGCGACACGGCGGGACCTTGGGCAGCGACCCACGCCGTACCGGCGAGCGGGCCGAGGGAGACGAACAGGAACGCGCGACGGCCCCAGCGGCGTACCAGCCACGGACAGGCCGCCGACATCGCCAGCAGGACGGCGACCAGGATCAGCAAGGACCAGCCTTTCGGAGCCTCAGGCATCGGGGACGACAGGTGGTGAGAGTCAAGTCGATTCTACGGGGCGGTAGCCAGCGCCCACGCGGCGCGGGGCGCCGCTGGACGCGGACGACCCCCGCCTCGCGAGGAGACGGGGGTCGTCCGGGTGTGCGCGGCCGGAGCCTCAGAAGGCGTCCTCGGGCAGGTCCATGACCGAGAGGTCGGTGGCCTCGGCGATGGCGCGCTCGGCGCTGATCTTCGGCAGGTTGTACTGCGCGAAGAACTGCGCCGCGGCGACCTTGCCCTCGTAGAAGGCCTTGTCCTTGGCCGACAGCGAACCGGCGTCGGCGCCGTCGAGCTTGGCGAGGGCGACCTCGGCCTGGCGCAGCAGCAGCCAGCCGCAGACCACGTCGCCGAGCACCATCAGCAGGCGGCTGGTGTTGAGCCCGACCTTGTAGAGGTTGCGCACGTCGGACTCGGCCGACATCAGGTCGTTGATCATGTGCCCGACCAGGGCGTTGGCGTCCTCGAGGGCGGTGCCGAGCAGCGCGCGCTCGTTCTTGAGGCGGGCGTTGCCGTTCTCGTCCTCGACGAGCTCCTTGATCTGCGCCGCGAGGTGGCCCAGGGCGCGGCCCTGGTCCTTCACGATCTTGCGGAAGAAGAAGTCCTGGCCCTGGATCGCCGTCGTGCCCTCGTAGAGGGTGTCGATCTTGGCGTCACGGACGTACTGCTCGAGGGGGTACTCCTGCAGGAAGCCCGAGCCGCCGAAGGTCTGCAGCGACTCGGTGCCGAGCAGCACCCACGAGCGCTCCGAGCCGTAGCCCTTGACGATCGGCAGCAGCAGGTCGTTGACGGCGTTGGCGAGGCGGTAGGCGTCGGTGTCGGTCTCGCCGGCGTGCTCGGCGATCATCACGTCGTCCTGCCAGGTGGCGGTGTAGAGCACCAGCGCGCGCATGGCCTCGGCGAAGGACTTCTGCACCATCAGCGAGCGGCGCACGTCGGGGTGCTGGGTGATCGTGACGCGCGGGGCGGTCTTGTCGCCCGAGCGGGTCAGGTCAGCGCCCTGGACACGGGTCTTGGCGTACTCGAGCGCGTTGAGGTAGCCGGTGGAGAGCGTCGCGATGGCCTTGGTGCCGACCATCATCCGGGCGTTCTCGATGACCTGGAACATCTGCGCGATGCCGTGGTGGACCTCGCCGAGCAGCCAGCCGCGGGCCGGCTCGCCGCCGCCGACCTGCGGGTCGCCGAAGGTCAACTCGCAGGTGTTGGAGACCTTGATGCCCATCTTGTGCTCGACGTTGGTGACGTAGACGCCGTTGCGCTCGCCGGTGAGCTCGCCGGTCTGGTGGTCGAAGTGGTACTTCGGGACCAGGAACAGCGAGAGGCCCTTGGTGCCCGGGCCGCCGACGCCCTCGATGCCCTCGGGGCGGGCGAGCACCATGTGCATGATGTTCTCGCTCATGTCGTGCTCGGCGGAGGTGATGAACCGCTTCACGCCGGTGATGTTCCACGAGCCGTCGTCGTTGAGCGTGGCCTTGGAGCGGCCGGCGCCGACGTCGGAGCCCGCGTCGGGCTCGGTGAGCACCATGGTGGCGCCCCACTGACGCTCGACCATGATCTCGGCGATGCGCTTGTCGCGCTCGTTGCCGTTGCGGTGCACGACGCCGGCGAACGGCGCGCCCGCGGCGTACATCCAGATCGGGGCGTTGGCGCCGAGGATCATCTCCGCCATCGCCCAGTTCAGGCTGGAGGGGGCGGGGGTGCCGCCGAGCTCCTCGCTGATCTGCAGGCGCCAGTACTCCGCGTCCATCCAGGCGCGGTAGCTCTTCTGGAACGACTCCGGGATCGGCGCGGTGTGGGTGGCCGGGTCGAAGACCGGCGGGTTGCGGTCGCTGTCCTCGTAGGACGCGGCGAGGTCCTCGCGCGAGATCCGCTCGACCTCCGCCAGGATCTCGCGGGCGGTGTCGGCGTCGACCTCGGCGAACGGCCCGCTGCCCAGGATCTTGTCGCGGCCCAGGACCTCGAAGAGGTTGAACTCGATGTCGCGAAGGTTGCTCTTGTAGTGGCTCACGGACCCACCTTTTCGTGTCTCGGGAAGGGGCCAGGCGGCGCGCAGGACGTTCGTTACCGGCCAGTAACAAACATCTTATGCGGGCATCCGTCGTCCAGGCAAGACGGCATCGGCCGTGGTTCGCGACACGCGACACTCAAAGTGGCGTCTGTTCGGTGTTGCGCTAAAGTGCATAGAGTCGGTCAGATTTAGTCCTCAGAGGTCTGATCGTTTATTTGTCCGCTCGGTGGCGGGTGCAGTCACCGATCGACCCAAGGGTGCAACCTTCATGCGTCAGCTCATCGTGCTCGGATTCGTCGGATTCCTGGCCCAGCTCATCGACGGCTCGCTCGGCATGGCGTACGGCGTCACGTCGTCCACGCTGCTCCTCGCCGCGGGCGTCGCTCCGGCGGCCGCCTCGGCGGCTGTCCACTTCTCCGAGATCGGGACCTCGCTGGTCTCCGGCATCTCCCACCACAAGCTCGGCAACGTCGACTGGCGCACCGTCTCGATCCTGGCCGTCCCCGGCCTGGTCGGGGCGTTCGCGGGTGCGACGTTCCTGGTCAGCCTGGACGGCGACGCGGCCAAGCCGTGGGTCGCGGGCATCCTGCTGGCGCTGGGTGTCTACGTGATCTGGCGCTTCCTGGTGCTCGGCGGCAAGCGCCCGACGTTCAAGGGTCGTCCGCCGGCCGCGATGCTCGCCCCGATGGGCCTGGTCGGCGGCGCGCTCGACGCCATCGGTGGCGGCGGCTGGGGCCCGGTCGGCACCACCACGCTGCTCTCCTCGGGTCGTCTGGAGCCGCGCAAGGTGATCGGCTCGATCGACACCTCCGAGTTCCTCGTGGCGATCGGCGGCTCGGCGGGCTTCCTGCTGGCCCTGGGGCACGCCGAGATCGAGTGGGGCATCGCGGGTGCGCTGCTCGCCGGCGGTGTCGTCGCCGCCCCCATCGCGGCCTGGCTGGTCAAGAAGCTCGCCGCCCGGGTCCTCGGCGTCGCCGCCGGTGGCCTGATCATCGTCACCAACGCCAAGACCATCATCGAGACCCTCGGTGTCTCCGGTGCCGCCGTCGGCGCGATCCTGATCGTCCTGGTCGTCGCGTGGATCTCCGGCATCGTCTGGGCGGTGCGCCAGGAGCGCGCGGCCCGCGCCGCCGAGGCCGAGCTGGCCCGCCTCTCCGGGCACGATGGTGACGCTGTCGACCCCGCCGACTCCGTCCTGCCGACGGTCTGAGCGACGAGCCCCCGGCATCCATCGAGGCCAGCCGGGGGATCGTCGACTGGGTCCATCGACATTTCTGACACACTGGACCCATGCGTGTTTCCGCCAAGTCCGACTACGCCCTGCGTGCGCTGATCGAGATGGCGGCGCGTCCTGACGGTCGCGCCATCAGTGCCGAGGAGCTCGGGCGCCTCCAGGAGATCCCGCACGGGTTCCTCCAGGCGATCCTCGCCGACCTGCGCCGCGCCGGCGTGGTGATCTCCCAGCGCGGTCAGTCCGGCGGTTGGCGGATGGCCCGCCCCGCCGCCGACGTCTCCGTCGCCGACGTGATCCGCGCCGTCGACGGCCCGCTGGTCTCGGTCTACGGCCTGCGTCCCGAGGCGGTCACCTACAACGAGGCCGCCGACGTGCTCCAGCACGTCTGGATCGCCGCGCGCCACTCCCTGCGCGACGTCTTCGAGCAGGTCTCGATCCAGCAGCTCGCCGACGGCCGGCTCCCCGAGGCGGTCACCTCCCGCACTGCCGACGAGGACGCCTGGCAGCCGCACTGACGCGCCACCCTGGGCGCCGACTCGGCGAGAACCCCTTCACGAGAACGTGTTTCAGTTCTAGGCTCCCGGACATGACGACCGAGGGCATCACCAGCGACGCGCTCACCTGGCTGGCCGCGACCGACCCGCACCCAGCGCGGCTGGCCTCGCAGCGCTCGTTCTCCGCGGTCGCGAAGGGCGACCTCGAGGAATGGCTGACGGTGTACGCCGAGGACGCCGTGCTCGAGGACCCGGTCGGCCCCTCGATGTTCGACCCCGAGGGCCGCGGGCACCACGGGCACGCCGGACTGCGGAAGTTCTGGGAGACCGCGATCGCGCCGATCGACCGCTTCGAGTTCACCGTCACCGAGTCGTTCGCCAACCCCGGCAGCAACACCTGCGCCAACCTCGCGTCGATCCGCACGTCGTTCGCCGACGGCAGTCACACCACGACCGACCTGATCACCGTCTACGTCATCGACGGCGACGGCCGGGTCACCTCGATGCGCGCCTTCTGGGAGCCCGAGCGGACGATGGCGAGCTTCACCCGCCCCTGAGCCCGGCCGGCTCGGTGCGGCCTCAGTCGGTGTAGCGCGCCACCCACTCGACCAGCGGGCGCAGTCGCGCCCAGTCCGCGCGGACGACGTCGAGGAGCTCGCCGGTGTGCACGACCGGCCCGAACCCGATGTCGTGGACGGCGCTCAGCGAGCGGTGCCGCAGCAGGTCGATGCGCGGGTGGTCGGCGTCGTAGCCGCGCGGCGTCGTCTTCAGCCGGTCGCCGCCGACCTCCCAGCCCTCGCTGCGCAGTGCGGCGACGATCTGCTCCAGCTCGGTACCGGTGCGCGTCTCGTCGATCGCGCTGCGGATCCGGGCCAGGTGCTCGGGGGTGGCGCGGTAGAAGCCGCCCTCGGTGCTGACGCCGCGCGGGGAGATCTGGACGTACCACCCGGTCGAGGCGCCGACCGCCACGAACGCGCCCTGGTGGGTCTTGTACGGCGTCTTGTCCTTGCGGAAGCGCACGTCGCGGTAGGGCCGGAAGATCTTCGCCGCGCCGAACTCCGGCTCCAGGGCGGCGCACAGCGCCTCCATCGGCGCCCGCACGGCGTCGAGGTAGACCTGCTTGTGGGCCTCCCAGAACGACCGGGTGTTGTCGAGCTCCAGGTCGTCGTAGAAGTCCAGGGCGGCGACGGGGAAACCAGCGAACTCGCTCACGCCGATCACCCTACGAAAGCGGGCCGGGAGGGCGGGCGCGGGGCCCGGTCGGGCCCTGTGGGGGAGAACTGGAGCGGATGACGAGACTCGAACTCGCGACATCGACCTTGGGAAGGTCGCGCTCTACCAACTGAGCTACATCCGCACGACCCGGAGCACCGGGTCGTCGACACCTTATACGGCGTCGCCGAGACCTGTGGCACCGACCCGCACGAAGTCCGGGTGCTTGGGCTCGATGGTGTCGCCGGAGGAGCGGCCGGTGAGCCGGCGGTGGATCCACGGCGCGAGGAACTCCTTCGCCCAGCGGGCGTCGGCGCGCAGCCGCTCACCGCGGGAGACCTCGTCGAGGTCCGGCAGCGGGAGCGGGGCGAGGTCGTGCTCCACGCCGAGGGCGTCGAGCAGCATCGCCGCCACGATCTGGTGCCCGGCCGGGCCGAGGTGCATCCGGTCCACGTCCCACAGCCGCGGGTCGTGGGCGAGCACGCCCTCGGGCAGCAGCTGGGAGACCCGCCAGGAGTCCGCCACGACCGCGCCGTGGGTCTCCGCGATCATCCGCACGTGCTCGTTGTAGAGCGCGAACCGGCCGCGGATCGGGGCGTAGATGCCGTTCGCGCCCGGGTCGAACGCCGTGAACAGCACCAGCCGCGCGCCGGTCGCCGCGAGCCGGCCCACCGCCTCGTCGTACGCCGTGGCGAGGGCGTCGAGGTCCACCTTGGGGCGCACGATGTCGTTGGCGCCGGCGTAGATCGTGATCAGGTCCGGCTCGAGCGCGATCGCCGGTTCCACCTGCTCCTCGATGATCCCCAGCAGCTTGCGGCCGCGGATCGCCAGGTTGGCGTAGCCGAAGTCGTGGCCCTCGGCCTCCGCCCGCGCCGCGAGCACCTCGGCGGTCCGGTCGGCCCAGCCGCGCAGGCCGTTGGGGCGGGTCGGGTCGGGGTCACCGACACCTTCGGTGAAGGAGTCGCCCAGGGCGACGTAGCGGCGGAAGGACATGACCCCATCTTGCCGACCGGCTCCACGGTCTCAACGTTGCGGCCCCGCCGGGCGTTGGGAGGGTGTCGGATGGGCCACAGCGGCGGCCGGACACGCGGGCCGGACACACGGGGAGGGTGGGCGGATGGACGGGTTCGAGGAGTTCGTCGAGGCGGAGACGCCGCGGCTGCTCGGGCTCGCCCACGCGCTGACCGGCAACCCGCACGACGCCTGGGACCTGGTGCAGGAGGCGCTCGTGCGTGTCGGGGTCCGGTGGCGCCGCCTGGCCGACCAGAACCCCGGCGGCTACGCCCGCACCACGCTGGTGCGGCTGCGGGTGGACCGCGCCCGTCGGCTGTGCCGCGAGCTGCTCCCTGGCCTGCTGCCCGAGCGAGCGGCTCCGGTGGTCATCGTCGAGGAGCTCGACCCGTGGCTGCTCACGGCGCTGGCCGGGCTGAGCCCCCACCAGCGCGCCGCGGTCGTGCTGCGCGTGCTCGAGGACCTCGAGCACGCCGAGATCGCCGCGCGGCTCCGTTGCTCCGAGGGCACCGCGCGAAGCCACCTGTCCCGAGGCCTGGCCCGGCTGCGCGAGGCGGCCGAGGAACGCATGGAGGTGGAGTGATGGACGAGCCCCGGGACGAGAGCAGGACCGAGGACGCCCTGCGAGCGCCGTTGACTGCCGTCGCCGCGGCGGCCCGGCCCACGGCCGCTGCCGGCTCCGTCGTACGACGAGGGGTGCGGCGCCGACGTCGGTTGCGCGCGGCTGCGGTCGCGGCCGGGGCCGGCGCCGTGGTCGTGGGCGTGGCCCTGGCGGCCACGGTGCTGCCGAGCGGCCCCGACGGCCCCGAGGGGTCTGGCCCGTCGAACCCCGCGACCGCACCGGCCGACGGGGCCGAGGGGGCCGCGGTGTTCGACTGCCCGCTGGGGCACCGGGTCTTCCGCGACCCGGCGCCGATCCCGGACCTGGCCGAGCAGGAGCGGGTGGTCACGGAGGTGCGCGGGCTGGTGCGCAACGTGTGGACGGTGCGCCACGCCGAGCCCACCGCGCTGGGGGTGGTCGCGCTGGTGCAGGGCAACGTCGGGCTCGCCGAGCAGCAGCTGCCGGAGCACCGTGTGGCGCTGGTGGCGCCGTGGTCGCAGCGCCTGGACGTCGCCGCCCAGGTGGACCGCGTCCTGGAACAGGCGATCCTCCCGGTCGCCGGCCTGGTGCGCCGCGAGACCGACGGGCTGTCCGGGAACGCGGGCATCGCGTTGTGGAAGGACGCCGGCGCGGTGGTGGTGTCCTGGCGCGCCCCGGCGCCGCCCGAGGTGCAGGCGCTGGCGGGGGAGCAGGCCGGTGGTGTGCGGGTGATCGTGGACGAGGTGCGGTGGTCGGGCCTGGACGTCCACGACGCCTCTGTGACGCTGTGGGAGCGCGCCCAGCGGATGCCCGACGTGGAGCTGACCTCGACCGGCGCGTGCGGCGACCTGAGCGGAATGGTCGTCGGCGTGGCTGCGCCGCTCGAGGAGACACGCCGGGCCGAGCTCCAGCAGCGCTTCGCCGAGATCGCCGGGATGCCGGTGAAGGTGGTCGAGGGTGACGCCGTCGTGGGGCTCTACGAGGGCGGGGACGACCTCAGCGAGTGAACGCCACCCGGGCGGCGTCCACCTCGGCGCAGACCCGGTCAGCGGCCCGGCGCAGGTCCACCGGCGCGCCGTCGGCGAGGTCGCGCTCCAGCTCCGCGCAGGCCGCGGCCAGGCGCACGGCACCCACGGCCGCGCTGGCGGACTTCAGGCTGTGCGCGACGGCGGCGGCGCCGGCGCGGTCCTCGTCCGCGGCTGCCCGGCACAGGAGCTCGACCTGCTGCTCGGCGTCGGTGCGCCACGCGGAGATCAACGACTCGGCGAGGGCCGGACCGCTGTCGCCCAGGTGGCGCAGCAGCGCCTCGAGCACCATCGGGTCGACGGCGGCGAGCAGCGCCGCCTCGGTCGGGGCGGCCGCGGCGGTGGCCGCCGGGGCCGGCTCCTCCGGTCGCTCGGGTGCCGGGCCCCCGCGCCGCGGCGTACGACGCAGCTCCTCGGCGAGCTCCTCGGAGCGCACCGGCTTGGCGAGGTGGGCGTCCATCCCGGCGAGGAGGCTGTCCTCGCGCTGCTCGACCAGCGCGTTGGCGCTCAGCGCGACGATCCGGGGCTGGTCCTCGGGCGGCAGCTCGGCGCGGATCCGGCGGGTCGCCTCATGACCGTCCATCACCGGCATCTGCACGTCCATCAGCACCAGGTCGTACGGCGCGGTGCGCACGGCCTCGAGCGCCTCCTGGCCGTTGGCGACGATCACCGGGCGCTGGCCGAGCCGCTCGAGCATCAGGCCGGCCACGCGCTGGTTCACCGGGTTGTCCTCGGCGAGCAGCACCCGCAGCCGGCCGATCGGCTGGTGCTCGGGGCGCTCGGCCTCGGAGATCCGCCCGCCCAGGCTGCTGGCCACGGTGCTGCGCAGCGCGACGGCCTTGACCGGCTTGGTGAGGTGCACCAGGCCGAGCTCGGCCGCGCCCGGGATCCGGTCACCGAGCGAGGTGAGCAGCACCAGCGGGACGTCCTCCCAGCCGGCGGTCGCCCGCAGCCCGGTGGCGAGCGCCACGCCGTCGAGGTCGGGCATGTGCATGTCGAGGATCGCGACGTCGGGCACCCGCTCGGCGGCGGCGACGAGCGCCTCGACCGGCGACTCCTCGTCGACCACGTGCATGCCCCACGACTCCAGCTGGGCGCGCAGGATGCGCCGGTTCGTGGCGTTGTCGTCGACGACGAGCGCGCGGCGGCCCGGCAGCTCCGCCGGTGCCACCCGCACCCGGTCCTCCTGCTCCTCGCCGCGCTCGAGCGGCACCACCACGGTGAACGTCGAGCCGACCCCGACCTCGCTGGTCACGTCGATGCGACCGCCCATGGCGTCCACGAGGCGCTGGCTGATCGCCAGGCCGAGACCGGTGCCGCCGTACACGCGGGTGGTGCTGGAGTCGACCTGGGAGAAGGAGCGGAACAGCCTGTCCATCCGGTCGGCCGGGATGCCGTCGCCGGTGTCGCACACCGCGAAGGCGAGGACGCACGAACCCGAACCGGAGCTGGGACCGGTGGCCGGCGCGACCGAGACGAGCACCTCGCCGGCCGCGGTGAACTTCACCGCGTTGCCGACCAGGTTGGCCAGTACCTGACGCAGCCGGGTCACGTCGCCCACGACCACCGGCGGCACCGCCGGGTCGATGTGGGCGACCAGGTCGAGGCCCTTGGCGCTGGCCTGCGCCGCCACCAGGTCCAGGCAGCTCTCGACGCAGTCGCGCAGCACGAACGGGTGATGCTCGAGCTCGAGCTCGCCGGCCTCGATCTTGGAGAAGTCCAGGACGTCGTTGATGATCGCCAGCAGCGTCGACCCGCTGTTGCGGACGGTCTCGGCGTACTCGCGCTGGTCTGCGGCGAGGTCGGTGTCGAGCAGCAGCTCGGACATGCCGATGACGGCGTTCATCGGGGTGCGGATCTCGTGGCTCATCGTGGCCAGGAACGCCGACTTGGCGGTGTTCGCCCCCTCGGCGGTACGCCGGGCCTCGATCAGCTCGGCCTCGTGACGCCGGGTGTCCTCGCGCGCGGCGCTCAGCGCGTCGGCCATCTCGTCGAGCCCCTCGCCGATGGCGCTCAGCTCTCGGGGGTGCGCGACCTCGTTGCGGGCGGTGAGGTCGCCCCGGCCGAGGGTGCGGATCTGGGTGAGCAGCTGGTCGACGGGGGCGACCACCGAACCGACCAGTCGCCGCCGTTGCACAGCCATCATCAGCACACCGCCGACCAGCAGCAGCACCTCGGCGACCAGCGCCACCTGGATGACCTCCTGGCGGTGGGCGTCCAGGCTCTCGCGGCGGGCGTCGGCGGCCTCCTGGACCTCCTGGTAGGCGTCGCGGTAGTCGTCGAACAGCGTCTGGCCATCGCGCACGAACTGGCGGCGTTCAGCGTCCACGGCGCTGCGGCTGAACGTCGCGCCGCGGGCCATCGCCGGCTGCGCCCACTCGGTGGTCCAGCGCCGGATCCGCTCCTCCTGCTCATCCAGCAGCGCCGGGAGCTCGGCCTCGTCCTCGAAGGCCTCCCGGGCGGTCGCCAGGCGACCGGCGAGCTCCTGACGGGCCACGAAGTAGACGTCGAGCATCTCGCGGTCGCCGGTGATCAGGTAGGCGCGCAGCCCGGTCTCCTGGTCGATCATCGCCATGTGCTTCGTCCGCTCGGCCCGTGCGCCGGTGCCGATCTTGTCGATGGCGGGGTTCACGACGGCGGCGAGATAACCGAGCAGGGTGAGGTTGACCAGCGCGACGCTGGCCACCGCCAGGAGTCCGGTGAGGGAGGCGCGGCGTACCTGACGGGAGAGACTCACCGCGCGATCGTCCCAGATGGGCGCGGACCTCCCGCCGTCGATCTCGCTGCCGGTAGGTTGAGCGCGTGCTGCTCTCTGATCGCGACATCACCGCCGAGATCGTGTCCGGACGGGTCGCGCTCGACCCCTGGGACCCGGCGATGCTGCAGCCGTCGTCGGTGGACGTGCGGCTGGACCGGTTCTTCCGGGTGTTCGAGAACCACCGATACCCCCACATCGACCCCGCCGCGGACCAGAGCGACCTGACCCGCGAGGTCGAGCCGGAGGGCGACGAGCCGTTCATCCTGCACCCCGGCGAGTTCGTGCTCGGCTCCACCTACGAGGTGCTGACCCTCCCCGACGACGTCGCGGCCCGGGTGGAGGGCAAGTCCTCCCTGGGCCGTCTCGGCCTGCTCACCCACGCCACCGCCGGCTTCGTCGACCCGGGTTTCTCCGGCCACGTCACGTTGGAGCTGGCCAACGTCGCCACGCTGCCGATCAAGCTCTACCCGGGGATGAAGATCGGCCAGTTCTGCTTCTTCCGGCTGACCTCGCCCTCGGAGCACCCCTACGGCTCGGCGAAGTACGGCTCGCGCTACCAGGGCCAGCGCGGTCCCACCCCGTCGCGCTCCTTCCAGAACTTCCACCGCACGCCGATCTGATCGCCCGGCTGCGAGGGACCACCTGCGGGCGTAAGGTTAGGTTTGCCTAACGCCAACGACGGGAACCCGATGACCGCCACACCCACGCACGCCCTCCCCATGCTTCTGGAGGAGGTCGAGGTGCGTCGCGTGGACCGGATCTCGCCCAGCTTCGTGCGTCTCGAGCTCGGCAGCCCCGCGCTGGCCGAGCTCGGGGTCGACGGTCCGTGGTGGGACCAGCGCTTCAAGTTGATCGTCCCGCACGCCCCGGGCGCGCCGCTGCCGAGCTTCGAGGACGCCGACGCCGGGTGGTACGCCGCCTGGCTGGAGCGGCCGGTCGAGGAACGCGGGGTGATGCGGACCTACACGATCCGCGAGGTCCGCGGCCAGGGCGCCGACACCCGGATCGTCGTGGACATCGTGCTGCACGAGGACGGCGAGTCCGGGCCGGGTGCGGCCTGGGCCGCCGCCGCGCGCGTGGGCGACCGGGCAGTGGTGCTGGCGCCGCGCCGTGGCCAGCAGTTCGGCGGCATCGAGTTCGTGCCCGGGGCCGCGTCGCGGGTGCTGCTGGCCGGCGACGAGACCGCGGTCCCCGCGATCACCGCGATCCTGGCCCAGCTGCCGCCCGAGGCCCAGGGTGCCGCCTTCCTCGAGGTCCCCCGGATCGGGGACATCCTCTCGGTGGTGCACCCCGAGGGCGTCCAGATCGTCTGGCTGCCCCGCGAGGGCGCCCCGCTCGGCTCCCGCCTGCACCTCGCGGTGCTCGAGCACCTCGGGCTCGCCGAGGCCGCGGAGACCGCGGTGGCGGAGGTCGCCGAGGACGAGGTCGACCCCGACCTGTGGGAGACCCCGACGTACTCCTCCTCCGGCGAGGCGGTGCTCGACCCGGCGGTGCTGGGGGAGGCCGACGTCCGCGACGGGCTCTACCTGTGGATCGCGGGGGAGTCGCGCATGGTCACCGGGCTGCGCCGCGCGCTGGTCAAGGACCACGGCTTCGACCGCCGCCAGGTGGCCTTCATGGGCTACTGGCGCCACGGCGTCGCCATGAAGTCCTGACCCGGCTTCAGTTCTCGAGACGATCCGCGACCCGGCGCAGACCGGCCGCGAGGCGGTGACGCCGGGGCAGGCGCGGGACACGCGGGCTGGAGGCCCGGGCGATCCGCTCGTCGATCTGGTGGCGTGCCTGCTCCTCGATGAGGGGACGGAACTCGCTCATGGGGTGCTCCTCGGGTGCGGGGGCCGTCTCGGCCCGGGACGGGTGACGCGTCAGGCCGGCACCACGACGATGTCGCCGCTGACGGTGGTGGCGCGCAGCTCGATGTGGTCCTGACCCTCGGCGGGGGCGCCGGTGCCCGCGAGGTCGGAGCGGACGGTGCCGCTGATCGTGGTGACGTCGGTCCACACCGCGACGCCGTCGGGTACGCCGACGCGCACGTCGCCGGACGCGCCGGTGCTCCGCAGCCGGCCGCGGGTGGCCGTGGCGACCGTGAGGTCCCCGCTGCCGGTGGTGAGGGTGACGTCGGCGGCCAGTGTGCGGATCCGCAGGTCGCCGGTGCCGGTCTTGACGACGCCGGCGCCCTCGAGCTCGCCGATCACGACGTCGCCGGACCCGGTGGAGGTCGTCATCGCGCCGGTGCTGCAACCCAGGACGACGTCACCGGATCCGCTCTTCACGCGGAGGTCGGCGAGCGCGCGCTCGATGCGCACGGTGCCCGACCCGCTCTCGATCTGTGCGGGCCCGGTGAGCTCCTCGACCCGCACCTGCCCGGAGCCGGTGCGGACCTGGAGGCTGGCCAGCGACCCGGCCACGCTGACGCCGGCGGAGGCGGTACGCAGTGCCGCGTTGCTCGCCGTCGGCAGCTCGACCTCGACGACCAGGTCGGCCTCGGCGCCGCCGAGGAAGCCGGAGCGGTGCTGCGGGGCGAGCACCTCGATCCGGTCCCCGCGCTGCACCACGGTGGTGGCCGGGGCGTCGGCGCCGATGACCCGGACCCGGGTCACGTCGGTCTGCGTCGCGGTGAGCTCGATGCGGCCGTGACGGAGCTCGACGAGGAGGTCGACCGGGTCGGGGGTCGGGAGGTCGTGGGTGCGGACGATGCTCATGGTGTCTCCTCGTACGGCCGATGCCTTCTGGTGCTCGGGCTCAGAGCCAACCGGTCATCCGACGGTTGCCGGGGCGGCCCAGACCCAGCGGGTCGGAGCCGAGGAAGGGGATGCTGGAGAGGTCGATGTCGACGTTGACGGCGTGCTCCTGGGTGGCGGCGCGGATCGCCTGCACCAGCCAGGCGTTGAGCGACTGACCGGACCTGGCCGCGAGCTCCTCAGCCCGGGCCTTCACCGATTCGGGCATCCGCAGCGTGATCCGGGCGACGCTGTCCTCCTCCTCGTCCTCCGCGCCCGCGCCCGCGGCCGGGGGTGCGGGCGGGGTCGGAGGGGTCGGGGGGGCCGGCGGGAGGGAGTCCACCACGAACGCGAGCTCGCGCCCGTCGAGGCGCACGTCCACCCCGCCGGCGGGCATCTCCGCGGTGATCTCGCTGGCCGCCTGGGAGACCGCCTCCATGATCGCCAGCCGGGCCGCGGGGTCGAGTGCGTGGCCGAGGCGCTCGGCCGCGCGGCGTACCTCCTCATCGCCCGTGGCCGCCGCGGCGGCCAGGTCGCGGCGCAGGCTCTCGACGTACGGCGTGATGTCCATACGCACCACGGTGACACCACGATGATGTCAGGTCAAGGGTCTGGTGATGTCGTGCTGACGTCGACGTGCCGTCGATGGGCGCCGTGCCGGGTCTTGTGCGGCCCGTCACCCGTCGGTTTGCTCCCTCGGACGAACGGGCACCCGACCTGATGCTCATCGCGCGCACGGGTCGTGCGGGGCACGCGCAGAGAGGCGTTGGCTGATGGATGCTCCGACCGCGGCAGGGACCCTGATCGATGCCCAGCCCGTCGACTACCTGGTCATCGCGCTGTACTTCGCCGTCGTCATCGGCATCGGCGTGCTCGCCCGGCGCCAGGTGTCGGACTCGGTGGACTTCTTCCTCTCGGGGCGCTCGCTCCCGGCGTGGGTGACCGGCCTGGCGTTCATCTCGGCCAACCTCGGCGCCGTGGAGATCATGGGCATGTCCGCCAACGGTGCGGAGTACGGCCTGCCGGCGGTCCACTACTTCTGGGTGGGCGCGATCCCGGCGATGCTGTTCCTCGGCGTCGTGATGATGCCGTTCTACTACGGGTCCAAGGTCCGCTCGGTCCCGGAGTTCATGTACCGCCGCTTCGGCACCGGCGCCCACCTGGTCAACTCGCTGTCCTTCGCGGTCGCCCAGCTCCTGATCGCCGGCATCAACCTCTACCTGCTCGGCACGATCATCCAGGCGCTGCTCGGCTGGGACCTGATCGTGGCGCTGCTGGTGGCCGCGATCGTGGTGCTCTCCTACATCACCCTGGGCGGACTGAGCGCGGCGATCTACAACGAGGTGCTGCAGTTCTTCGTGATCGTGGCCGCGCTGCTGCCGCTGACCCTCATCGGCCTGGACCGCGTCGGCGGCTGGGGCGGGCTGAAGGACAAGATCACCGAGAACGCCGGCACCGGCGGCTCCGCCTCGGCGGCCGAGCAGCTGAACTCCTGGCCCGGCAACGCGCTCACCGGCTTCGACTCCAGCTTCCTCTCGGTCATCGGCATCGTCTTCGGTCTCGGCTTCGTGCTGTCCTTCGGCTACTGGACGACGAACTTCGTCGAGGTCCAGCGCGCGATGGCCTCGGACTCGATCAGCTCGGCGCGCAAGACGCCGATCATCGGCGCCTTCCCGAAGATGTTCGTCCCGTTCATCACGATCCTGCCCGGCATGATCGCGGCGGTGCTCGTCACCGAGATCGCCCAGACCAAGGCCGGTGAGACCGTCGAGGGCGGCGCCAGCGGCACCGTCAAGCTCAACGACTCGTTGCTCTACTTGATGCGCGACCTGTTGCCCAACGGGTTGCTCGGCCTGGCGATCACCGGCCTGCTCGCGGCGTTCATGGCCGGCATGGCGGCCAACATCTCCGCGTTCAACGCGGTGTTCTCCTACGACCTGTGGCAGCGCTACGTCGTGAAGGACCGCGACGACGCCTACTACCTGCGCGTCGGCCGGCTCGCGACCGTCGGCGCGACCGCGGCGGCGATCGGCACCGCGTTCTTCGCCTCGAGCTTCTCGAACATCATGGACTACCTCCAGACGCTGTTCGGGTTCTTCAACGCCCCGCTCTTCGCGACCTTCATCCTCGGCATGTTCTGGCGCCGGATGACCGCGACCGCGGGCTGGGTCGGCCTGGTGGCCGGCACCCTGGCGGCGGTCTCGGTGGCGTTCCTCAGCGAGGACTCCTTCGGCTCGCTGAGCCTCGGCGTACTCCCGCTCAGCGGCCAGGGCGCGTCGTTCGTGGCCGCCGGCGCGGCGTTCGTGGTCGACGTGCTGCTCAGCATCGCGGTATCGCTGGTCACCAAGCCCAAGCCCCGCGCAGAGCTGGTCGGCCTGGTCTACTCCGAGACCCCGCGCGAGAACCTCGTCGACGCGGACGAGGCGACGTACCCCTGGTACCGCCGCACGCTGCCGCTCGCCGGCGTCGCGCTCGTCATGGTCATCATCCTCAACTTCGCCTTCTGAGCAGGGAGTCTCGATGTCGCAGCGTTCGAAGTCCCGCCGTGCTGAGCGACGCCACAAGGCCGGCGCGCTCGACATCCGCAACGTCATCGGCCTGCTGATCGCGACGTACGGCGTGATCCTGGTGCTGATGGGCCTCTTCGGTGACCCGGCCACCGAGAAGACCGGTGGCGTCAACGCCAACCTGTGGTCGGGCCTCGCGATGCTCGCCGCCGGCCTGGGATTCCTCCTCTGGGCGTGGCTGCGCCCGCTGCTGGTGTCGGGCGCCGGCGCCCCTGACGCTGGCGACCCGGCCGCGCCGGCCGCGGACGCCGGCGCCACCGCCCCCGACGAGCGGGCCTGAGGCTCCGACCCCTCACGTTTGGTCCCCAACGACAGCGTTGGGGGCCGTTTCGGTGTCGTTCGTGACCATTCGTGGTGGCGGGTGGTGAGGCCCGGGGTGGGGGCCCCGCGCGGAGCTGGTCGGAGGGCCCCGCGCCGCGGACCCCTCTCGTTTGGTCCCCAACGACAGTGTTGGGGGGTGTTGCGGTGTCGTTCGTGACCATTCGTGGTGGCGGGTGGTGAGGCCCCGGGGCGGAGGCCCCGCGTCGGGCTGGTTGGACGGTCCCGCGCCGCGGACCCCTCACGTTTGGTCCCCAACGACAGCGTTGGGGGGCGTTTCGGTGTCGTTCGTGACCAATCGTGGCCCGGGCCCAGGGCCGCGCCGTGTGCTGGCCGGTACGTCGGGCCGCTCGCCTCGAAATGACGAACGGGCCGTGCGGGCGAGGTGTCTCGTCCGCACGACCCGTCGGTCGTGACCAGGTGGTCAGAGGTCGAACAGCGACCCGGTGCTGTGGATGTCCGCGTCGGTGCGGGGCTGGTGTGCCTCGCCGTTGACGGCGGGGGTCGGCTTCTTCTCGGCCGGCTCCTCCTCGGTGGGCTCGTCCTCGACCGGCTCGTCCTCGACCGGCGTCTCGGACTCGGGCTCCTCCTCGGTGGCCGCCTCGCTGACCGCGGCGCCGCTCGCCTGCTCGGGAGCTGCGGTCTCGGTGACCGCGGCGGTCGGCGCGGGGGCGGCGGCCTCCGGAGCCGGAGCTGCCGCAGTCTGAGTCGGAGCCGGAGCCGCCTCGGGGGTCGCGATGTCGAAGAGCGAACCCAGGTTGTCGAAGTCGACGTCCGTCGCCGGGGCGGGGGAGTCGGCTACGACGGGCGCGGGCGCTGCGGGCGCAGCCTCCGCGACCGGCTCGGGCTCCGCCGGGGTCTCGGCCGGAGCGGTCGGCGCCGGCGCCTCCTCTGCCGCAGCAGGAGCAGGAGCCGCCGGAGCCGGAGCGGCCGGAGCCGCCTCGGGTGCGGACAGGTCGAACAGCGAGCCCAGGTTGTCGAAGTCGACGTCGGCCTGCGGCTCGACAGCCGCCGCCGGGGCGGGCTCAGCCTTGGCCTCGACCGGCGCCGCCGGGGCGGGCTCAGCCTTGGGCTCGGTCTTGGACTCGGCCGCCGGTGCGGCCGGCTCCTCGGCGACCAGGTCGAACAGCGAACCGCCAGCGCCCAGGTCGACCTCCGGCTTGGCAGGCGCCGCCGCGGCGGGCTCCGCCTTGGCAGGCTCAGTCTTGGTCTCGGCCTTGGCCTCAGCCGGCGCAGGCGCGGCCGCGGGAGCAGCCGGCCCATCGCCGCCCAGGTCAAACAGCGACCCGCCGGAGCCGAGGTCGGTCTCGGTCTTGGCAGCCTTCGCCGGAGCAGCCTTCGTCGGGGCAGCCGCAGCCTCCGGCTCGTCGCCGCCGAGGTCGAAGAGCGAGCCACCGCTGGAGGCGGGCTTGGCCGCCTGGGCCTCCTGCGCCACCGACTTCTCGGCGGCAGCGGTGGCCGGCTCGTCGAACATCGACGAGGCGTCGTCGAAGAGCGAGGTGCCACCGGAGGCCTTGGCCGCCGGGCCGGCGTCCTCGGTCGCGGTCACGGTGTTCTCGGTCTGGGTGACGTCGCCCGACTCCGGCTCGGCCTTCGTCGCCACGTCGGCGTCCGACCCCGCGGCCTTCGCCGCAGGAGCCGCCTTCGCAGCGGGAGCCGCGACCGGCGCCGTACCGCTGCCCGGGGCCAGCTTGGTGGCCATCTCGCCCTTGACCGAGGCGAGCAGCATCTGCGCGACGTCGAGGACCTCGACCTCCTCGCGGGCCTCGCCCTTGGCCTGCTGGGCGGTGAGGCCGTCGGAGAGCATCACGCGGCAGAACGGGCAGCCGGTCGCGATCTGGTCGGCACCGGTGCCGACGGCCTCCACGGTGCGGTTGACGTTGATCCGCTCGCCGAGGTTCTCCTCCATCCACATGCGAGCGCCACCGGCGCCGCAGCAGAAGGACCGCTCGGAGTTGCGCTCCATCTCGCGGACCTCGGCGCCCGGGAGCACCTGGAGCAGCTCGCGCGGCGGCTCGTAGACCCCGTTGTGGCGACCGATGTAGCAGGGGTCGTGGTAGGTGATCGTGCGCTTGTGGGCGCCGGCGCCGTCGTTGACCGGCGTCAGCTTGCCCTCGCGGACCAGGCGGTTCAGCAGCTGGGTGTGGTGGACCACCTCCAGCTCGATGCCGAACTCCTTGTACTCGTTCTTCAGCGTGTTGAAGCAGTGCGCACAGGTCGTGACGGCCTTCTTGACCTTGTACTCCTTGAACGTCTCGACGTTCTGGGTGGCCAGGCCCTGGAAGACGAACTCGTTGCCGGCGCGGCGGGCGGGGTCGCCGCTGCAGGTCTCGCCGTTGCCGAGGACGCCGAAGGAGACGCCGGCCATGTCGAGCAGCTCGGCGACCGCGCGGGTGGTCTTCTTGGCGCGGTCCTCGTAGGCGCCGGCGCAGCCGACCCAGAACAGCCAGTCGACCTCCTCGAGCGACTCGATGTCGTCACCGACGACCTTGACGTCGAAGGGCAGGTCCTTGGCCCAGTCGAGGCGGGCGTTCGCGGACATGTTCCACGGGTTGCCCTTGTTCTCCAGGCCCTTGAACAGCCCGTTGAGCTCGGCGGGGAAGTTCGACTCCACCAGCACCTGGTAGCGGCGCATGTCCATGATGTGGTCGACGTGCTCGATGTCGACGGGGCACTGCTGGACGCAGGCACCGCACGAGGTGCACGACCAGAGCACGTCCTCGTCGATCACCGCGGAGCCGGACTCCGGCATGTAGAACCACTCGTCGGGGTCGGTCTTGCCGACCAGCGGGCGCGCAGCCTCGCGGGCCAGCACCTCGTCGTTCTCCAGCAGCGCGGTGGCAGCCTCGCTGCCCTCGCCGCCGGCGATGGAGTACGGCGCCTTGGCGTAGGCGTGGTCGCGCAGCGCGGTGATGAGCAGCTTCGGGGACAGCGGCTTGTCGGTGTTCCAGGCCGGGCACTGGCTCTGGCAGCGACCGCACTCGGTGCAGGTCGTGAAGTCGAGGATGCCCTTCCAGGAGAAGTCCTCCAGCTTGCCGACACCCAGCGTGGCGTCCTCGTCGAGGTCGTCGATGTCGTCGAGCGTGACGGCCTTGCCGTCGTTGGTCAGCGGCTTCATGCCGCCCAGCGCGGTGCGGCCGGAGCCCTCGCGCTTGAACCAGATGTTGGGCCAGGCGGTGAAGCGGTGCCAGGCCACGCCCATCGTGAGGTTGTTGGCGATCACCATCAGCCAGACCATCGCGGTGACGATCTTGAGCATCGCGATCACGATGATGATGGTCTCGAGGGTGCCCTCGGAGCCGGCGGAGGTCGGGAAGAGCGCGTCGCCGACCACCGAGCTGATCGGGAAGTGGAAGCGGTCGAAGTCCTCGGGGTGGTCGCTGGCGATCCGGCCCAGGTTGTACTCCGCGCCGCGGATGAACAGGATCGCGGAGCCCTCGAGCAGCGCCATGGCCTCGACGAAGTAGGCCTGCCAGAAGTTGGAGCCGTAGAAGCGGCTCTTCTTCCCCTTGCGCCGGGGGTGGTTCACCTGTCGGTAGATGATCAGGAAGACGATGCCGATGGTGCTCAGCAGGCCGAGGCCCTCGCTGAGCCACTCGTAGGCGAAGAAGTGGCCGATGATCGGCAGCGCGAAGTCCGGCTTGAACAGCTGGAAGTAGCCCGTCGCGACCGCGCCGGCGAGCACGATGAACCCGGCGTAGACGAACCAGTGCATGATGCCGACCCAGTGCCACTGGAGCATCCGGGTGTGACCCAACGTTTCCTTGACCATCGTCCAGGAGCGGCGCCCCGGCTGGTCGGTGCGGCCCGTGGTCGGGCCACCGACGCGCAGGGTCGCAAGGATGCTGCGGACGGCGATCGCGGTCATGGTGACGGCGACCACGGTGAAGGCCAACGAGACAACGATGGCGAAGATCTGCATGGACTACGGCTCCTCGTCGTGGTGCGTGCCCGGCACCGGGCACGATCGCGAGCCTAGGGGGCTCGCCGAGAGCGGTGGTCGCCCGCTCGACATGAGAGCGACTCTACCCGTCGGTAACATGTAGTGCGAGCCCGATTCCGGACCCTCGTGCGCAGGTCGTTGTGATGCGCATCTCCATTCTCGCCGAGCAGGACAACGGGCGGGGACCTGTGGGTCCCCGCCCGGTGCGGTGCCGCTGCGCGGATGGTGCGGTGGTGCTGGCCGGCGGGTGCCGGCCGGGGACGCCGGCGCTCAGCGCTTGGCGTCGTAGATCTTCAACATCGCGGTGCCGAGGTTGATCTTGGCGCCGTAGAACTCGCTGCTGACGTCGAGCACGCTGAGCTGCACGGCGATCGCCTTGGCGCCCCACTTGCCCCGCTCGACGACGTTGAACTTCACCGAGAGCAGCGGCAGGCCCGGGATCTCGATCGAGGGGATGTCCTTCGGCAGGGTCAGCTTCTGGCCGTTGAGCGTGATGCTGCCGACCGTGGTGCCCGAGGTGTCGACCTTGGTGCGGCTGTTCGGCTTCTGCGAGCGCAGCCGGTTGGCCTTCACCGAGGCCTTGATGCCGTCGATGACGAGCAGGTCGCCGCCGAGGGCGACGCGGGCCAGGCTGGACTCCTCATAGCCCCAGGCGCGACGGGCGTTCTGCTTGCCCATCTGGCGGCTGCCGCCCACCGAGACCTCCAGGACGCCGGGCAGGTCGACGTCGAGCACCGAGTCCTTCTTGACCTTGCCGCCGGTGCCCGAGCACGGCATCACGATGTTCTGGGTGCGACCGACGTCGAGCAGGCCGGCCAGGGCCTTGGCCTCGAGGGTGCCGGCGCGGCCGCGGAACAGGCCGGTCCGGATGTCGCTGAAGATCTTCGCGGAGCTGTGCGCGACCCGGATGCGGGTCTTGGTCGGGGCGATGTACACCTCGAGCGCGTCGGCGCGGGCGACGGCGCGCGACTTGTTGACGACGCTCTCCTTGTTGCCCAGCGAGACGCGGCCGAGGCCGGGGATGTTGATCGGCTGGCCGGGCAGCGGGACGTCGAACCCGGTCCGCTTGCCGCCCTGGGGGGTGAACCAGAGGCTGAGCAGGTTGGTCGAGACATCGGTGCCGAAGCCGGTCTTCGGGTCGTGGTAGGCCTCGGCGCGGGTGCTGATCGCGCCCAGCTCGAGCTTGCCGAAGGCGTTGTTGGCCAGCGTGATGCCGGCGATCTTCTGGGTGGTGATCGACGCGACGCGGCCGGACTTGTAGCGGCGGGTGCGGTTGGTGGTCTTGATCGCGCCGACCTCGCCGAGACCGGGGATGGTGACGCCGGCGAGGCTGTTCTGGCGCTTGAGGCCGACCTCGTTGGTGCAGCCGATGACCTTGTGCGCCGTACGCCCGGAGGAGGCCGGCAGGCTGCCGCCCTCGATCCGGGTGCCGTAGCCGCCGCCGGCCAGGGCGAACTCGGTGAAGCGGCCCTTCCCGGCCTTGGCGGCCGGGGTCGCGGAGGTGGTGATGCTCGTCCACTCGGGCGAGGCCTTGACGGGGGAGGCGGCGGGCGCGGCGTGTGCTGACGGCATCGCCGGCAGCACGAGCGCGATCGCGAGCGCGGTGCCGAGAGACAGCAGACGTCGCATGGGGGGCTCCTGAACGAGAGGGGGTGGGGATTCCCGAACAACGAGTTACTTCGCGTCGGGCTACGCATTCGCGCGACATCCCCTACCCACCGGTGGGCGATGTGTGACACGCGAGGCGCAAGTGGCTCGCGGTGGTCCGGACCAGTGCGGTGTGAACGGCGGTGGCGCAGCGGGCTGGGGAAGGTGGAGGGGTCGACGCGCGTGGCCGGCGGGCGTTGGATGGGTCGATGGTGAGGACAGTGGTCGTCGATGTCGCCCCGCTCCACCCCGCCGACCTCGTCGCGGTGACGCGGGGTGGCGCGCCGGTGGAGCTCTCCGCGGCGGCCCGCGCCGCGATCGCGCGGGGCCGGGAAACCGTCGATGCGCTCGCGGCCGCGCCGGAGCCGTCGTACGGCGTCTCGACGGGGTTCGGCGCCCTGGCGACGCGGCACGTGCCGCTGGCGAAGCGCGCCCAGCTGCAGCGCTCCCTGGTCCGCTCGCACGCCGCGGGGTCGGGCCCGGAGGTGGAGCGGGAGGTGGTGCGGGCGCTGATGCTGCTGCGGCTCTCCACGCTCGCGACCGGGCACACCGGGGTGCGCCCGGCGACCGCCGAGCTGCTCGCCGGGCTGCTGAGCCAGGGGATCACCCCGGTGGTGCACGAGCACGGTTCGCTGGGCTGCTCCGGGGACCTCGCCCCGCTGGCGCACTGCGCGCTGGCGCTGCTCGGCGAGGGCCCGGTGCGTGATCGCGCCGGCGTGCTGCGCCCGGCTGCGGAGGCGCTGGCCGAGGTCGGCCTCGCCCCGGTCGAGCTGGGTCCGAAGGAGGGGCTCGCGCTGATCAACGGCACCGACGGCATGCTCGGCATGCTGGTGCTGGCGCTGGAGGACCTGCGCCTGCTGCTGCGCAGCGCCGACGTCGCCGCGGCGATGTCGGTCGAGGGGCTGCTCGGCACTGACCGGGTCTTCGCCGCCGAGCTCCAGGCGCTGCGCCCGCATCCGGGTCAGGCCGACTCGGCCGCCAACCTGAGCGCGCTGCTCGCCGGCTCCGGGGTGGTGGCCTCGCACCGCGGCCGGGACTGCAACCGGGTGCAGGACGCCTACTCGCTGCGCTGTGCGCCGCAGGTCCACGGCGCGGCCCGCGACACCGTCGAGCACGCCGCGAGCGTCGCCGCGCGCGAGCTGGCCGCCGCCGTCGACAACCCGGTGGTGCTCGGGGACCGGGTGGAGTCCAACGGCAACTTCCACGGGGCGCCGCTGGGCTACGTCCTGGACTTCCTGGCGATCGCGGCCGCCGACGTGGCCTCGATGAGCGAGCGGCGTACCGACCGGTTCCTCGACGTCGCGCGCAGCCACGGGCTGCCGGCGTTCCTCGCCGCGGACCCGGGCGTGGACAGCGGGCACATGATCGCGCAGTACACCCAGGCCGCGATCGTCACCGAGCTCAAGCGGCTCGCGGTGCCCGCCTCGGTCGACTCGATCCCCTCCAGCGCGATGCAGGAGGACCACGTCTCGATGGGCTGGTCGGCCGCGCGCAAGCTGCGCCGCAGCGTCGAGGGGCTCACCCGGGTGCTGGCGATCGAGGTGCTGACCGCGGCGCGGGCGCTCGACCTGCGCGCGCCGCTGATCCCTGCTGCGGGGACCGACGCGGTGGTCGCGCTGCTGCGCGGGGCCGGAGTGGAGGGCCCGGGGCCGGACCGGTTCCTGGCCCCGGAGATCGAGGTGGCCGTCGACCTCGTGCGCTGCGGCGCCGTGGTGGCCGCCGCCGAGGAGGAGATCGGGGAGCTGCGATGAGCGAGATGACGACGGGCCAGGGGCCGGTCCGGGCGGCACGGGGCAGCGCCCTCACCGCGCGCTCGTGGCAGACCGAGGCGGCGCTGCGGATGCTGATGAACAACCTGGACCCGGAGGTCGCGGAGCGTCCCGAGGACCTCGTCGTCTATGGCGGCACCGGCAAGGCGGCGCGCAGCTGGGCGGCGTACGACGCGCTGGTGCGCGCGCTGAGCACGCTCGGCGACGACGAGACGCTGCTGGTGCAGTCGGGCAAGCCGGTGGGGGTGGTGCGCACCCACGAGTGGGCGCCGCGGGTGCTGATCGCGAACTCCAACCTGGTCGGCGACTGGGCGAACTGGGAGGAGTTCCGCCGCCTGGAGGACCTCGGGCTGACGATGTACGGGCAGATGACCGCCGGGTCGTGGATCTATATCGGCACCCAGGGGATCCTGCAGGGCACCTTCGAGACGTTCGCGGCGGTGGCCGACAAGCGCTTCGGCGGCACGCTTGCCGGGACCATCACGCTCACCGGGGGTCTCGGCGGGATGGGCGGCGCGCAGCCGCTGGCGGTGACGATGAACGACGGGGTGGCGATCTGCGTCGAGGTCGACGCGGCGCGGATCGAGCGCCGCCTGGAGCACCGCTACCTCGACGTGCGTGCGGAGTCGCTGGAGCACGCGCTCTCGCTGGCCGTGGCCGCACGCGACGAACGGCGGGCGCTGTCGATCGGGGTGCTCGGCAACGCCGCGGAGGTGTTCCCGGCGCTGCAGGCGGCGGGGGCGCCCCTCGACGTGATCACCGACCAGACCTCCGCGCACGACCCGCTGGCCTACCTCCCGGTCGGGGTGGCCTTCGAGGACTGGCAGCAGGCGGCGGCCGAGGACCCCGCGGGATTCACCGAGCGGGCCCGGGCCTCGATGGCCACGCAGGTGGCGGCGATGGTCGCGTTCGCCGACGCGGGCGCGGAGGTCTTCGACTACGGCAACTCGATCCGCGACGAGGCGCGCAAGGGCGGCTGCGCCCGGGCCTTCGACATCCCCGGCTTCGTGCCCGCCTACATCCGCCCGCTGTTCTGCCAGGGCAAGGGCCCGTTCCGCTGGGCCGCGCTCTCCGGCGACCCGGCCGACATCGCGGCCACCGACGCGGCGGTGCTCGAGCTGTTCCCCGACGACGAGCGGCTGCGGCGCTGGATCACGATCGCCCAGGAGCGGGTGGCGTTCCAGGGGCTGCCGGCGCGGATCTGCTGGCTCGGCTACGGCCAGCGCCACCTCGCCGGGCTGCGGTTCAACGAGATGGTGCGCAGCGGCGAGCTGCGCGCGCCGGTGGTGATCGGCCGCGACCACCTCGACTGCGGCTCGGTCGCCTCGCCGTACCGCGAGACGGAGGCGATGGCCGACGGCTCCGACGCGATCGCCGACTGGGCGGTGCTCAACGCCCTGGTCAACACCGCCTCGGGTGCCACCTGGGTCTCCTTCCACCACGGCGGCGGCGTCGGCATGGGCCGCTCGCTGCACGCCGGCCAGGTCTGCGTCGCCGACGGCACCGACCTCGCCGCCCAGAAGCTCGAGCGGGTGCTCACCAACGACCCGGCGATGGGGGTGTTCCGCCACGTGGACGCGGGCTACGAGATCGCCGAGCGGGTCGCGGGGGAGCGGGGGTTGCGGGTGCCGCGTTGAGGGGCGGCACCCGCGTGGCCCGCGGCGCGGCTACTTCTTGCGCTTGACCACCAGCGTCAGCGCGTCCTTCGACGGCGCCACGGTGTCGCTGCCGGCGTAGCCGAGGACGACGCGGTGGCGTCCGGCCCCCAGCTTCTTCAGCGTGATCGTGGCGCGCCCGGCCCGCGTGAGCGTGGCCCGGCCGACGACCTTGCCCTTGACAGTGGCGATTACCCGTCCGGTGGCCTGCTCGCCACCGGCTGCGACGGCGACCCGCACCTTGGCCCGCTGGCCCTTGAGCACCGGGTTGCGGACGAACGACGCCAGGGTCGCCGAGGTCGCGATCTGCGGCTCCGGCTCGTCACAGTCCCGGACGGAGTCGGCGCTGGCCAGCGGGGTGCAGGTGAACGCGGTGGGGTTGATCAGCTCCGGCGGCAGCCACACGTCGGCGGCCGCCTCGAAGTCCGCGGCGTACCCGAGCAAGGCCGCTTCGGTGTAGGCGGTGCCCAGGAAGGTGACCGCGACCGGACGCCTGTTGGTGGGCGCGTAGCCGGCCGGGAGCGTGACCGACGGGTACCCGGCGCGGGCACCGATGCCGGTGGTGCCGGCGTTGCTGACGATGGCGTCGAGGTCGTTCGCCTCGAGCACGGCATCGATGTTGGCGCGGCTCTCGGCGATGCCCAGGTCGCGGGCGGTCTCGTAGGCCTCGAGCTGCGCGGGGTCGGTGAGGTCGACGGCCTCGGAGGCGGTGAGCAGGGTCTGGCCGAACTTCAGTGCCACGCCGGCGTGGGCGTTGTTGAACGCGATGATGTCGCTCAGCGTGTCCATGGGCGCACTCTCGGGGAGGCGGGCCAGATAGGCGTTGAGGTCGCGCTCGAACTCGTAGGAGAGGATGCCCGGCTGCTGGGAGCTGGCCGGAGCGGTCACCGGGACGAGGGTGGCTCCCTGGGCCTCGAGCACGGTGAGTGCGGTGTTGTACGCCTCGTTGGTCGAGGCGACCACGCCGAGGCGCACGCCTTCGAGGGCGGTCTCGGAGAGCCCGGCGGTGTAGTCGACGTCGTCGTAGACATCCGCGCCAGCGGTGGCGCTGTCCTCGGGATCGGCGCCCGTGGTCAGGCCGGTGAGAACGGCGGCGGCGTCGTACACCGAGCGCGCCATCGGGCCCACGGTGTCCTGGGAGGCGGAGATCGGGATGACGCCGGTGCGGCTGATCAGTCCGACGGTCGGCTTGACTCCGACGAGGGAGTTGGCGTTGGCCGGGCTGAGGATGGACCCGGAGGTCTCCGACCCGACCGTGGCGGCGGCCAGAGCCGTCGAGGCAGCGACGCCGGAACCGGCGCTCGAGCCGCTCGGGGTCTGGGACAGGTCGTAGGCGTTGAGGACCTGGCCGCCCAGCGAGCTGTAGCCGGCGGGCATCCCGCTGGTCGTGTAGTTGGCGAACTCCGTGAGATTGGTCTTGCCCAGGATGATCGCGCCGGCCTCGCGCAGCGCCGCGGTCGCGGGCGCATCCGCCGCGGGGAACGAGTTCGCCAGCGCGACGCTGCCGGCCGTGGTCGGCATGCCGGCGGCGTCGATGTTGTCCTTGATCAGGATCGGGATGCCGAGCAGGGGACCGGTCTGCCCGGCAGCTCGGGCGCGGTCAGCGGCGACCGCCTGGGCGCGGGCGTCGGCGGCGATCTGGCGCACCGAGTTCAGCCGGGGGCCGCTGGCGTCGATGGCGGCGATCCGGGCGAGGTAGGCCTCGACCAGGTCGACGGAGGTGAAGTCGCCGGCGCTGAGACCGGCCTGGAGGTCCTCGATCGAGGCGGTGCTGAGCTGGAGGCCGCCGGGCAGGGTGGTGGCGGACGCCGGCTTCGGCGCCGGGGCCGCGGTCGAGGCGGGCGAGGAGACGGCCAGGGTGGAGAGGGCCAGGGCGGCGCCCGTGAGGGTCCCGGCGACGATGCGGGTCGCCCGGCGGGTGGAGGAGGGAGGCAATTCGTGTCCTTCGAGAGTGGCGGACGGTGCGGGGTCCGGAGTGTTCGGCCCCGGTGTTTCGTCAGGCGACACGGTGCGGCGGACCGGGCGCCGCGCGCTGGTCCGAACGGGCGAGGCCGCCTGCTCGCCGCCGGCAGGACGTCCGGCCGCTGGTCGCGAAAGCGGGAAGATCTTGTGTCCGGGTGGCGGGCTGGCGTGGTCTCTGCGTTACCTGTTCTTCATCGGGGTTGTCCGCTGGTCGGTGTTTTTCCGCGCAATTGCGCGGAAAAACACTGCTACCGGCTGGTTCCACAGGGCGTATCTCAGCAATTGCGCGGAAAAGCACCGCGGGAAGAGCGCCGACGGCGAACGCCGCGCGAAATTCCACCTGGTGCGTGAAGACGGGCGAGACCCGGCGGGCGCCTGCCACGGTGTCGGCGGGCCGGCGCGGCCCGCCGTCGTACCGCCGAGGAGGCACGTGATGCAGGAGCACACCCCGTCCGCCGACGTCGAGGACCTGGCCGGGGCGCCGGACCTGGCCGCGCTCGACACCGCGCTGGCGCCGCGCTCGATGATGGCCGGCTGGAGCAAGCTCGAGCCGTCGCTGTGGCCCGAGCCGCGCCCGCAGCACGACCCGGCGGTGTGGCGCTACGCCGACGCGCGCGCGGGCCTGGACTCGGCGGGGCGGATGATCTCCGCGGAGCAGGCCGAGCGGCGCAACCTGTTCCTGGTCAACCCGGTCGAGGGCAACCACTACCCGACCGTGCGGACGCTGGTCAGCGCCTACCAGATGATCCTGCCGGGGGAGCGGGCCCGCAGCCACCGGCACACGCCCAACGCGCTGCGCCTGGTGATGGACGTGGCGCCCGGGACCTACACCGTCGTCGACGGCGTCCGCATCGACATGGAGCCGGGCGACGTCCTGCTCACCCCGGGCTGGTGCTGGCACGGGCACGGCAACGACGGCGCCGAGCCCGGCTACTGGATCGACTACCTCGACGTGCCGCTCGTGCACCTGCTGGAGCCGATGTTCCTCGAGTGGCACCCCGACGGCTTCCAGGAGCCGACGAGCGCCACCCGCGACTCCGAGTTCGTCTTCCCCTGGGCGAGCACGGCCGCACGTCTCGACGCGGCCGAGCCCGACGAGCACGGCCGGGTCCGCGTGCAGCTCGGCGATCCCGCGATGCCCACGACGGCGCTGTTCATGGAGCGGCTCGCCGCCGGGACGACCCGCCCGGCGCTGCGGACCACCGCCAGCCAGATCGTCACCTGCTACGCCGGCAGCGGGGTCAGCCGCATCGGCGACCGGGAGATCGCCTGGTCGCGCGGCGACGTCCTCGCGGTGCCGAGCTGGACGGCGTACGAGCACGTCGCGGACAGCGACGCGGTGCTCTTCACCGTCACCGACCGCCCGGTGCTGGACAAGCTCGGCTTCTGGCGCGAAGAACGCCTCGGCTGAGGACGTCGTACGACGGGGTCGAAGCGATCTTCCACTGGATGACGGGAGGCATGGCGGGGGCCGGGACGGCTGCCTAGCGTCGGGGGGTCCGCGGAGTACCGCTGCCCGCGACGCCTGCCTGAGGAGCCGCCCTGCCATGACCGACACCGTCCTGCCGCCCCTGACCGGCCTCAAGGTCCTCGACGTGGCGACCCTGTTCGCCGGGCCGTCCGCCGCGACCCTGATGGGTGACTTCGGCGCCGAGGTGATCAAGGTCGAGCACCCCCGCAAGCCCGACCCGGCCCGCACGCACGGGCACTCCAAGGACGGTCACGGCCTGTGGTGGAAGGTGCTCGGCCGCAACAAGCGCACGATCACCCTCGACCTCTCCCAGCCCGCCGGCCAGGAGGTCTTCCTGCGCCTGGTCGAGCAGGCCGACGTGGTCATCGAGAACTTCCGCCCCGGCACCCTGGAGCGCTGGAACCTCTCCTACGACCGCCTCAGCGAGGTCAACCCCGGCCTGGTGCTGACCCGGGTCACCGGCTTCGGCCAGTTCGGCCCGCGCTCGAAGGAGCCGGCGTTCGGCACCATCGCCGAGGCGATGTCGGGCTTCGCGCACTCCACCGGCCAGCCCGACGGCCCGCCGACCCTCCCGCCGCTGGCGCTGGCCGACAACATCTCCGGCCTGGCCGCCACCATCGCCACCCTGATGGCGCTGCGCGGGCGCGACACCACCGGCAAGGGCCAGGTCGTCGACCTCGCGATCATCGAGCCGATCCTGGCGATGCTGGGCTCCCAGCTCACGGTCTTCGACCAGCTCGGCGTGATCACCCAGCGTGCCGGCAACCGCTCGGAGAACAACGCCCCGCGCAACACCTACAAGACCGCCGACGGCGACTGGGTGGCGATCTCCACCAGCGCCCACACCATCGCCGAGCGGGTGATGCGCCTGGTCGGTCGCGACGACCTGACCAAGGAGCCGTGGTTCGGCGACGGCCACCAGCGCGCCCAGCACGCCGACATCCTCGACGAGGCCGTCGGCTCCTGGATCCTCGCGCGCCCGACCGCCGTCGTGGTCGAGGAGTTCGCCAGGGCCGAGGCAGCGCTCGCCGTCGTCAACGACATGAGCCGCGTGATCGTCGATGAGCAGTACAACGCGATCGGTGCGATCGCCACCGTCGAGGACGACGACCTGGGCCCGATCCGGATGCCGAACGTGATGTTCCGCCTCTCCGAGCAGCCCGGCCGGATCCGCCACACCGGCCGCGGCCACGGCGCCGACACCGACGAGGTCCTGCGCGAGCTCGGCCTCGAGACCGAGGAGCTGGAGAAGCTCCGCGCGGACGGGGTGGTCTGAGTGAGCACCCAGCGCCGCCCGGTCGAGGACACCCTCGCCTGGCTCTACGTCCCCGCCCCCCGTGCCGGGGAGCTGCTGGCCAAGGCCGCGAAGGCCGCCGACGGCATCGTGGTCGACCTCGAGGACGCCGTGCACCCGCGCCAGCGGCCCGCCGCGCGTGAGCACCTCGCCGAGGCGCTGCCGGCGTACGACGCGGCGGCGGTCGTCGTCGTCCGCGTCAACCCGGTCTCCACCGAGGACTTCGCCGCCGACATCGCCGCGCTGACCCCGCTGGTGCAGGCCGGCCACGTCGCCGCGGTCCGCGTCGCGAAGGTGGAGTCGGCCGCCGAGGTGGCCACCGCCCGCGCCGCCACCGCCGCCTGGGGCCCCGAGCCCCGGCTGATCTGCCAGCTCGAGTCGGCCGGCGCGGTCGCCCGCGCCCACGAGATCGCGGCCGCCGACGGCGTGCACTCGATCATGCTCGGCGAGGCCGACCTGCGCGCCGACCTGCGCCTGCCCCGCGGCGCCGCCGGCGACCCCGGACTGCTGCTCGCCCGCCAGACCTGCGTGCTCGCCTCCCGGGCCGCGGGGCTGCCGTCCCCGGTCGGCAGCGCGTTCACCGACGTCCGCGACCTCGACGGGCTGCGCGAGACCAGCGCCCGGCTGGCCGCGCTGGGCTTCCTGGGCCGCTCCTGCATCCACCCGAAGCAGGCGGCGGTCGTCCGCGAGGCGTTCGCGCCCGCCGAGGCCGACCTGACCTGGGCCCGCTCGGTGCTGGCCGAGGCCGGCACCCAGGACGGCGCGGACAGCGCCGCCTCCGTGCTCGCCGACGGCTCGTTCGTCGACCCCGCCATCGTGCGCCAGGCCGAGCGGATCGCCGCCCGGGCGGAGGCCGCCCGATGAGTGCCGCGGCCCCGGGCATCCTGCCCGAGGGTGTCGGGGCGGGCCGCCTGGCCGGCGCCGACGTCACGGTCGTCGACCTCGCCCAGCCGCTGCACCCCGGCGTGCCGGTGTCCCCGAGCCACCCCGGTTTCCGGCACTCCCTGCAGCGCCGCCACGGCGACGCCGTCCGCGTCGACGGCACCTCCGGTGCCAACGACATGCTGGTCCTCGGCACCCACACCGCCACCCACGTCGACGCGCTGGCGCACATCAGCCACGACGGGCTGCTGCACGGCGGCACCGACGCCCGCGCGGCCCAGGAGGGCGGACGCTTCGTCGAGCACGGCGTGCACACGATCGCCCCGGTGGTGGCCCCCGGCGTGCTCCTGGACCTGCCGGCCCACCTCGGCGTCGAGCGGCTCGCGCCCGGTCAGGCGATCACCGCCGACGACCTGGCCGCGGCCGCCGGCGACCGGGAGATCGAGCCCGGCAGCGTGATCATGGTCCGCACCGGCTGGGCGCAGCTGTGGGACGACCCGCAGGCGTTCCTCAGCCACGACGGCGGCGTGCCCGGCCCCGACGAGGGCGCCTGCCAGTGGCTCGCCGCCCGGTCGCCGCGCCTGGTCGGCTCCGACACCACCGCCTTCGAGCACATCCCGGCCGGTGAGGGGCACGCGCGCCTGCCCGGCCACCGGGTGCTGCTCGTCGAGGCCGGCGTACCGATCATGGAGATGCTCCAGCTCGAGCGCCTCGCTGCCCTCGCGCCCGCGCAGTTCAGCGTCATCGCCGCGCCGCTGCCGATCGTCGGCGCCACCGGCTCGCCGCTGCGCCCGCTCGCGCTCGTCGTCACCTGAGGCGTCGTACGACGTCTCGCCGCACCACCCGCCCCCTTCAACCGGATCCACCACGAGGAGCCCAGTTCCGTGACCGCAGTCGCCCCGAGCACCGAAGGGGCGACTGCTGTCGCCCGTCTGGCCGCCTTCGCCGCCGCCTTCCGCGCGGACCCCGCCCAGGCCCCGCTGGACGACGCCCGCCAGCGGCTGCTGGACACCATCGGCATCTCGGTGCCGGCGCTGGCCACCGGTCCGGCCCAGATCGTGCACAACCTGGCCCGGGCCTGGGGCGGGCATGAGCAGTCCACCGCCCTCGGCCTCGCCGAGAAGGTCCCGGCGCCGACCGCCGCGCTGGTCAACGGCACCCTGGGCCACGCCCTGGACTTCGATGACACCCACGTGCCCTCGATCCTGCACCCCTCGGCCTCCGTGGTTCCGGCCGCGCTGGCCGCCGCCGAGGCGTGCGGCGCCAGCGGCCGCGAGCTGCTCGCCGCGATCGCCGTCGGCAACGAGATCTGCATCCGGCTGGGCAACGCCGGCTACGACCCGGCGATCAACAACTCCGTCTTCTTCGAGCGCGGCCTGCACGCCACCTCGATCTGCGGCGCGCTCGGCTCGGCCGCAGCCGCGGCCACCGTGATGGGCCTGCCCGAGGACCAGATCGCCCACGCGATGGGCATCGCGGCCTCGATGGGCGCCGGCCTGCTGGAGGCCAACCGCGCCGGCGGCTCGGTCAAGCGCATGCACTGCGGCTGGGCCGCGCACTCCGGCGTCGTCGCCGCCCAGTCCGCGGCTGCCGGTCTCACCGGCCCGCCGACCGTGCTCGAGGGCCGCTTCGGGTTCTTCCACGCCTACTGCGGGGAGACCTACGACGAGGCGGCGCTGCTCGACGGGCTCGGCGAGGTGTGGGCCACGGGCGACTGCTTCGTGAAGCCCTACCCCACCAACGTCTTCACCCACTCCGGCATCGACGCCGCGCTCGCGCTGCGGGCCAAGGGCCTGAAGCCCGAGCAGATCGAGTCGGTCGAGATCGGCGTCCCCTCCCCGGTGCTGCGCACCATCGCGCAGCCGCGTGAAGCCAAGATCCGCCCGGAGTCGGGCTACCACGCGCAGTTCTCCGGCCCGTTCACCTTCGCGATCGCGCTCGGCGGCGGGGGCGGGCTCGGCGTCTACCTCGACGACTTCACCGACGCCCAGGTGGCCGACCCGGTGCTGCTCGACCTGGCCGCCCGGATCACCCACGTCGGCGACCCCCGCTGCGACGAGATCTTCCCCAGCCACTTCCCCTCGATCGTGCGGGTGAAGCTCAAGGACGGCACCGAGCTGGTCGAGGAGGTGCTCACCACGCGGGGCACCTCGGAGCGGCCGCTCAGCGACGAGGAGATCATGCTCAAGTTCCGCCTCAACGCCGCCGGGCTGCCCGGCGGCGCCGACGAGATCGGCCGGCGCATCGCCGATGTCGCGTCGTACGACGACGTGAGCCGGCTGCTCGAGGGGACCACTGCGGGTTGAGCACCAGCCACCGCCCCGCCGCCCGCGCCACCGTCCGGCCGGGCGGCGGCCTCTCGGTGCCGCTGCTGCTGGTCCTCGCGGCGTGCAGCGGGTTCCCGCCGTTCGCGATCGACACCTATCTGCCGGGCTTCCCGCAGATCGCCGACGACCTGGACACCACCGCGGCCCAGGTCCAGCTGACGCTCACCGCGTTCCTGCTGGCGACGGCGGTGGGACAGATCGTCTGCGGCACCCTGTCGGACCAGGTCGGACGCCGGCCGGTGCTGATCGGCGGCATCGCGCTCGGGGTCGCGGCCAGCCTGACCTGCGCGCTGGCCGAGTCGATCTGGCTGCTGCTCGCCGCGCGGGCCCTCCAGGGGATCGGCACCGGGGCGGTGATGGTGGTCGCGCGGGCGGTGGTCGCTGACCTGTCGACCGGTGCCACCGCGGCCCGGGCGTTCTCGGCCCTGGCCGCGGTGCAGTCGGTGGCGCCGATCGCGGCGCCGGTGCTGGGCGGGCTGCTGATCGGGCCGTTCGGCTGGCGGGCGGCGTTCTGGATGCTGTTCGCGATGACCGTGGCGATGGCGGTGGCGATCGTGGCGATGATCCCGGAGACGCTGCCCGCGGAGCACCGCGGCGGCAGCGGGCTGCGGCGCATCGTCGTCGACGGACGCCACCTGCTGGCCGACCGCGGCTACCTCGGCGCGGTCGTCACCGTGGCGGCGAGCTTCGCGACGATGTTCGCCTACATCTCGGCCAGCCCGTTCGTGCTCCAGACGATCCTGGGGCTCTCGGAGTACGCCTACTCGGCGGTCTTCGCCTGCACCGCCGCCGCGCTGGTCGCGATGATCATGGTCAACCGTCGTCTCGTGCTGTTCGTGGCCCCCGAGCGGCTGATCGTCTTCGGCGCGCTCGGCCAGGCGTTCGGCGTGGCGGTGCTGCTCGTCTGCGTCGTGTTCCTCGACCTCCCGCTGCCCGCGATGATCGTGGGCTTCCTGGCCGTGCAGGGCTCCCAGGGCCTGCTCACCGGCAACTGCAACGCGATCGGCCTGCTGCGCGCCAAGCCCCGCACGGGCACCGGCTCGGCGCTCATGGGCGGCGCCCAGTTCGGCCTGGCCGCGGTGGTCGCCCCGCTCGTCGGGATCGCCGGCGAGCACACCGCCGTACCCATGGTGTCGCTGATGGCCCTCAGCGTGGCCTTCACCTTCCTCGGTGTCGCCCTCGTCCGCTCCGCCTCGCGCGCCCAGGAGCCGGCCGGCGCCTCCTGACCTGCGGGTCGGGGCGTGGCGGCCCGGGGGAGGGTGTCTTCGGCGCAAATGCTGGGAAAAGCACCGGCCCCGGCGCCGCGCAGGTGCTTTTCCCAGCAATTGCGCGGGAATGCGCAACCCCGCGCCCGCAACACGACGTACGCCGCGACGCCGACCCGCCACAACCCTCGACTCGACCCGCCACCACCCTTCGACTCAACCGTCACAAGTCTCGACTCGACCCGAAATAGCCAGAGGAGGCACGTCCGGTGGGACGTGCCTCCTCTGGGGTGGTGGGCGGGCGGTACGGGTGGCCGCGACGCCCGCCGGGCTCAGATCTCGACGGTGGTGGCGTCGTAGGAGTAGAGCCAGTCGTAGCGGTCGGCGATCGGGTCCACGCTCCACTCGCGCTCGAGGTAGGCCTTCGCGCTCTCGGGCGTGGCCAGCTCGGGGGAGTGGAAGCGGTCGGTGTTCGCGGTGGCGCCACGGACCATCTTGGAGGTGCGGTCGATGCGGGCGTGCTCGTAGCGCAGCAGCGCCTTCTCCGGGTTCGAGCCGTACGCCTCGAGCGCGCGGGCCAGGACCAGACCGTCCTCGATCGAGTGGACGGCGCCCTGGGCCAGGAACGGCAGGGTGGCGTGGCAGGCGTCGCCCATCAGCGTGACCCGACCCTTGGTCCAGTGCGGGATGGGCTCGCCGCGCACCAGCGCCCACTTCATCAGCGAGGGCGAGAGCTTGATCAGCGTCTGGATGTTCTCGTGCCAGCCGGCGAAGTCCTCGAGGCACTCCTCGACGGTGCCGTGCACGTTGCCGCCCTGGGCGGTCCACTCCTTGCCCTCGATGGTGGCCACGAAGTTCATCAGCTTGCCGCCGTGCAGCGGGTAGTGCACGGCGTGGGCACGGGGGCCGATCCAGGTGGTGCCGACCCAGGAGCGCAGCTCCTCGGGCAGGTTCTCCATCGGGATCAGGCCCCGCCAGGCGACCATGCCCGAGAACTCCGGGGCGCACGGGCCCCACAGCTCGTCGCGGATCCCCGAGCGCCAGCCGTCGGCGCCGATGACGACGTCACCGGTGACGACGGTGCCGTCCTCGAGGGTGATCGAGGCGGACGTGTCGTCCTGGGAGACCCCCACGACGCGCGACTTCAGCCGGATCGCGTGCGGGTCCTCCGCGAGGACCGCCTGGCGCAGGGTGTCCAGCAGGTCGGGGCGGTAGACGGTGAGGTACGGGTAGCCGTACCGCTCGATCGCCAGCGAGCCGAGGTCGAACAGCGGCCACGGCTCGCCGGAGTTCCACAGGCGCAGCTCCTTGCGCTCCGGGTCGCACGACAGCTGCTTCAGCGTGTCGAAGACGCCCAGGGCGTCGAGGACCCGGTTGCCGTTCGGGCTGATCTGGATGCCGGCGCCGACCTCCTTGATCTCCTGGGCCTGCTCGTAGAGCTCGACCTCGAAGCCCTTCTTCAGCAGGGCGAGGGCGGCGGTCATGCCGCCGATGCCACCGCCCGCGATAACCACGCGCATGGGGGTTGCCTTTCTGGTCGGCTCAGAGAGCTTCGGTACGGAGCAGGCCGAGGGCCTTGAGGACGGCCTCGTCGCTGCAGCGCACCAGGTGCGCGTCGGTGTCGGCACGGAAGGAGTACGGGCGCCACGAGGGGACGGCGATGACGTCGCCGCGCTGCCAGGTGATGGTCTCCCCGTCGATGTCGAGCGAGCCGGAGCCCTCGACGACGGTGAAGATCGAGTTCGCCGTGGTCTGGTGGACCTGCGAGGTGAAGCCGGCGTCCAGGCGCAGCACGTGGATGGAGATCGTCGGCATCGCCGGCTCGCCCAGCTCGATCACCTTCGACGCCAGCCCGTCGGCGGGCGCCTCGGCGGCGTCCAGGCGCGAGAGGGAGTCCTCCCAGCGGAAGGCCAGCGGCGAGGAGTCCACGTCGACCGGGTCCGCCTCGAGGCGGTCCGGGTGCTGCTTGAAGAACATCGGCTCGAGCAGGTGGATCAGCGGCACGTCGAGGATGTCGACCCAGTAGCAGTCGTCGCCGTCCGCGTCGGACTCGTGGGAGTGGCTGTGCCAGAACGTCGACGGCGTCAGCAGCACGTCGCCGGGGCGCATCTCGACGCGGTGGCCGTTGACGACCGTGTAGGTGCCCTTGCCGTCGAGGATGATCCGCAGCGCCGCCGGGGTGTGGCGGTGGCAGTCGGCGGTCTCGCCCGGACGGATCAGCTGGTACGCCGCGACGAGGGTGCGCACGGTGGCGTACTCGTTGCCCTCGACGGGGTTGCGCATGGTGACGTTGCGGCGGTCGGCCATCGAGTGGTCGACGAGGCGGCCGGCGGCGTCGAGGACCGACTGGATGTCGGCGTACTTCCAGCGGTAGGGGACCAGGTTCTTGCGGGGCTCGGCCCAGAGCGCGGGGAAGCGGCGGTGCCAGCCACCCTCCATGCTCAGGTCGTCGAAGATCCCGTAGAGCTGCTCGAGGCTCTCGATGTCGGCGGAGGTGGGGACGACGGCGTCGGACATGGCGCGCTCCTTCACTTCTGCTTGATGATGTCGGGGGTGTAGGCGTTGGCGAACACCTCGGTGTTGCCACGCGTGCCCTGGCGCACGGGCACGTTCATCTCGCCGACCTGCTCGATCACGATGCGGATGACGTCGCCGTCGACGACGGGGCCGACGCCGGCCGGCGTGCCGGTGGCGATGATGTCGCCGGGGTGCAGGGTCATCACGGTGGAGGCCATCGCGATCATCCCGGGGATGTCGAGCACCAGGTCGCGGGTGTTGGCGTCCTGGCGCAGCTCGTCGCCGACCCAGAGCTTCATGCTGAGCTGGGTCGGGTCGTCGACCTCGTCGGCGGTGGTGATCCAGGGGCCGACCGGGCAGAAGGTGTCGTAGGCCTTGCGGAAGACGCGCTCCTCGCGGCCGCGCACGACCATGTCGAGCAGGCAGGCGTAGCCGAAGACGTGGTCCTTCCAGTCCTCGCGGGCGATGTCGCGGCCGCCCTTGCCGATCACGATGCCGAGCTCGGACTCGTGGTGGACCTCGCGGCCGGGGAGGGCGGGCAGCTCGACGAAGTCCTCGGGACCCGAGAGCGACGACGGCGGCTTGAGGAAGAAGCCCTGTACGTCGGCGCGGTAGCCGGCCTGCATCTCGCGGCCGTGGTCGTGGTAGTTCACCGGGTAGGCGATGACCTTGTTCGGCCACGGGACCGGGGTGAGCAGGCCCGCCTCGGCGAGCGGGGTGCGCGCACCGGTCGCGACCGCTGCCTCGATCGCCGCACGGCGCTGGTCCCACTCGGCGATCAGGCGGTTCGGGCCGACCGGCGGCCACTCGGCGACGTCGACACCCGCCGCCTCGGTGACGTCGACGACGTACTCACCGTCGACGACGCCGACCTGACCCTTGCCGAACCGGGCGATCTTCATCCGTGCACTCCTCGATGTCTGAGCGTGTTGCCGCGTCCTCGCCGCTCTCGACCGGCGTGCCGGGCGGGCGGGGTTCCTGCGGGCTGATGAGACGGACGCTAGGTCCGCTCAGAGGGGTGCGGAAAGGCGTCTTCCGGTGGATGCGATTACGCATTCTCGGCGCCCGTCGGTGCCGGTGAGACTCGATCTCGAATCATCGAGCGATCTGTCTGCCGACCCCTGTACGCCGAGGAGCTGCGAGTGCCCACCACCGTCCGCGATGCCGTGTTCGAGGTGCTGAGGAACCACGGGGTGGACCGCATCTTCGCGAACCCCGGCTCCACCGAGGTGGACCTGCTCACCGACCTCCCCGACCACCTCGACTTCGTCCTCGCCCTGCACGAGGGCTCGGTGCTCGGCATGGCCACCGGCCACGCGATCGCCGCCAACAAGCCGGCCCTCGCCCTGCTGCACACCACCGCCGGCTACGGCAACGCCGTCGGCGGCCTGGCCACCGCCCGCGCCAACCGCGCCCCGGTCGTGCTGCTGGTCGGCCAGCAGGACCGCCGCCACCTCGCCGCGGCGCCGTTCCTGGTCGGCGACCTGGCCACCCTGGCCGGCAACTACCCGGTCAGCGTCGAGGAGCCGGCCCGCGCCGGCGACGTGCCCGGCGCGATCGCCCGGGCGCTGCACGACGCGACCGTCCACCGCGGCCCCGCCGTGGTGATCATCCCGATGAGCGACTGGGCAGAGCCGGCCGACGGGGTCCGCGCCCCCCCGCGCGCCGCCTGGTCGTCGGCACCTCCGCCGACCCGGACGCCGTGGCCGAGATCGCCGGGGTGCTGCGCGACGCCGAGCGCCCCGCGCTGGTCCTCGGCTCGCTCGCCGACGACCCGGGCACCTGGTCCGCGGTCGCCGAGCTGGCCACCGCCCTGGACGCCCCGGTCTGGCAGGCCGCCTACTCCTACCGGATGGGCTTCGACCAGACCTCCCCGCTGTTCGCCGGCCACCTGCCGCCCGGCCGTGCCGGCCTGCGCGACGCGCTCGGCGAGCACGACGTCGTGCTGGTCCTCGGTGCCCACGCGTTCCGTCAGTACCTCTTCGAGGACGGCGACTTCGTCGGCGGCGACACCCGCGTGCTGGTGGTCACCGAGGACGCCGACGAGGCCGTCCACAGCGACGCCGAGCTGGCCGTGATCGCCCCGATCGACGCGGTCGCCGGCGCCCTGGCCCAGGACCTCCCGGTGCGTGCGCCCGCCGCGCGCGCCCCGCGCCCGGTCCCCGCCCCGCTGGTCGCCGAGCCCGGCGCCGAGATCCGTCCCGGCGACGTGTTCCAGGCCCTCGCCGAGCGGCTGCCCGCCGAGTCGACGTACTTCGAGGAGAGCCCCTCCACCCGCCGTCCGCTGCTCGCCGCGCTGCCGGTGCGCGCGCCGTTCGGCTTCCTCACCGCGGCGATGGGCGGCCTCGGGTTCGCCGTCCCCGGCGCGATCGGCGTCAAGATGGCCCGCCCCGAGCGCCCGGTGGTCGCGATCGTCGGCGACGGCGCCTCGCTCTACAACGTCCAGGCCCTCTGGAGCGCGCAGAAGTACGGCGTCGGCGTGCTGTTCGTGGTCATGTCCAACGGCGGCTACGCCGTGATGGACCGCCTCGCGCACAACGCCGGCGCGACCCCGCCGTGGCCCGGCTTCGGCGAGATCAGCCTCTCCACGCTGGCCGCCGGCTTCGGCTGCCCGGCGAAGCGCATCGAGACCGTCGAGGAGCTGCTGGCCGTGCTCGACGAGGTGGTCCCGACCCTCGGCGAGCGCACCGAGCCGCTGGTGCTCGACGTCGCCGTCACCACCGCCTGACACCTCTGACCCTCGCGTGGCCTCCGGCCGCGCCGTCCGCCCGGCTGCCCGGGCACCGACCGACAAGAAAGGTTTCGCCTGATGGCACACGACTGGCTCGCCGAGGACCTGCCCGAGGAGCGCGAGGAGCTGCGCGACGTCGTCTCGGACATCTTGTCCAAGTACGACCGCGAGTACTGGATCCAGGTCGACGAGTCCGGGGAGTACCCCCAGGACTTCGTCGACGACCTCCAGCAGGGTGGCTGGCTCTCGATGCTCATCCCGACCGAGTACGGCGGCGGCGGCGCCTCGATCCCGGACGCCGCGCTCTTCCTCGAGACGATGAACCGCTGGGGCGCCCCGGGCACCCTGATCCACGCCCAGATGTACACGATGGGCGCGATCCTGCGGCACGGCTCGGAGGAGCAGAAGCAGAAGTGGCTGCCGCAGATCGCCGACGGCCTGCGCCTGCAGTCCTTCGGTGTCACCGAGCCCGACGCGGGCACCGACACCACCCGGATCCGCACCTTCGCGCGCCGCGAGGGCGACAACTACGTCATCAACGGCGGCAAGATCTTCACCTCGCGCGCCAAGCAGTCCGACCTGCTGCTGCTGATCGCGCGCACCAAGAAGTACGAGGACGTCGAGAAGAAGACCGACGGCGTCTCGGTGTTCCTGGTCGACATGCGTGACGCGCTGGCCGCGGGCACGCTGACCATCGACCCGATCAAGGTGATGAGCGGTCACCACACCAACCAGCTCACCTTCACCGACATGGTGGTGCCGGCCGAGAACCTGATCGGTGAGGAGCACAAGGGCTTCAAGGTCACGCTCTCGGGCATGAACGCCGAGCGCATCCTGGCCGCCTCGCAGTACGTCGGCTCCGGCCTGTGGTTCATCGACCGCGCCACCGAGTACGCCAAGGAGCGCGTGGTCTTCGGCCGCCCCATCGGCATGAACCAGGGCATCCAGTTCCCGATCGCCAAGGCGTTCGCGCACCTGCGCGCGGCCAGCGCGCTGCGCTGGCAGGCGGCGGAGAAGTTCGAGGCCGGCAGCCGCTCGGGCACCGAGGCCAACATCGCCAAGCTGCTCGCCGCGGAGGCGCAGTGGGAGGCCGCGAACGCCGCCATGGACACCTTCGGCGGCTACGGCCTGGCCTCGGAGTACGGCGTGGAGCAGAAGTTCCGCGCCGCCCGTGGCCCGCTCATCGCCCCGATCAGCACCAACCTGATCCTGGCCGGCATCGCCCAGCGCGACCTGGGCATGCCGCGGTCGTACTGAGCCATGGGTGAGGTGACTCCGACGATGCCCGACCGGGGGCTGACCGAGGTGGTGGCGGCGTTCGCGTGCGCCCCCGCCCGTGCCGAGGCGGACACCGCAGCGGTGCTCAGCAGCCTGGTCGACACCGTCGGGGTCGCCGTGGCCGGACGCACGGCCGAGGCCGTGCAGGCCGTACGCCGCTGGGTGGGCACCGAGCCCGCCCAGGGCGGCGCCGTCGTCTGGGGCGAGGGCGCCCGCCGCGCCCCGTCCCAGGCGGCGCTGCTCAACGGCGTCGCCGGGCACGCGCTCGACTTCGACGACGCCTGCCCCTCGATGCCGCTGCACCCGAGCACGGTGCTGTGGCCGGCGCTGCTCGCCGACGCCGACGTGCTGACCGACGGCGCCCGGCTCATCGAGGCGGTGCACGTCGGCAACGCGGTCAACCGCGCGCTCGGCGAGGCGCTGCCGATGGACGTGCACTACGGCCGCGGCTGGCACAGCACCGCGACCGTCGGGCGGCTCGCGGCGGTGGCCGCGCTGGCCCGCCTGCACGACCTCGACGTCGAGCAGACCCGCCAGGCCCTGGGCCTGGTGGCGTCGATGGCGGGCGGCAGCATCGCGAACTTCGGCACCGGCGCCAAGCCGCTGCACGCCGGCCTCGCGGCCCGCGACGCGGTGAGCGCGGTGGCGCTGGTGCGCTGCGGGCTGGACGCCAACCCCGCCCAGCTCGAGCACCGCCTCGGCTTCCTGGCCGCCTTCGGCGAGCCAGACCCGGCCGCCGTGGCGCGGGTCGGCGATCGCCTCCAGCACTGGTACGCCGCGTGGTCGCAGGACTGGTCGCTGAAGCGCTACCCCTCCTGCTACGGCACCCACCGCGCGGTCGACGCCGCGCTGGAGGTGCGCGCCGAGCTCGGCGCACCCGCCGCGGAGGAGTACACCCGCGTCGAGGTGCTGAGCCACCCCGGCTCGCTGCGCCCGCTGATCACCCACGCGCCGCGCACCGGGCTGGAGGGCAAGTTCAGCCTCCCGCACACGGTCGCGACCGCGCTGCTGACCGGCCGCCTCGGCCTGGAGGCGTTCACCGACGAGGCCGTCGCGGCGCCGGAGACGGTCGCGCTGGCCGGTCGGGTCGAGGTCGTGTCCCAGCCGGATCCGCCCGGTCGCCCCGACCTGGCCGACGAGCGCTTCGCCCTGGTGCGCGCCACCCTGCGCGACGGTCGCAGCGCCGAGCGCCTGGTGCTGCTGACCAGGGGCGACGCCCGCAACCCGCTGAGCGACGCCGAGGTGGACGAGAAGTTCCTCCTCGCCGTGACCGCCGGCGGGTGGCGCCCCGAGGCCGCCCGGCACCTGCTCACCACGCTGCGCACCGCCCTGACCGGCGAGCACGCCGCCCTCGGTGCGGCCCTGAGCGCCCTGGGCGAGCCGGCGTACGAGCCCGAGAAGTCCAGCCCCGAGAAGTCCAGCCCCGAGAACACCAGCCCCGCAGGAGAGCACCCGTGACCGGCAACCACCCCCAGGTCGTCATCGTCGAGGAGGGCATGCGCGAGGGCATGCAGATCGAGAGCGCCGACATCCCCGTCGAGGCCAAGATCCGCCTGCTCGACGCGCTCTCCGCGACCGGGCTCAAGCACATCGTGGTCGGCTCGTTCGTGAGCCCGAAGTGGGTGCCGCAGATGGCCCGCGTCGAGGAGGTCATCGCCGGCTTCACCCCCGTCGAGGGCGTCGACTACTCCGCGCTCGCGCTCAACGCCCGCGGCGTCGAGCGCCGCGCCGAGCACACCCCGCCGCTGAGCCCGCCGGCGAAGTCCCAGCGCACCACCGTGCACCTGTGCGACGTGTTCGTGCAGCGCAACACCGCCAAGTCGCAGACCGACGAGATCGCGGCGCTGCCCGCCACCATCGAGCGCGCGGTCGCCCGCGGCGTCACCGACGCCGTGGTCGCGATCAACGCGGCCTGGGGGTCCAACTGGGTCGGCCCGTTCAGCCTCGAGCAGCGCCTGGAGGTCCTGGACCTGCAGTTCGCCGCCTGGCGTGCCGCCGGGGTCGAGCCGCGGACCATCTGGATCGGCGATCCGATGAGCTGGAACACCCCGCGCGCGGTCGAGGAGACCATCCGCGCCTGCGTCGAGCGGTTCCCCGAGGTCACGACCTACCACCTGCACCTGCACAACGGCCGCGGGAGCGCGCTGACCTCGGCGTACGTCGCGCTGCGTGCGCTGGACTCGCGCCACACCCTCGGCCTGGACACGACCATCGGCGGCATGGGCGGGTGCCCGTACTGCGGCAACGGCCGCGCCACCAAGATGATCCCGACCGAGGACCTCGTCGACCTCCTGCACGAGGAGGGCATCGAGACCGGCATCGACCTCGGCCTGCTGATCGAGGCCGCGCACGTCGCCGAGGAGGTCGTGGGCCACGAGCTCTACGGCCACGTCAGCAAGGTCGGCCCCCGCCCGCGCGGGGAGCAGCTCTACGCGATGGACATGCCGTTCGTGGAGACGATCGAGGAGGCCCAGCACTTCCGCCTCGGCGCGCAGACCTACGAGGGCTGCCTCTCGCCGTGGAAGGCACCCGTCACCTCCCCGGCCCGCGACGCCGCCGAGGCCGGCCAGCCGGTCCGCCTGCTGCTGCCCGAGCAGGACTGAGCACCCCCCCAGCATCGCCCGCCGTACGGCGGCACACCGGCGCCCCGTCCGCGGGCGCCACCCACGACACAGGAGGAAATCCCCCATGGCTGAAGGCACCCGCGGCTCGCTCGCCGGGCTTCGCGTCATCGAGATCAGCACCTCGGTCGCCGGCCCGCTGGCCGGTCAGATCCTCGGTGACCTCGGCGCCGAGGTGATCAAGGTCGAGCGCGTCGGAGCCGGCGACGACACCCGTGCCTGGGCGCCGCCGGCCTGGGACGGCGAGTCGATCGCGTTCCTCCACCTCAACCGCAACAAGCTCAGCCTCGAGCTGGACTACAAGGACCCCCGCGGCCAGCAGGTGCTGCGCGAGCTGATCGCCTCCGCCGACGTGCTGGTGCAGAACCTGCGCCCCGGCGCGCTGGCCAAGGCCGGCTTCTCCTGGGAGCAGCTGCAGGAGATCAACCCGCGCCTCGTGTACTGCGACATGACCGGCTTCGGTCGCACCGGCCCGAAGGCCGCCGAGCCGGCGTACGACCCGCTGCTGCAGGCCTACACCGGCATCATCGACATGATGGGCACCGGCGACGGCCCGCCCGCGCGCATCCCGCTCTCGGTGCTCGACAAGGGCACCGCCATGTGGGCGGCGATCGGCGTGCTCGACGCGCTGCGCACCGTGGAGCGCACCGGCAAGGGCGTCCACGTCGGGGTCTCGCTGCTGGAGACGGCCGTGACCTGGACCCACGCCAACGTGATGGGGGCCCTGGCCGGCAACGGCAAGCCCAAGAACCTCGGCTCCGGCCACGCCGGCGTGGTGCCGTACGGCGCGTTCCCGACCCAGGACGGCTGGGCCTTCATCTCCGCCGGCAACCAGGCGCTGTGGACCCGTTTCTGCACCGCGACCGGCGCCACCGCGCTGATGGAGCGCGAGGGCTTCGGGTCCAACCCCGAGCGCTCGGCCAACCGTGCCGAGGTCGAGGCCGCGGTCTCGGAGGTCACCCGCGGCTTCGAGACGGCGCCGCTCATCGCGCTGCTCCACGAGGCGGGCGTGCCCTGCTCGGCGGTCAACAGCGTGCCGGACATGGTCGACGACCCGCAGGTCAAGGCCCTCGGGCTGCTCGAGAAGATGGACCACCACCAGGTCTCCGACTTCGAGGTCGTCAACCTGCCGATCACCTTCGGCGGGGAGTACCCCGAGCACCAGTGCCCGCCGCCGGCGCTCGGCGCCGACACCGACCGGGTGCTCGCGAGCCTCGGGCTCTCGAACGACTCCATCGCCGAGCTGCGCCGCGACGGCGTCGTCGCCGAGGCCGCGTCCGAGGGCGGTCAGGCGTGAGCACGCTGCTCGACGCCGCGGTCTGGGAGGGGCGCACCTTCGACGGGACCTGGCGCCCGGCCGACCGGACCCTGACCACCACGGAGCCGGCGACCGGCACCGACGTCGGCACCGTCGGCCTGGCCGCCCCCGCCGACGTCGACCGCGCCGTGGACCTTGCGATGCAGGCGCAGCGCGCCTGGGCCGCCGCCGGGTACGACGTGCGCGCCCGGGTGCTGCGTGCCGCCGCACGGATCTTCACCGACCACGCCGCGGAGATCGCCGACCTGTTCGCCCGCGAGGCCGGGGCGCCGCAGCGCGTCTCCGGCCCGCAGGGGCTGATCGCGGCCGAGGAGTGCTACGAGGCCGCCAGCCTGGCCTCGATGCCGGCCGGTGAGGTGCTGCGCAGCATGCAGCCACGCCTGTCGCTCACCCGCCGGGTGCCGGTCGGGGTGGTCGGCGTGATCGCGCCGTTCAACTCCCCGATCCTGCTCGCGCTGCGCGCGATCGCCCCGGCCCTCGCGGTCGGCAACGCGGTCGTGCTCAAGCCGGACCCGCGCACCGCCGTCGTCGGCGGGGTCCTGCTGGCCCGCGTCTTCGAGGAGGCCGGCCTGCCCGCCGGGCTGCTGCACGTGCTGCCCGGTGGCGCCGACGTGGGTGAGGCGATCGTGGCCGACCCCGACGTCCCGGTCATCGCGTTCACCGGCTCCACGGGTGCCGGCAAGGCGATCGCCGCAGCGGCCGCGAAGCACCTCAAGCGCACCCACCTCGAGCTCGGCGGCAACTCCGCGACGATCGTCCTCGACGACGCGGACGTGGAGCGGGCCGCCGCGGCCGGGGCCTGGGGCAGCTTCCGCCACGCCGGCCAGATCTGCATGGCCACCGGCCGGCACCTGGTCCACGAGGCGGTCGCCGAGCAGTACGTCGCGCGCCTCGCCGAGGCCGCCGCCGCGCTGCGCCTCGGCGACCCGGCGCGCACCGACGCCGACGTCGGCCCGGTGATCGATGCGACCCAGCGCGACCGGGTGCACCAGATGGTCACCGACACGATCGCGGCCGGCGCCCGCCTGGTCACCGGCGGCGAGGCCCAGGGCCCGTTCTACCGCCCGACCGTGCTCGCCGACGTGCCGCCCAGCGCCCCGGCGTACCGTGACGAGGTCTTCGGGCCGGTCGCCCCCGTGGTGACCTTCGCCGACGACGACGAGGCCGCCGCGCTGGCCGCGGACTCCTCCTACGGCCTCGCGCTGGGCATCTTCACCACCGACGTGATGCGCGGCCTCGCGCTCGCCGAGCGGATCCCGGCCGGCCTGGTGCACATCAACGACCAGACCATCAACGACGAGCCGGTCGCGCCGTTCGGCGGCGTCGGCCACTCCGGCAACGGTGCGCGCCACGGCGGCCACGCCGCCAACCTGGAGGCCTTCACCGAGCAGCAGTGGGTCACCGTGCGCGGCACGGTCCCGGACTACCGCTGGTGACGGCGCCCGCCGTCGTACCCGTCCTCCCGTCCCGACCATCCCAGGAGCCCCGATGAGCGAGCCCGTCCTCCTGACGGAGACCCGCGGCCGAGTCCGCCACCTCACCCTCAACCGCCCCGACGTCCGCAACGCCCTCAACCGCGAGCTCAACGACGCGCTGGTCGACGCGGTCATGGAGGCCGACCACGACCCCGAGGTCTACGCGATCGCGATCTCGGGTGCGGGCAAGGCGTTCTGCTCGGGCGCCGACCTCGGCGACGCCAAGGTGCGCGCCGATCGCGGCGAGGCCTGGTTCGGCCCGCTGCACAACCGCTTCCGCAGCCTCTTCGAGGTGATGATCGACAGCCGCAAGCCGACCATCGCCGTCGTCAACGGCCCGGCGGTCGCTGGCGGCTTCGAGCTGGCGCTGTCGTGCGACATGCGCGTCGTCGCCGACCACGCGTTCTTCGCGGTGCCGGAGTCGCGGCGCGGCCGCGGCGCGCACTACGCCTCGGTGGCGCTGCCGCGGATGGTGCCGCAGGGCATCGCGATGGAGTGGCTCTACTCGGGCCGCAAGATCGAGCTGGCCGAGGCCGAGCGGTGGGGCCTGGTCAACCGCACCGCCCCGCTGGAGGACCTGGCGCAGGTGGCCGACGAGTTCATGGCCCAGTTCACCTCCTCCGCGCCGCTGTCGCTGCAGCGGCTCAAGCTGACCTACCGCCGCACCGAGGGGATGGACCCGCACGCCGCGATCCGCCTCGACATCGGTCCGGACGTGTACTCCTCGGAGGACCAGAAGGAGGGGGCGCGCTCCTTCCTCGAGAAGCGCGAGCCCGTCTGGCAGGGTCGCTGACCCCACGCAGGTCGGCACCCGCCGCACGGTCTCCGAGCCGTCGAGGCGGCCCGCGCTCCTTCCGCGCCCGGCACGCCGCCACGACACCACGCCCGGCCCCGCACACCACGTGCGGGCCGGGCGTTTGTCGTCGGTGCGGCAACACCGATGTCGCACAACGAAACGTCGGTGAAATTACTTGACGCGAGGTCGTTGCATTCGGTGACGCCCACCACTAGAGTCGGCCACGTCGTTCCGAATAACTGAACGACGTTCCGAAATGTGGGAGGTATGTCTGATGAGCCAGGTGACGACGGAGCACGGCGAGAGCCGACGATCGGTCCTGGGGCGCGCCTTCGACATCCTCGAGTGCTTCACCGATGGTGAGCCCGAGCAGACGATCGGCTCGCTGTGCGCGAAGACCGACCTGCCGCCCGCCACTGTGCACCGGATGCTGGCCAACCTCGCCGAGTGGGGTGCCGTCGAGCGCGCCTCGCGCGGTCGCTACCGCCTCGGGGTCCGCCTGTGGCGCCTGGGCTGGGGAGTGCCGACCGTGCGTCGGCTCAAGGACATCGCGCGTCCCTACCTCGTCGACCTGCACGCGGCCACCGACGCGGTGACCGCCCTCGGCTCCCGCGACGGGGACCAGATCGTGCTCGCCGACATCATCGCCGGCAACGCCGCGGTCCGCCGTCAGCGGCTGCCGCGCCAGCTGCCGATCGTCCGCTCGGCGTCCGGTTGGGTGTTCCTGGCCAACATGCCCCGCGAGGAGGCCGCCGAGCTGGTCGCCCGCGACGGCGGCGTCGACCGCACCCACGACTTCGAGTTCTGGCAGCGTCTCGGCGAGATCCGCCGTACCGGGGTCTCGGTCGTCCGCGGCACCACCCCCGGCTCGCTGACCTGGATCGCAGCCCCCGTCTTCGACCACTCCCGCGAGGTCCGCTCCACGATCTGCGTCGCGGTCCCCGGCCCGCAGCAGAACGTCGTCGCCCTCTCGCGTGCGGTCGGCGAGACCGCCCGCGCGGTCAGCCGCGGCCTGTCGGTCGCGATCCCCACCGCCAGCTGAGCCGGTACGGTCAGCGCCGGCGTCCGCCGCACCTCTCTTCTGTACGTAGCCAAGGAAGCGCATGTCTGTTCTCGAGAAGGCCGTGCAGGTCATCGACCTGCTCGGGCGCGCCTCCGGACCGGTCCGGCTCGGGGCGATCGCGGAGGCGATGTCGGCGCCGAAGTCGTCGGCCCACCGGCTGCTCTCCGAGCTGACCGCGCACGGACTCGTACGTCGTGCCGGCGACGGGGAGTACGCGCTCGGCTACCGCCTGGTGCAGTGGGGCCACCTCGCCGACCGCTCGGTCGGGATACGCCACATCGCCGAGCCGGTGATGACCCGGCTGCGCGATGAGGTGCGCGAGAGCGTGCACCTCTACGTCACCGAGGAGGACCACCGGGTGTGCGTCCTCTCCGCCGAGGGCCCGCACACGCTGCGCCCGGTCGCGGTCCTCGGCCGGCCGATGCCGCTCGGCTTCGGCGCGGCGGGCAAGCTGCTCTACGCCTACGCGGATGAGTCCGTGCAGCGCCGCGTCGCCGCGAGCCTGCCCGAGCACCGCGGCCACCTGCTGCCCGACGCCGCCGAGCGGGCCGCCATCCGCGAGCGCCGGTTCGCGGCATCGGTGAGCGAGATGGAGGACGGTCTCTCGGCCGTGGCCACCCCGATCATCACCCCCGGTGGCGTGTCCGGTGCGCTGGCGATCGCGAGCACGACCGCGCGGATGCCCGAGGCCCGCTACGAGGAGATCCGCGAGCTGCTGGTCGAGGCCGCCGCCGAGATCGCGACCGCGCTCGGGGGCTGAGGTCCCGGTCCACCCCGAGACGCGACCCGGCCGGCGCCGTACCCCGTCCGGCGCACCTCCGGCATCCGTCGTCCGCGACGGCGGCGCGACCGGCCGCGCGCGGCGTGCCGTGGCCTGCCGGCACCGGACTCGCGGCACGACTTCTTGATCTGTTCCACATGTCGGCAAGCAGCCCTGTCCGGGCCGCTTCGACCGATGAATTCTTTGACCAGACCGACTGCGCCCCCGTGGCGCGACACCGAAGGAGAGATGCGAGATGGCATCGCTGTCCGAGTCCGAGACCAGCGCGTTCGTCGACACGCCGAGCGGCAAGATCCACTACCACGCTGCCGGCGAGGGCACCCCCGTGGTCATGCTGCACGGCAGCGGACCCGGCGCCACCGGGTGGAGCAACTTCAACCCGAACATGTCGGTCCTCTCCGAGAGCTTCCGCGTGATCGCCCCCGACATGCCCGGCTGGGGCAAGTCGGACCCGGTGACCTATGAGGAGCGCGACCACGTGAAGGCCGCCGTGGACTTCCTCGACGCCCTCGGCATCGAGAAGGCCGCGTTCGTCGGCAACTCGATGGGCGGCGCGACCACGCTGAAGGTCGCCGCCCGGCACCCCGACCGCGTCACCCACGTGGTCACGATGGGCTCCGGTGCGCCCGGTCCGCGGGTGAACAGCCCCGGCGGCGGCCCCACCGAGGGCCTCAAGGTGCTGCACCGCGGCTACCGCGAGCCGAGCGTCGAGACCATGAAGGCGCTGTGCGAGATCATGGCGTACGACCCGGCCTTCGCGACCGACGAGCTCGCCGAGCAGCGCTACCGCGTGCTCGCCGAGAACCCCGTCCACGTCACCAACTTCGCGGCCGGCTTCGGGCGTCCCCGCCGCGGTGAGGCCACCCTCGAGGACATCGCCTCGATCAAGCAGCCGGCCATGATCATCCACGGCCGCGACGACCGGGTCGTGCACTTCGAGGCCGGCCTGCGCCTGGTGTCCACCATCGCGAACTCTCGCCTGGTCCTGCTCAACCGCTGCGGCCACTGGGCCCAGCTCGAGCACGCCGACGAGTTCAACCGCCTGGTGCGCGACTTCATCACGAACACTCCCGGCAGCGCCGGCAACTGAGCAGGAGAGAGACAGTGAGCGAACTGCTGGACCGCATCGAGGCGATCGCGGACCTGGTGGCCGAGCAGGCGGAGGCCTCCGACGCCCAGGGTCACCTGACCGACGTCACCCACAAGGCGCTGCGCGAGGCCGGCATCGTCCGGGCCCTGCAGCCGAAGGACTTCGGCGGCGACGAGCTGCACCCCCGCGACTTCTTCGAGGGCATCCTGGAGCTCGGCGGCCGTCACGGCTCCACCGGCTGGGTCTCCTCGGTCGTCGGCGTGCACTCCTTCGAGATCGCCCAGGGCACCCGCCAGGTGCAGGAGGAGATCTGGGGGGAGGACCCCGACACCTGGGTCGCCTCGCCGTACGCCCCGATCGGCCGCGCCATCCCCACCGAGGGCGGCTGGATCTTCAGCGGCAAGTGGCCCTTCTCCTCGGGCACCGACCTGTGCGACTGGATCGTGCTCGGCGGCATGCTGTGCGACAAGGACGGCAACGTCCGCCCCGACGGCCTGCGCCACTTCATCCTGCCGCGCAGCGACTACACGATCCTCCAGGACTCCTGGAACGTCGTGGGCCTCAAGGGCACCGGCTCGAAGGACATCCTGATCAAGGACGCCTTCATCCCCGACCACCGCATCATCGACCCCGAGGAGCTCGGCTCCGGTGCGGCGGCCGAGCAGGCCGGTCGCGGCGACGTCGCGCTCTACCGGATGCCGTTCCACTCGATGTTCTCCGGTGCGATCACCGCCGGCACGCTGGCCGCCGCCGAGGGCGCGCTCGCGTCGTGGCTCAGCTACACCCGCGGCCGGGTCTCCGCCCGTGGCGTGGTCGCCGCGACCGACCCGCGTCAGCTGCACGCGCTCGGTGAGGCCGCCTCCGACCTGCAGGCCTGCCGGATGCAGTTCCTCGGCGACATCGACCGGCTCTTCGACGTGTGCGAGGCCGGCGGTCGTCCCTCGATGGAGCTGCGCGCCGAGGTGCGCCGCAACCAGGTCCGCGTCTCGCGCCGTGCCGGCGAGGCCGTCGACCGCCTGGTCGCGCACGCCGGTGGCTCCTCCATGCGCCTGGACAACCCGATCCAGCGCTTCTGGCGCGACGTCCACATCGCGCTGGGTCACGGCGCCAACGTGGCCGAGACGGTCTATGAGGCCTACGGCACCGTGGTCTTCACCGGCGAGGCGCCCAAGAACGTCCGCATGTGACACCGGACCTGGCCCGTCGACACCTCCGGTGTGGACGGGCCAGGTCGATCCGGCCCGGTCGATCCGGCCCGGTCGATCGGGCCCAGTCGATCAGGGTCAGGAGGCCCAGCCGACGCCGATGGCGCGCTTCTGGGCGATGCCGGCGGCGGCGGAGCGGACCAGGGACTCCATCCGGTCCCAGGCGAAGCCCGCGCTCGGGCCGGAGACCGACACCGCGCCCTCGACGACGCCGTGCACCACGATCGGGGCGGCCACGCAGACCAGCCCGGCGACCGCCTCCTCGCGGTCACGGGCGACCCCGCTCCGGCGTACGCCGCGCAGCTCCTCGACGAACCGGTCCGGGTCCACGATCGAGGACCGGGTCATCCGCGGCAGGCCGTGGGCGAGCACGGCGGCGAGGTCCTCGGCGTCGCCGAGCGCGACCATCGCCTTGCCCAGCGCCGTCGTCGACGCCGGGTAGCGCTGGCCGGGCATCGTGCGCACCCGCGGCGTGCGGGGACCGTGGATCTTCTCCAGGTAGAGGATCTCGGGACCCTCCAGGACCGCCAGGTGCGCGGTCAGCCCACCGGTGGCGGCGTGCAGCTGGCTCAAGAAGTGCACCGCGGTGTCGCGCAGGCCCTGCGGGCGGCACAGGCTGACCCGGCTGCCGAGCTCGAAGAGCGCCACGCCGAGGCGGTACTTGGTGCCGTTGCGGGCCACGAACCCCGCCTGCTCCAGCTCGCCGAGCAGACGGAACGCCGTCGACTTCGGGATGTCCGCGCGCTGGGCGAGCTCGGTGAGCGACAGGTCCGTGCGCGCCCGGCGGAACGCCGAGAGCAGCTGGAGCGCCTTCGACACCGAGGTGGCCGGCCGGGGGCGGCACTCGCCGCTCGACTCGCCGCTCGACTCGCCGGGAACCCCGACCGGGACGTCGAGGGTGGGAACTGTCACGGGAAGCCTCCGGATGGGTCGAACGAGCCACCGCGAGCCGCGCTGAGAGGCCCGCTGCCTTGAACCGTAGGCGGCGGCGCGAACAGATCCTGTGACTGCCCTCACTGGGCGGAATTGTGCTTTCGGCCATACCGGGCTGGTTGGCAGATTGCGGTTGTTCCGGTCCACGGAACCGGTGGAGGAAGATGCCTCGGGGGACTCGACCACACCAGGCCGGAACGGACCCACCCCTCGTGCCTAGGAGCATCATGAACAGCTTCAAGAACCGCCTGCCCGTCAAGGCGCTGGCAGTGGCGGCCGCGGCCGCACTCGCGCTCAGCGCCTGCGGCGGCGGCGACGACAGCGCGTCCGACAGCAAGGACGGCACCGTCAAGGTCGCGGTCTTCCCCAGCTTCAACGCTCTCGGCGCCCACACCGCCGATCTCGAGGGCACGTTCGAGGATCAGGGTCTCGACGTCGAGTTCATCACCGTCGCCACCCCGGCCGAGGCCACCCCGCAGCTGCTCGGCGGCAAGGTCGACTTCGCGCTGATGGACGTGACCACCCCCGTCATCGCGCGCAGCGAGAACGTGCCGGTCGTCATGGTCGCCCCGGGTGCCACCGGCACCGCCGTGGGCGAGGACGGCATGGGCGTGGGCAACTTCTGGGTCGCCAAGGACAGCAAGATCAAGTCCATCAAGGACATCGAGAACGCCACCTTCGGCGTCCCGCAGACCAAGAGCCAGATCTGGGTCGACGTGCGCACCGTCGTCGACGAGGCCGGCGGGGACTCCTCGAAGATCAAGTTCGTCGAGGTCCCCAACACCATCGCCGCGCTCAAGGGCGGTTCGGTCGACGTCGTCACCACCGCGGAGCCCAGCGGCACCGCGGCGCTGGCCGACTCCGACATCAAGCTGCTCTCGGGCTACGTCGCCGGCGGCGAGGGCGAGCTCGCCTACACCTACGTCACCTCCGACTCCTTCGCGGGGTCGAACCCGGAGACGGTGGAGAAGTTCGCCCAGGCGATCCTCGAGGCGAACAAGCTGCTCAACACCACCGAGGGCCTGCCCGCCAAGATCGCGGAGACCTACATCGACGCCCCGGCCGAGCTGCTCGCCAAGTCGCGCTTCCAGAAGTTCGGCGAGGAGCCGATCGACGCCGAGACCGTCGAGGCCGGCATCGCCCGCGTGCTGCGCTACGACCTGATCGACGAGGACGACGCCCCGAGCGTCGAGTCCCTGCTCGCGGACAAGTGACGTGTCTGCGTCCGTGACCACTTCGCCTGCCGGCGCGGGGACCCCCGCGCCGGCAGGCGCGGCGCCGTCTCGGCGTCGGGCGCGCTCGTCTCGCAGCTCCCGGCAGCGTGAGCTGCTGGGAGCCGTCGGACTCAAGATCGCAGCGATCGCCGCTGCGCTCCTCCTGTGGCACTGGTTCGCCCTGAACCGGGGCCGCGCCGCCGGCGTACCCACGCCGGCCCGTCTCGTCGAGACGGCCGCCGACCTGATGGCGACCTCGTCGTACTGGGAGGCGGTCGGCAGCACGCTGCTGTCCGCGGTGATCGGCTTCGGGCTCTCGGTGCTGATCGGGGTGCCGCTCGGCCTGCTGATCGGCACGTTCAAGCCGCTGGAGCGCTCGACCACCTTCGTGATCGACTTCGGTCGCACCATCCCCGGCGTCGCGATCCTCCCGGTCGTGCTCCTGCTCTACGGCTCGACCCGCACGATGGTGCTCATCCTGGTGATGTTCAGCGCCCTGTGGCCGATCCTGGTGCAGTCGATGTACGCCGCCCAGCAGCTCTCGCCGCAGGTGCGCCAGGTCGCGAAGTCCTACCGCTTGGACTTCCGCACCCGCGTCCGCTTCATCTACGTGCCGTCCGCGATGCCGTTCATCATGACCGGCCTGCGCATCGCCGCCACGATCAGCCTGCTGATCACGATCTCCTCGGAGTTCCTCGGTGGCGCGACCGGCATCGGCCAGCGCCTGTTCAACACGCTGAGCATCAACGACAACGACCGGATGTTCGTCTGGGTGGTCACGGCCGCACTCCTCGGGGTGCTGCTCAACGTGCTGCTCGGGGCCGCACAGCGCCGCGTCCTGTGGTGGCACCCGTCGCAGAGGGAGAACAACCGATGAGCATCGTGCGTCGTCTGCTCTGGGAGTTCTGGCTCCCCGTGGTGCTCGTGGCGCTCTGGTGGTTCGCCAGCGCCGAGAGCACGAACATCTACTTCCCGCCGCTGTCGCAGATCCTCGACGAGTTCGTCGACATCTGGTTCTTCGAGGGCATCAAGACCGAGATCTGGCCCAGCATCCAGCGCCTCGCGCTGGGCTTCGGCCTCGCCTGCCTGTGCGGCGTGACCCTGGGCATGGTGCTCGGCATGGTGAGCTGGCTCGACGCCGCGGTCCGTCCGCTGGTCGAGTTCATGCGCGCCACGCCGGGCGTCGCGATCCTCCCGGTGATGATGCTGCTCGTCGGCCTCGGCTCCTCGATGAAGGTCGCCATGATCGCGCTGGTCGCGACCTGGCCGATCCTGCTCAACACCATCGACGGCGTCCGCTCGGTCGAGCCCGTGCTGCGCCAGGTCTCCCGCTCCTACCGGCTCAGCCGGCTGGACCGGGTCCGCTTCCTGGTGCTGCCCAACGCCGCGCCGCAGATCTTCGCGGGCGCCCGCACCGCGCTGGCCATCTCCTTCGTGGCGATGGTGATCTCGGAGATGGTGGGCACCCCCGGCGGCATCGGCTACTTCGTCCTGGACGCCCAGCGCAGCTTCAACACCACCGCGATGTGGGCGGGCATCATCGCCCTCGGCATCCTCGGCTACCTGATCAACCGCCTCTTCGCCCTCGTCGAGTCCTGGGCACTTGCCTGGCACCGGGGCATGACCGCGCACAACAACGGAGGAAAGTGATGACCACCGCCACCGCGAACGCCGAGGGCGTCAAGGGTGCCTCGGGCACGCCGGTGATCCAGGCCAAGGGCCTGGGCCACGCGTACGGCGAGCGCCAGATCTTCGAGAACCTCGAGTTCTCCGTGGCGCAGGGCGAGTTCGTCTGCATCGTGGGGCCCTCGGGCGTCGGCAAGACCACGCTGCTGCAGAGCCTCACCGGTCTCCTCCAGCCCAGCCACGGCTCGGTCGTCTTCGAGGGCAAGACCGTGAAGGCGCCGCCGGAGGGCCTGGCCATCGTGTTCCAGGACTACAGCCGCTCGCTGATGCCGTGGCTCTCGGTCCTCGACAACGTGGCGCTGCCGCTGCGCTCGGCCGGGATGAAGAAGGCCGAGCGGCTCCGCCTGGCCACCGAGGCGCTGACCGAGGTCGGCCTCAAGGACTTCACCGCGGCGTACCCGTGGCAGCTCTCCGGCGGCATGCAGCAGCGCGTCGCGATCGCCCGTGCCCTGGCCTCCCAGCCGCGCGCGATCGTGATGGACGAGCCGTTCGCCTCGGTCGATGCCCAGACCCGCTCGGACCTGGAGGACCTGGTCCTGCGGGTGCGCGACCACCTCGGCATCACCGTGATGCTGGTGACCCACGACATCGACGAGGCCGTCTACCTGGCCGACACGGTGCTCGTGCTGTCGGGCCGCCCGGCCACGGTCACCGCGCTGATCGACGTCGACCTGCCCGTGCCCCGCGAGCAGCTGGCCACCAAGGCGCTGCCGAAGTTCGCCGAGCTGCGCACCGAGGTCTACCGCCTGATCAAGGCACCGGTGCCGCCCGCCGAGTCGGCCACCGCCCCGTCGGCCTGAGCGTGGCCGCCGCACCCACCTACGCCGAGGCGTCGCGCGTGCTCGAGGTCGCCCTCGAGCACGCCGGCGCCCTCGGCGTCTGCGTCTCGGTCGCCGTCGTCGACCTGCGCGGCGCCGACGTGCTGGTGGCGCGCTCGGACGGCGCCACCTGGTTCACCTCGGGCGTCGCGCGGGCCAAGGCACGCACGGCGGCGCTCTTCGAGCGGCCGAGCGACGAGCTCGCGGTGCTCCGCGAGAAGTGGCCCGAGCTGCTCGACGTGGTCGCCGCCGACAGCGGCCGCGACCCGGTGACGCTCCCCGGCGGCGTACCGCTGCGGCGCGGCGGTCCCGGCGGCGAGATCGTGGGCGCGGTCGGTGTGAGCGGCGCGCTGCCCGAGCAGGATCTGGCATGCGCCCGGGCGGCTGCGGCCGCCCTCGTCGGTCCGTGACCCCACGGACCCGGACAGGAGAATGAGCATGGACACTTCCCAGGGCCCCACTGGCCCGGCCACGACCGCGGCCCCCGCGCCCTTCGACGCGGCGCTGTTCCGCGAGACCCTCGGGCACTACCCGACGGGTGTCGTGGTGGTGACCGCGATCGACGACACCGGCGCGCCCGTCGGCATGGTCGTCGGCTCCTTCACCTCCGTCTCGCTGGACCCGCCGCTGGTCGCCTACCTGCCGACCCGCACCTCGGGCAGCTACGCGCGGCTGCGCACCAGCCGGCACTTCTGCGTCAACGTGCTCGCCGCCGACCAGCAGGAGCTGTGCGGTCGCTTCGCCTCGCGCGCCGAGGACAAGTTCGCCGGCGTCGACTGGGCTCCGGCGGCCCACGGCTCGCCGGTGCTGCCCGGCGCAGTCGGCTGGATCGAGTGCGAGGTCACCGAGGAGCTCGACGGCGGGGACCACGTGATCGTGCTCGGCCGGGTCCTCGACCTGGCCGTGCAGCGTCCGACCCTGCCGCTGCTGTTCTTCCAGGGCGGCTACGGCCGCTTCGCGCTGCCCTCGCCGGTGGCCGCCTCCGACCCCGAGCTGATCGAGGGCGCGCAGATGGCCGAGGCCGTCCGCGAGCCGCTCGAGGCGCTGGCCCACGAGCTGGGCGCCGACTGCAGCGTGATGGCGCGCGTCGGTGACGAGGCGGTCTTCGTGGCCGCCACCAAGAGCGGCGGCCACGAGCCGGGGAGCCTGGCCGTCGGCCACCGGATCCCGCTGATCCCGCCGGTCGGCACCGTCTTCTGCGCCCAGGCCCCCGACGAGGAGGTCGAGCGCTGGCTGGCCCGCGCCAAGGCCTCCGAGGAGGACCTGGCCAGCTTCCGCGACAACCTCGCCGCGGTGCGCCGCAACGGCTACTCGCTCTCGCTGGTCCCGCAGAGCCCGGCCGACCGGGTCGCGCTGATGAGCGACTACTCCGGTGTCGACGTGCTGCCGGTGCACGAGCGCCGGATGCGCCAGATGATCTCCGAGAGCGCCTCGCTCTACGAGCCGGTGCTCGACCCCGAGCAGACCCACGACCTGCACTCCGTGATCGTGCCGATGCCGACCGACGAGGGACACACCCGCCTGGCGCTGCGCCTGTCCGGGCTGCCCCGCGGTGCCAGCGTCGAGCAGGTCGAGGCGTGGATCGCCGCGCTCACCGCCGTGGCCCACGAGGGCGCCGAGCGGCTGCGCCGGCGTGCCGCGCGCGACGGCGTACGACTCGGCTGAGGAGCTTTTCCGCTCCGTGCCACGACCCCTGGGAGCGAGCTGCGCCGAGGCGCAGGATCGGGCCAGGACTTTCAACAGAGGAGAACCACATGAGCGCCAAGGTCAAGGCCCTCGGGTACGCCGTCATCAGCACGGAGAACCTGGACGACTGGGTGGAGTTCGGCTCCAACCTGCTCGGGCTGCAGGTCGCCTACCGCGACGAGGACCGGCTGTTGCTCCGCATGGACCACTACGCCTACCGCATCGACGTGCGTCGCGGCGAGCCCGGTGCGACCGCGCTCGGCTGGGACGTGGGCAGCCGTGAGGCGCTCGCCGAGCTGGCCGGGAAGGTCGCGGCGGCCGGCTACACCGTCGAGCAGGGCAGCCCCGAGCTGCTCGAGGAGCGCAAGGTCATGGACCTGGTGCGTTTCCGTGACGCCGAGGACATCATCACCCACGAGCTGTTCTGGGGCCTGCGCAGCAGCACCCAGAAGTTCGTCTCCCCGATCGGCGCGAACTTCGTGGCCGGCGAGATGGGCTTCGGTCACGCCTTCCAGGCGCTGCACCACGGCCAGGAGAAGTACGACGAGCTGTTCCGCGACATCCTCGGCTTCCGTCTCTCCGACCACATCGACATGCCGGGCGACGTGGGCACGTTCCTGCACTGCAACCCGCGGCACCACTCGCTGGCCTACGCCAACGCGCCGCACCGCAAGCAGGGCATCGGCCACCTGATGTTCGAGATCGACGACCTCGACACCCTCGGTCGCGCCTGGGACGCCGTGCAGGACGCCGGCGTGACGATCCTGTCCACGCTGGGCAAGCACACCAACGACGAGATGATCTCCTTCTACGTCCGCAGCCCCTCCGGCTTCGGCATCGAGTTCGGCGTCGGCGGCATCCTGATCGACGACGAGACCTGGCTGCCGGTCCGCTACGACTCCGCGCACTACTGGGGCCACAAGCGCCCCGAGGGCGTCTGAGCCTCACGCTCCACCACGCCGCGGCCCCACCCCCGTCCCCCGGGGGTGGGGCCGCGGTGCGTCCGGGGTGATTCGCTGCCGCACACTCACCAGCCGGAATCGCGGTACGCCGCGCCTCGGCGCTCCCGCAGGGTGGTGCTGTGCCGGAGAAGACAGCGGAGCCGCAGAGCTCGGTCGCCAAGGCCGGTCAGCTCCTGGAGGCCTTCCGCGGCCCGGAGCGGGTGCTCGGCGTCAGCGAGCTGGCCCGGCGCTCGGGGCTGTGGAAGTCGACCGCGCACCGGCTGCTCGCCGAGCTGGAGGCGATCGGCTTCGTCGAGCGCGAGGGGACCGGCTACCGCCTCGGGATCCAGCTCTTCGAGCTGGGGGTGCGCGTCGGCGCCTACCGCCCCGGCGGGCTGCGCGACGTCGCGATCGGCGAGCTCAGCCAGCTGCACGTCGCCACCGGCCTCGCCGCTCACCTGGCCGTGCTCGAGGGCGGCGACATCGTCTACCTCGAGAAGGTCCACCACCGGCGCACCCCGCGGCTGCCCCCGGTCGTGACCGGTCCCGGCCTCCGGCATCCCGCGACCTGCTCGGCGCTGGGCAAGGCGCTGCTCGCGCACGTCTCCCCGGAGCTGCTCGGCGAGGTGCTCGGCGAGGCACTGCCGCGGCGCACGCCGTACTCGGTGACCGAGCCGGGGCGGCTGCTGCGCGAGCTGGCGGCGGTGCGTGAGACCGGGCTGGCGCACGAGTACGAGGAGATGGCGATCGGCGCGGTGGCGGTCGCGGCACCGGTCTTCGCACACGGCACCTGCGTGGCGGCGATCTCACTGGGCGGCGCGGCGCTCGGCGTCGGCTGGGAGCGGGCCGGCGAGCTGGTGCTCGCCGCGTCGCGCCGGGTCAGCGAGCGCCTCTCCCGCGCGGAGCTCCGCTGAGGCCCTGACCGCGCGGTGCCCGGGCGTCCGCGAGGATGAGCCCATGAGCGCTTACTGGATCAGCATCTACCGTGAGGTCCTCGACGAGGCCAAGCTGGCGGCGTACGCCGAGCTCGCCGGGCCGGCCCTCGAGGCCGCCGGCGGCACCTTCGTCGCCCGCGGCCTGCCCGAGCAGACCTGGGAGGCCGGCGAGTCGACCCGCACGGTCGTCATCCGCTTCGACTCCGTCGAGGCCGCCCGCGCCGCCCACGACGGGCCGGCGTACCAGGAGGCGCTCGCCGCCCTCGACGGCGGCGCGGTGCGCGAGATCCGGGTCGTCCCGGGGGTCTAGGCGCCGCGTAGGCTGCGGGGTCGAGGACAAGGGGTGTGACATGACAGCGAGCCGTTCGGCGCGCGAGCGCAAGGCCGCTGCGGAGGCGGGTCCGCTGGCGAAGGTGAAGATCGACGTCGGCCAGGACAAGCAGTTCCTCTACAAGTTCACCTGCACCGAGTGCACGGTGAAGGGCCGGGGCCCGTGGTCGACGCACCGCGCGGGTGCGGACAACGGCTACATGGCCGCGATGGACCGCTGGATCTTCCACCTGCACGAGAAGCACCCGGGCGCCGAGGCGCCCTGCCTGGCCTACCTGCCCGCTGCCCAGCAGCGGCTGCACGAGCGCCGGGGCTGAGCCCCGCCGGACCAGATGCCGGTGTCCTGCGGTCTGCAGGTGACTGCAGGACACCGCTCAGGCGCAGCCCGGAGCCCCGTCGGCGCGGCGATAGGTCGCGATCACGCCGTCGTCCGTGGCGTACTCGAGGTGCTCGGCGTCGGTGAGCGTCGCGTAGCCGTACAGCATCTCGCCGACCATCGGCCACCCCTGAGGCGCCTCGCCTCCGGTGCCGGAGTTGGCGTCCGCCCCGTCGTCGGTACGCCGCCAGGTGGCGTCGGCGAACCCGAACCACTCCATGCCGCAGTGCACGTACATCGGCGCGTGGTAGCGGACCCCGACCTGCGGCGGCTCCCCGTGCGGGACGGTGACCAGCTCGACGGTCTCGGGCTCCAGGGGCGCGGCGGCGACCGGAGGAGTCGTTCCTGCCGGCAGGGTGTGCACGACCGGTCCGTGGGCGGCGACGGTGAGCACGAGGACGCGCCCATCCGCGGTGCCGGCGACCGCGTCGGGCCCGTCGGCGACGTCGACGAGATCGACCGCGGCCCAGTCGGTGCCGTCGGTGCTGGTGACCACCCGCGGCTCGGGGTCGCGTCCGCACTGCGCGAGGTCGGCGTAGCAGACCTCCGGCTCGCTCCAGCTCATGTCGTCGATGCCGGTGAGGGTCCAGAACCGGTCGTGGTCGCTCCACAGCGGCGCCCATCCGACCTCCTCGGCGGGCGGAAGGCCCGCCACGGCCGTCCAGGTGGTGCCGTGATCGGTCGAGCGCAGGGCCGGCGGCGAACCTTCGCTGCCGGTGAGGGCGACGGTCCCGCCGACCACCTCGAGACCGCTGACGGACCCGGCAACGGCCAGGGCGGGGTCCGCCACGCGCTGCCAGCTGCGGGCGTCGTCGTCGGAGACCCACAGCGCCGCGTCCCCGTCGATCCCGCCGGCGGCGAGCACCCGCTCGCCGCTGACGGCGAGGTGCCCGGCCCAGGACTCGTGGCGGGAGCCCTGTGCCGGCCGCACCTCGGGCGGGGTCGTCTCGGTGAACGACTCGGCGTCCGTGCTGGTCCAGATCCGGGCCTCGAAGCCGCCCATCGCCGGGTCCGCCGCGGTGCGATAGGTGCCTGCCGCGACGAGCGTGTCGCCGACGACCTGGAGGTCGCTGACCTCGACCGGGTGGGCGAACCCGTCGACGTCGACCCGCTCCCAGCGGAGCCCGTCGCTGCTGCGCAGTCCCACCGGCTCGAAGACCAGCCGCTCGTCGTTGCCCGACCCGCGCCCCCCGGACCCGAGCACGAACCAGTCGCCGTCCGGGAGGACCACCGCCGCCTCGACCTGGAGGTAGGTGGCACCCGTGGCGAGCGGCTCGCCGGCCTCGAAGCCGGCGCCGCCGACGGAGACGTGGGAGCGCACCGTGCCGTCCTCGGCGACGGCGAGCACCAGGGCGTCGTCCCCGGAGGTCGCCAGCACCGGCGCCTGGTCGGCCCCGATCTCGGCGCTCAGCTCCTGGGCCGTCCAGGTGCCGGCGGGCTCCTGCTCGGTGGGGCCGGCCGCTACGCCGCAGGCCGTGACGGACAGGAGCAGCGTGGCCGAAGCGGCGGCGGCCAGGAGGCGTACGGCGTGGGGCATGCGGGTCGGACGCCCGGGCCCCGGGGACGGTTCCCGGCGACGTCCGGTGACACCCGGAGGGCTCAGCCGGCCCGGCGGGCGGCGACGGCGGCCCGGGTCTCCTCCTCGACCAGATCGGCGTTGATCATCGCGCCGGCGCGCAGGCCCGCGGCCGCGGCGGCGATCACCTGGGCCATCGGGTCGGTGACGTTGCCGGCGACCCACACCCCGGGCACGGTGGTTGCTCCGGTGGGGTCCGCGGGGACCGCGGTGCCGAGCATGGCCCCGCCCGCCTCGAAGGGTTCGGCGGTGAGGCCCAGGGGTGCGAGGAAGTCGGTGCAGGCCTCGAACCGCGGCGAGACCACCACGGCGTCGCAGGCCAGCACCTCCCCGGAGGTCAGCCGCAGGCCGCTCAGCGCGTCGTCGGTGCTCAGCACCTCCAGGGGCGGGTCGTCGAGCACCGCGATGCCGCGGGCGGCGAGCCGCTCGAGGTCGTCCGCGCCCGGGTGCGCCGCGGGGTCCGCGACCACGACCACGACGTGCTCGGTGAGCTGGCGGAAGAGCAGTGCCTGGTGGGTCGCCATCGGGCCGGTGGCCAGCACCACCACCCGCTGCCCGCGCACCTCCCAGCCGTGGCAGTAAGGGCAGTGCAGCACGTCGCGCCCCCAGCGCTCGGCCAGCCCGGGGACGTCGGGGAGCACGTCGACCAGGCCGGTGGCGACCAGCACCCGCCGGGCGGTGTGCTCGCGCCCGGCCTCGGTGGTGACGGTGAAGGCGAGGTCGTCCCCGTCCCGCGTGCGTACGCCCGCGACCCGCGCCTCGAGGACCTGTACGCCGTACTGCGCGACCTCCTCGCGGCCGATCGCGAGCAGCTCGCGGGGCGGCACGCCTTCGCTGCCGAGGTAGTTGTGCGCGTGGGCGGCCGGGGCGTTGCGGGGCTCGCCGGCGTCGAGGACCAGCACGGAACGGCACGAGCGGCCCAGGGCGAGGGCGCCGCTGAGGGCGGCCGCGCCACCGCCGACGACCACCACGTCGTGCTCCACAGGCAGGAGGGGATCGGATGTCGGGTTCATCCCTCGAGTCTGCGAGCGACCAGCGCGGTTGACAAACATCCTTGCCATAGCGGCAAACTGCGTGGATGGTCACCGACGACGACATGGCCGCCGCGCTCCAGCAGGTCGGCCCGCGGCTGCGCCAGCTGCGCCTGGAGCGCGAGGCGACCCTGGCCGACCTCTCGGCCGAGACCGGGATCTCGGTGAGCACGCTGTCGCGGCTGGAGTCCGGCGGGCGCAAGCCCACCCTGGAGCTGCTGCTCGCGCTGGCGAAGGCGCACCGGGTCTCCCTCGACGACCTGGTCGACGCCCCGGAGACCGGCGACCCGCGGGTGCGGTCGCGGCCGGTGCAGCGCCACGGGATGACGTTCCTGCCGCTGACCCGTCGCCCGGGCGGGCTCCAGGCCTACAAGCAGGTGCTGCCGGCGCGCCCCGACGCGGTGCCGGACCCGCGCACCCACGAGGGCTACGAGTGGCTCTACGTGCTGTCCGGGCGGCTGCGGCTGGTGCTTGGCACCCGCGACCTGCTGCTGGCGCCGGGGGAGGTCGTCGAGTTCGACACCCGCACCCCGCACTGGCTCAGCAACCCCGGCCCGGCCCCGGCCGAGGCGCTGGCCGTCTACGGCCCCCAGGGCGAGCGGATGCACGTGCGTTCCTGAAGCTCACTCCGGGATCGGCGGGCCGAGCACCTCCAGGCCGTAGCGCGGCGCGACCTCGTTCCAGCGCCCGATCTCCTCCTCCGCGGTCCGCCCCTCGCCCTCGCCCGGGATCCGCATCGCGGTCGCCGGCACCCCCACCTCGTCGTACAGGTCGAGCAGCCCGCCGGGCACGGTCAGGCTGAGGAAGCGCGCCGGCTGCGCGCCGCGGATCCGGAAGGCGTGCGGCAGCCCGCGTGGGAGGAAGAGGAACCAGCCTGCGGTGAGCTCGTACGTCGTGTCGCCCGCGCGGTAGCTCATCTCGCCCTCGAGCAGGTAGAGCGCCTCGGCCTCGCGGGAGTGGCGGTGCAGCGGGGTGGCGATGCCCGGCGGCTGGGTCACCAGCGCAGCGCCGAGGGCGCCCTCGCTCTGCCCGGGGCCGACGAGGTGCTCGAAGATCGAGCCCATCGCCCAGGTGCCGCGCCCGGCTCCCGGGGCCGTGGCCACCACGACGCGGCGCGAGCTTCTCGGCTGGTGGGTCTGCTTGCGTCCCGCTGCCATGGCTGCCACCGATGATCGGCCCGGACCGTTCCGGGCGGGTCTGTCCACGCTACGCCTGCCGGGGCCGGGCCCGGTGCGGCGATGAGTCTCGGCCGGGGCGCGGTCTGAGCAGGCATGAGGACGCGGGTGCTGGCCACCGGGCTCGCGATGGGCGAGTCGCCGCGGTGGCACGACGGGCGGCTCTGGCTGTGTGACTGGCTGGCCGGGGAGGTGCTCACGATCGACCGCGCCGGGCGTCGCGAGGTGGTGCATCGGATCGAGGGGCTGCCGGTCTCGATCGACTGGCTGCCCGACGGGCGCGAGGTCTGCACGACCCCGCGCGGCGTCGTGGTCGGTCCCGACCTCGCGGCGTACGGCGGCACCGGCCGGCCGTGGAACGAGATCGTCGTCGACCCGTGGGGCCGGGTCTTCGTGGACATGCCCGGGTCGGCGCCGGGGGAGGACCCGCGGCCCGGCATCCTCGCCATGATCGAGCCGGACGGGACGACCCGGGAGGTGGCGGACGACCTGTGGTTCCCCAACGGCATGGCGCTGACCCCTGACGGCTCGCTGGTGGTGGCGGAGTCGCACGCCGCGCGGCTGACCGCCTTCACCATCACCGCGGACGGCTCGCTCACCGGCCGCCGGGTGTGGGCCGAGCTGGGGGAGGGGGCTCCCGATGGGATCTGCCTCGATGCCGAGGGTGCAATCTGGTACGCCGACGTCCCGCACCGGCACTGCCGTCGGGTCGCCGAGGGTGGGCGGGTCCTGGACACCGTCGAGGTGGACCGGGGCTGCTTCGCCTGCATGCTCGGCGGCCCCGACGGGCGCACGCTCCACATCGTCGCCACCGACTGGGAGCGGCTGGACTGGCAGCACGGCGGGGGCGAGCGGACCGGGGAGGTGCTCACCGTCCGGGCCCCCGCTCCGCACGCCGGCCGCCCCTGAGCGCGGATGATCGGGTCTCCTTGCCGAAGCAGAGGTCCTGGACCTGTTGCCCGCCGCGGCATCGAGGCGCATCGTGGTAATCCCGGGCACAGGAGGAGCCATGAAGGCGAACGTCGGCGACCAGCTGGTCGTGGAGAGCAACTCGGCGGAGACCCACCGCCGCGAGGGCGAGATCATCGGCGTGCAGGGCGCGGACGGCGGTCCGCCGTTCATGGTGCGCTGGGGCGACGGGCACGAGGGCCTGTGCTTCCCCGGGCCCGACGCGCGCGTGCGGCCCCGCGGGCTCTAGGCGCCGGAGGCGTCGCGCGGTGCGGATGGTGGCCCAGGAGTGGGTCTCCGTGACGGGTGCGCCGCAGGGACCCGACGGCGTGGACGCGATCTTCGCGGTGCTGTCGCCGGAGGCCGACGCCGCGAGCCAGCGCTGGAACCACCGCCTCCTCGCTGGCGTCGAGGCGGCGGTGCTGGGGCGTCGGACCTGTGAAGCGTTCGCGCGCTACTGGCCCAGGTCCGAGGAGCCGATCGCGGCGACGGTCAACGCGGCACCCACGGTGGTGTTCTCCCGCTCGCTCGACGTGGGGTTCCTCCCGGGCGCGCTCCACGTGCGCTACGGCGCCAGGTAACGGCTCCGGGCCTTCGGTCGACGTCAGGCGGGGCTGTCGGCCCGCCGGGCGAGCAGGGTGGAGTCGGCGATGTCGAGGGTGACGCCGTCGCGGGTCACGGTGCGCGGGCGCTGCTCGGCGAGCACGATCTCGAAGTCGTCGGGGAGTGCCGGCAGCAGGTCCGTGGCGAGGAACATCGCCCGGTGCTGGGCGGGGTTCAGCTCGGCGGAGGTCTCCGACGGTGCGTGCCCGACCACCAGCAGGTGCCCGCCGGGAGCGACCGCCTCCGCGAGGCGACGCGTCACCTCCACCATCCTGCCCTCCGGCGGGTGCAGGAAGTGCGTGGTGACCAGGTCGAAGGTGCGCCCGGCCGGCTCGAAGGTGCGGGCGTCGACCTGCCACCAGTCGGTGCGGTCGGCGACCCCGGCCTGCTCGGCGTGCCGTGCGGCGCGGGCCAGGCCGTTGGCGGAGAAATCGGCGCCGGTGACCCGCCAGCCCTGCCGGGCCAGCCAGATCACGTCGCCGCCCTCGCCGCAGCCGACGTCGAGCGCGGTCCCGGGCGTCAGCCGAGAGGCCTCGGCGACCAGCTGCGGGTTGGGGTCGCCGCTCCAGACCTGCTCCTCGGAGGAGTAGCGCTCCTCCCAGCCCTGCGGTTCGAAGAAGTCGGTCTCGGAGGTCTCGTCGTGCTGGTGCTCGCTCATAGGACCAGCGTGCCTTCCGAGCGGCGTACGGGCAACGATCCTTGCTGGATCGGCAAACAGGTTCGGTGTCGTGTCGGGGTAGTCCGCCACACAGGGGTCGCGTTCTGGCCCGTGGACGACACTGGTGTGGCGGACTATCCCGGCGGGGCCACTGCCCGGTCGACGTGTGCGAGCCTGTCGCCCGTGACCCCAGGTGACCCCCAGCGCGGCGTGCGGCGGGCCTACGACACCGTGGCCGCCGACTACGCCGCGCACCTCCCGGACCTCCGGGCCGAGTCGGCGTTGGACCGGGCGATGCTCGACGCGTTCGCCGGAGCGGTGAGGGGGCCGGGGGACGATGCGGGCCGGCCGCTGGTGCTCGACGCCGGGTGCGGCACCGGTCGGATCGGCCGTTACCTGCACGCGCGGGGCAGCCGGGTCGTGGGCGTCGACCTCTCGCCGGGCATGGTCGCCCAGGCCCGCCGCGCCCGCCCCGACCTGCCGGTGGTCGTGGGCTCGCTGGCCGCGCTGCCGTACGCCGACGCCCGGTTCGACGGCGTCCTGCTCTGGTACTCGACCATCCACGCACCGCCCGCGGACCAGCCGCGGCTGCTCGCGGAGGCCGCGCGGGTGCTGCGGCCCGGGGGTCACCTGCTGGTCGGGTTCCAGTCCGGCACCGGCACGCGCGACGTCGCGCCGGCGTACCGCACCTTCGGCCACGAGATCGAGCTCGAGCGCCACCTCGTCACCGCCGACCAGATGAGTGGCTGGCTCGCGGCGGCGGGGCTGCGCGAGGTCGCCCGGCTGGTACGCCGCGCGCAGGACGGCGAGCCCGACGACCAGGCGTCCGTGCTGGCGCAGCGGCCGGCCTCGTGAGGGCCTCGCGCTGCGGGGTGCGTCTTTCGTATCGTCAGGACATGACCACCCCTGACGCCTCGGCGATCGACCGCCTGCTCGAGCAGAGCCGCCGCGGGCTCGACCGGGTCGCGGCCGAGGACCTGCCCGCCGTGCGCGCCGGGGGCGCCCTGATCGTCGACATCCGTCCGCTCGAGCTGCGCGACCGCGACGGCGAGCTGCCCGGCGCGGTGGTGATCGGGCGCAACGTGCTCGAGTGGCGCCTGGACCCGACCAGCCCGCACCGGCTGCCGGGCGCCGACGACCCCGACCGGCGCATCGTGCTGGTCTGCGACCAGGGCTACAGCTCGAGCCTGGCGGCGCACACCCTCCAACAGCTCGGCCTGTCGCGCGCCACCGACCTCATCGGCGGGTTCCAGGCCTGGGCGGAGACCCCCGACGCCCGCCGATTCAGCCACTGACGCGGGGCCCGGACCGGCGTATCGTCCCGAGGATGAGCGAGGACTGGCGCAGCGAGACCATCGACACCGTGCGGTCGCTGATCATGGCCGCCGAGCCGGCCGTGGTCGAGGAGGCCAAGTGGGTCAAGCCCACCAATCCCGCGGGGGTCCCGACCTTCTCCTGCGACGGCCTGATCTGCACGGCGGAGACCTACCGCGACAAGGTCAAGCTGACCTTCGCCCGGGGCGCCTCCCTCGACGACCCCTCCAGCCTGTTCAACGCCAGCCTGGACGCCGGCACCCGCCGGGCGATCGACCTGCGCGAGGGCGACCTGCTCGACGAGGCGGCGTTCGTGGAGCTGGTCCGCGAGGCCGTCGCGCGCAACCGCGCCTGAGCGCGCCGGCCTACTGCCACGGGTCGGTGATCTCGCGCAGCAGCGCGAGGGTCGAGCGGAGCTCCCGCATCCGGCGTGGTCCGACGTGCGCCTCCCACTCCGCCTCGACGCGGTCCTGCTCGACCCGCGCCACGGCGATCACCGCGCGGCCGCGATCGGTGATCCGGATCAGCCGGGCCCGGCCGTCGCGCGGATCGGGGACGCGTACGACGTACCCGCCCCGCTCGAGCTCGTCGACCAAGAAGCCGGCCGCCTGCTTGCTCGTCTGGGCGGCGGCCGCGAGGTCGGTGAGCCGCGAACCGTCCGGGCTCACGCGCTGGAAGACGCGCGCCTGGGCGAGGCTGATCTCGTGACCGGCGGCGGCCACCGCGCGCAGCACCCGGTCCTCCAGGTGCCGGTAGGGCAGGAGGAGCAGGACGCCGGTGCTCGGGGCGGACTCGGCGGGCGGGTGGAGGGACATGCGAGACCCCTTGTCAGCGGGCGGCGCGAAGGCGCAGAGTAGTCAAAGACCTTGACTAGTTGGAGTCTCTCATGGACGACGATGCCTGGGACCTGCTCCGCGACGAACGCCTGAGCCTGGCCCGAACCCTCACGACGCTGAGCGACGCCCAATGGGCGACGCGGACGCTGTGCACGGAGTGGACGGTGCGCGACGTGGTCGCGCACCTGGTGATGACGCCAGCGGGTGAGCCGAGCCTCTCGGTCATGGCCGCGGCGACGGCGCGTGCTCGCGGCAACGTCTGGCACGCGAGCCGCGACCTCACACGGAGGGCGGCGGCGAGGCAGTCGCCCGGGGAGCTGGTGCGGGCGGTGGAGGAGAGCGCCGGCTCGCGCCGCAGACCGGTGTTCGTCGTCGACGCCAACATCCTGCCCGACGTGGTCGTGCACGGGCAGGACATCGCGGTACCGCTGGGGCTGCATCGCCAGGTCCCCGCGGCTGTGGCCGGGGTGGCGCTGTCGCGGCTGTGGTCGATGGGCTTTCCCTTCCACGCCCGGCGCCGGCTGGCCGGCGTACGCCTGTGCTGTGCGGACGGCACGAACTGGACGGCGGGGGAGGGACCGGAGGTCTCCGGCTCGGCCGGGGCGCTCGCGCTGCTGATGACCCAGCGGACCACGGCGGCGCTGTCGATGCTGCAGGGGCCCGGCGTGGCGCGGCTGGAGGCGCGGCTGGCGCACGCCTGAGCCGGCAGCCGGCCGGGTCGGCGGGTGGGTCAGCCTGCCGACCAGCCCGGGTCGCGCCCGGCGCGCGCGACCAGCCGGTCGAGGAGCGGGGCGCCGTCGTCGACGGGTACGGCGGGGCCGAACAGACCCGGAGTCCCGCCGGCGTCGAAGCCCTCCACGAACGCCATGCACGCGGCCGCCGTCGCCTTGTCCGGGCGGTAGTCCTGGCCGGTGGCGCGGGCGAGGTCCCACCCGTGCAGGACCAGCTCGTCGAGGGCGACCAGCCCCGCGACCGCTCCTGGCAGCTCCACCCCGCCGGCCCGGGTCATCCCCTGCCAGGCATCGTCCTCGCGCCATGCCTGCGCCAGGGCCGGCACCTGGCGCTCGAGGGCGGGGCGCCAGCCGGGCTCCAGGGCGGGCCAGCCGTCGGCGTCGGGACTGGTGTCAGTCAGCACGCCGAGCTCCTTCTCGGCCGTCGCCCGCAAGGCGAGCGTCAGCCCGACGAGGTGCTGGAGCAGCTCGGCGACCGTGGTCCCGGAGCAGGGGGTGGTGAGCTCGAGGTCGGCGTCGGTGACCCCGGCGAGCGTCGCCAGCAGCGCGTCCCCGGCTGCCTCCAGATCGATCTGCGCGGTCATCCCAGCAGTCTGACCCCCGTGCCGGGCGCTGGGAAGGGGCTGCTGTGAAAGGGGCGGCGGTTGTGGTGGTTCCGCTCGATTGCGGACTGCGGCACCATCGAGAGATGAGGGTGCTGCTGACCGGCGGTACGGGCTTCGTCGGGTGCCACACGGCGGCGGCGATCGCCGCCGCCGGCCACGACCTGCGCCTGCTGGTCCGACGCCCGGACCAGGTGCCGGTCTCGCTCGGCCCTCGAGGTGTCGAGGTCACCGACGTCGTCGTCGGCGACGTGCTCGACGAGTCGGTGGTGGCCGAGGCCGTCGCCGGCTGCGAGGCAGTGGTGCACGCGGCGGCGGTGTACTCCCTCGACCCGCGCCGCGGCGCGGAGGTCCGGCGTACCAACCTGCGGGCCGCCGAGGTGGTCCTCGGCCGGGCGGTCGCCTCGGGCCTGGACCCGGTGGTGCACGTGTCGACGACCGTCGCGCTCACGCGGTACGCCGGGAGCGGGCCGGACCTGCCGCTGGGCGACATCGACCTGCCCTACGCGCAGTCCAAGATCGCCTCCGAGCTCGTCGCCCGGCGTCTGCAGGAGGCCGGCGCGCCGGTGGTCACCGTCTATCCCGGTGCCGTCTACGGCCCGGACGACCCCTACCGGGGCGACCAGGGCGAGCGGCTTCGCTGGATCCTCACCGGCCGGTTCCCGTTCTGGCCGCAGGGCGGCCTGCACGTCACCGACGTACGTGACGTGGCGGCGGTGACGGCGGCGGTGCTCGAGCCCGACCGGGGACCGCGGCGCTACGTCGTCCCCGGGCACCACGTCGACGGCGACGAGCTGTACGCCGCGTTCGCGCAGGCGACCGGGCGCCGCTTCCCGCACGTGCTGGTGCCGGGCCGGTTGATCGGTCCGCAGTCCCGGCTGCTCGACGCGGTCCAGCGCCGGCTGCCGGCGCGCTGGCACCTCCCGGGCGACCGGGAGGGGGTGGAGATCGTGCTGCGCGACACCCGGGTGGACGACACGCCGGCCCGCACCGAGCTGGGCGTCGAGCCGACTCCGCTGGTGAGCACGATCGGCGACACGGTCGACGGGCTGGTCGGCTCCGGGCGGGTGCCGGGGCGCTACGCCCGCTGAGCCCGGGGCCGCCCGGCCGCGCCGGTGAGGACGGCGGCGAGCTCGTCGGGGCGGCTGAGGTGCACACAGTGGCCGGCGGCGATCTCGTCGGGTTCGCGGATCCCGAGGCGGGTGCGGGCGACCTGGCGCTGGAGCACCGGCGGGAGGAAACGGTCCTGCGCGGTCACGACGTACCGCGCCGGGACCGCGGGTCCGGGGCCGGGCCACGGGACCTCGCCGAGCGCGTCGCTGGTCGGGCGCTCGTGGGCGACGGCCTCCCGGGCGAGCCCGGGCGCGACGTCGTGGAAGAAGGCGACCATCGGGTCCGGGCTGCCGGTGCGCCCGCCGTCCTCCCGGGCACCGGCCGCGACTGCCGCATCCCAGCCCACCGCCCCGAACCACTCCAGCGCGCTCTCCCCGGGCCGCGGCACCATCCCGGCGACGAAGACCTGCGGCGCGTCCAGACGAGCCGCGGCCAGCGCCGCCACGAAGGCGCCGGAGGAGTGCCCGACCACGACCACGTCGTCGCCCGCGCCGGCCGTCGTCTCGACAGCCGTGGCGACCGCGTCGACGCAGTCGGCCCAGGTGGCGTCGTCCCGGTCGGTCGGGAGGTCGGGTGCGACGGCGTCGTGCCCGCGGCTGCGCAGGGCCTGCTGCACGAGGTGCCAGGCCCAGCCGCCGTCGCCCGAGCCGTGCACGAGCGCGAAGGTCGTCATCTCAGTGGAGACAACCGGCGGCGCCCGGACTCATCGCCGTGCCGGTGGCAGACGGTCAGCGCGGGTCCGCTGGGGGACCGTTCTCCTCGGGCCGGCTGCGGCCGGAGGGCACGGCCGCGGTGATGAGGCCCAGCACCACGCCGACGGCGACCATGGCCCAGCTGTTCGAGATCAGGAAGAGGACGACCCCGGCGGTGATGCCCACGGCGGCGCCCAGCGCGATCCGGATCTGCAGCTCGTCCGTGCCGCGCTTCTGCTCGTCCATGCCGCCATCCTCCCCGGATCGGGTCGAGGGGGTGTCGCCCGGGGGCCTTCCGGGTGCTGGTCGGTCGTCGTCGGCGGGTCCGCGATGCCGATGATTTCGGCGGCAGTCCCTGGTCGGATAGCCGCAGACCCGCAACCCAGCGACAGGAGCACGCATGAGCGCGACCTACACCTTCGACGTCTTCGCCAGCCTCGACGGCTACGGCTCCTACGGCCCGGGCGGCGACTGGGGCGGCTACTGGGGCAAGCAGGGTCCCGAGCTGCTCGAGCGCCGTCGCTCGCAGTACGCCGGCGACCAGCGGCTGGTCCTCGGCGCCACGACGTTCCGGGACTTCGTGCGCATGCTGTCCACCGGCTCCGAGGACTCCGAGGTGCGTGACTCCTGGGTCACCGAGATGACGAACCTGCCCACCACCGTGGTGTCCTCCACGCTCGAGGGGCCCCTCGACTGGCCGGACGCCACCCTCGCGAGCGGCGACGCCGTCGACGTCGTCGCCCGGCTCAAGGAGGAGTCCGACGCGCCGCTGCGCTCGCACGGCAGCCTCTCGCTGAACTGGGCGCTGATGGCCGCCGGCCTGGTCGACCGGGTGCAGGTGACGGTGTTTCCGGTCCTCACTGGCACCACCGGCACGCTCCCGGTCTTCGGCGGCGCCGGCGACTCGGACCTCGAGCTGCTGGAGAGCCGCACGCTCGACGGGCGCACCCAGGAGCTGATCTATCGCCCCACGCCGCACTGAGTCTCGCCAGCTCGCAGGACCCCGGCGGCTGCCGAACGTCGAGCGTCGTGTCGCGAGGCGGATCTAGAGACGAATTTTGGGGACGCCGGGGGAGGGCATCGCGGTCTACCGTGCCGGCGTGAGGCGGCGCGCGGGCATCTTCGGGATCGTGCTCGTCGCCGCGCTCGCAACCGGGTGCACCGCCGACGGCTCCGCGCCGGACGGCGGCGACTCGGGGCCGGCGACCCTGGCCAACGTGCTGGGCGCCGGCCCCCTCGATGCCGACGCGGACACCGTGCGGGATGCGCTGCTCGGCGAGATGGTGCGGGCCGGCGGCGTACGGGTGGTGGTGACCGGCGGTCAGTACGCGACGACCGTCCACCTCGCGCCGTCGTCCGCCTCTCCCTTCCGGGCCGCGCGGCGGTTCGCGTGGGAGGCGGAGGGCGCGGAGCACGTGCAGCTGCAGCTGGCGGACGGGCGCGTGTGCGTGAACCGCGCGACCGGGCTCGCGGTCGAGGCCTGGGGCGACGATGCGACGGGCTGGATCCAGCCCAGTCCACGGCCCTACAGCTGCACGGACAAGGACAGCTCCGTCGGTGATCTGGTGATCCAGGGCCTGCTGGTCCTCGACCCGGTGACCCGGTTCGCCTCGCTCCCGGGCTCGCCGATCCTGACCGACCTGGGTGTCGAGACCGGTCCCGACGGCGTGACGACACGCCGCCTGCAGGTGCAGGGCTCCGAGGCCGGCGGCGACGGCCTGGACGTCCCCACCACCTATGACCTGTGGGTCGACCGCGACCTGCGGCTGGTGCGTGCCGAGTTCAGCGGCATCGACCCGCAGCCGGGGCCGTACGCCGCGACCTTCAGCTATGGCGAGGCGCCGGACGTCGGCCTGCCTCCCGCCAGCGAGCGTGGCCCGCTCGTCTACCGCCCCGGCGTTGATGCCGGGTCCGACGAGGGCCCCCCGACGACCGCCCCCGAGTAGGGCGGTGCCCGCAAGACAGCGAGGAGCCCCGGACCATCACGGTCCGGGGCTCCTCACTGGGCTGCGTGCGAGGTCAGAAGACCCTGCGGCGCGTGCCGCCCACGGGCACGAAGTTGAGGATCAGTCCGACAACGAGCAGGATCGCGCCGATCGTGGTCAGGATGCTCATCGACGTCACGAGACCGATGATCAGCAGGATAAGTCCGAGGACAACCATGTCGTACTCCCTCTCTTAGGTGATGACCACCCGTTAACCGGACGTTCACATCTGCAAACGTCGGGCTTGCGAGAGGATCTTCGGCGTCAGTCGCCCAGGGCCAGGATCGCCTCGTGGATGCTCAGCGTGCGCCGCGCGGACTCCACGTGCAGGTTCTCCACCATCCGGCCCCGGTAGGTCACCACTCCGGCGCCCTGGCCGTCCTCCCAGGCCTGGATCAGCCCGCGGGCGTCCTCGACGGCCTGCGCGGAGGGCGCGAACGCCTCGTTGGCGCCGGCCACCTGCCCGGGGTGGATGAGGGTCTTGCCGTCGAAGCCCATCTCCCGGCCCTGGCGGCACTCGGCGAGGAACCCGTCGGTGTCCTTCACGTCGTTGTAGACGCCGTCCAGGATCGCGATCCCGGCCGCGCGGGCGGCCAGCAGGGCGGTGTGCAGCGAGGGCAGGATCGGCGCGCGACCGGGCACGTGCTCGGCGTACAGCTCCTTGACCAGGTCGTTGGTGCCGATCACGAACGCGGTGAGCCGCTCGGAGGCGCGGGCGATCGCGAGCACGTCGAGGATCGCCACCGGCGTCTCGATCATCGCCCAGAGCTTGGTGTGCTCCGGCGCCCCGGCGTGCTCCATCGCGGCGACCAGCTGCTTGACCTCGGCGGCGCTGTTGACCTTCGGTACGACGATCGCCGCCGGGCCCGCCTGCGCTGCGGCCGCGAGGTCGGCCTGGTGCCACTCGGTGCCGAGGCCGTTGACGCGGATGGTGACCGCGCGCCGGCCGTACGCGCCGGAGGCGACGGCGGCGCAGGCGGCTTCGCGGGCGGCGTCCTTGGCGTCGGGGGCGACGGCGTCCTCGAGGTCGAGGATCAGCGCGTCGCACGCGATCGACGTGGCCTTCTCCAGGGCCCGCGCGTTGGAGCTCGGCATGTAGAGCACCGAGCGCAGCGGGGTGTAGACGGTCTCGCTCATCTCAGTCCTCCAGCTCGATCGCGTCATAGGCCTTCTTGAGCTCGGGGTCGACCGCGGCCAGCTGCTCGGCCAGCTCCACCATCACCAGGCACTGCTTGAGCGAGGCGTCGTCCTCCATCTTCCCGTCGAGCATCACCGCACCGGTGCCGTCGCCCATCGCCTTGGCGACCCGACGGGCGTGCCTGACGTCCTCCACGCTCGGGGAGAAGACCCGGTTGGCGATCGCGATCTGCTTGGGGTGCAGGCTCCAGGTGCCGACGCAGCCGAGCAGGAAGGCGTTGCGGAACTGGTCCTCGCAGGCCACCACGTCGGTGATGTCGCCGAACGGGCCGTAGTAGGGGTAGATCCCGTGCGTCGCGCACGCGTCGACCATCCGCGCGATCGTGTAGTGCCACAGGTCCTGCTGGTACGTCGTGCGCGGGCCGTTGATCTCGCCGTCGACCGGGTCCTGGCGCACCAGGTAGCCCGGGTGCCCGCCGCCGACGCGGGTGGTCTTCATGCGGCGGTCGGCCGCCAGGTCGGCGGGGCCGAGGGAGAGGCCCTGCATGCGCGGGCTGGCGCCGCAGATCTCCTCGACGTTGGCGACGCCGCGGGCGGTCTCGAGAATCGCGTGGATGAGGATCGGACGGGTCAGGCCGGCCTTCGCCTCGAGCTGGGCGAGCAGCCGGTCGACGTAGTGGATGTCCTCGGCGCCCTGCACCTTGGGCACCATGATCACGTCGAGCTTGTCGCCGATCGCCGGCACCAGCGTGGTCAGGTCGTCGAGCGCCCAGGGGCTGTCGAGGGAGTTGATCCGGGTCCACAGCTGCGTCGGGCCGCTCTGCCCACCGAGATTGGCAGTGTTCCGGGCGATCTCGACCAGGCCCTCGCGCGCGGCGACCTTGTTGTCGGCCTTGACGGCGTCCTCGAGGTTGCCCAGCAGCACGTCGACGGTGCCGACCATGTCCGGCACCTTCGCGGCCATCTTGGGGTTGCTCGGGTCGAAGAAGTGGATGGCCCGGCTCGGCCGCGCCGGCACCTCGCGCAGCGGCTCGGGGGCACCGACGGCCAGGGGTCGGAAGAAGTCCTTGGGACTCTGGGTGCTCGACATGGCGGGAAGGTAGCAGCGGGTGGCGACGGCCCGGTATGAGGCATGTCTCTCAGCGTCGCCGCCACCAACGGCGCCTGCGTGCCGGCTGGTCGTCGCGTCGGTCGAGCCTCGCGCGCTGGTCGAGGCGTCGCACCGCCCGCCGCTCGTGCCAGGCCACGATCTCAGCCTCCACGTCGCGCGGCATCGTGATCAGCGGCGGGCCCTCCGGGAGCCGGTAGCGCGCGGCGATCACCCGGGAGTTGAAGTCCTCGAGGTGCTCGCGGACCTGGCCCTCGGTGGTGAGCGTGTCGAGGTGGTCGTCGAGCCCGGCGTCCTCCTTGCGCAGCTCGACGCTGGGCGGCAGCACGACCACCCGCTCGCGCTCGATGAGTCCCTTGATCCACCAGTCCGGGTCGTGCTCGGCGCCGAGCCCCTCGATCGGGCGCCCGGCGCCGGGGAGGTCGTCGAAGTCGCCGCGGTCCATCGCGCGGCGTACCTGCAGGTCCACCCAGGTCTGCTGCTGGGTGGCGCGGGCGCGCGCGGCCGCCTGCTCCTCCGCGCGTGACAGCGGCCGCTGCTCCGGGGCGGGGCGGTCGGGGGTGGCGTCGTCATGCTCGGGGTCGGTCCCGGTCATGGCACCGATCCTAGGTCGCGGGTCAGACCCCGGCGGGGGTCTCGGGCAGCACGCGGGACTCACCCGCGTCGGCCGCGACCTGGCGCGGCAGCGCGAGCAGCACCACCGCGGCGACCAGGGCGGCGCCGGCGCAGACCGCCCAGACGGTCAGGTAGCCCGAGAACGGCGCCTTGCCCTCGTCGGGGCCCTCCAGGGAGCCGGTCGCGGTGAGCGCGATCGCGAAGACCGCCGAGGCGATCGCGCCGCCCATGGTCTTGGTCGCGTTGGTCATCCCGGTCGCGAAGCCGGTGCGTTCCGGCGGGGCCGCCGCGGCGGCCGTCGCGGGCAGGGCGGCCACCAGACCGCCCGAGCCGATGCCGATGATCGCCATGTTCGTCAGGCCCTGGGCGGTGGTGTCGTGCAGGACCAGCCACATCGCGTAGCCGAGCGCGACCAGCAGCGCCGAGAGCACCAGCGCACCACGGGGTCCGCACAGCCGGACGGTCAGCGGCAGCCCGAGCGCGCCGGCCGCCATGCACAGCACGTAGACCCCGATCAGCGTGGAGACGAACGCCGAGGACGCGCCGAGCCCGTAGCCGGCGACGTCGGGGTCGCTCTGGGCGAAGGTGGACAGCGGGATCTGGGCGCCGAGCACCGACATGCCGAAGAGGAACGCGGTGAGCTGCACGGGCCACTGGCCGGGCGAGGCCAGCAGGCGTACGTCGACCAGCGGCTCGGCCAGGCGGTTCTCCAGGCGCGCGAACGGCACCAGCATCGCCAGGCCGGCGAGCACCAGCAGCCAGGCGGGGACGCTGCCGACGCCGTCGAGGCGCACCAGCACCAGCCCGCCCATCATCAGGCCGATCGCCAGGGTGATCAGGCCCAGGCCGTGCCAGTCGATGCCGCCCGACGCCAGCCCCGGGGTGTCCTCGACGCCCCACCAGATCAGCGCCAGGCAGCCGGTGACCGCGATCGCGGGCAGCATCAGCAGGGTGGTCATCGAGAGCCTCTCGACCAGCAGGCCCGAGCTCAGCGCGGCCACGATCACCGACACCTCCAGGGCGCCCACCAGGATCGCGGCGGCGCGGCGGGTCAGCAGTGCCTGGCGCCCGGTCCCCGCCGTACGCCGGTAGATGATCGCGACCTCGATCGGCAGCCACACGACGTACGCGCCCTGCAGCGCCCAGGCGATGAGGAACGTGGAGAAGCCGGGGGCCAGCGCGAGGCCCCACGACCCCAGCGCGGTGACGACTGTCGAGAGCAGCAGCACCTTCTTGTGCCCGACCAGGTCGCCGAGGCGCGCGAGCAGCGGCATGCAGAGCGCGGAGACGATCAGCTGCGCGGCCTCGAACCAGTTGATGTCGCCCTCGGTGATCGAGAGGTGCTCGGCGATCTGCGGATAGATCGGCGTGTAGAAGCCCTGCAGCACCCCGCTGCCACCTCCACGCAGACGAGGAAGCCGACCACAGCCGCGAGGCCGTGCACCGGGGTGAGCGGGCGCGACGGTGCGGGGGTGCTCACGCGGGGAGCCTCTCGATCAGCAGTCGGTACCAGTCGACGCCGTCGAGGAACGCCTCGACGCCGAGGTGCTCATCGACCGTGTGGATCGACTGGCGCTGCGCCTTGGTCATCCGGAACGGCGCGAAGCGGTAGACGCGCTCGCAGATCGCGGCGAAGTGGCGTGAGTCGGTGGCCGCCATGAGCACGTACGGCGCGGGGACGGCGTCGGGGAACACCGCGGTGATCGTCTGCTCGAGCAGCGCGAACGCCGGGTCGTCGGTGGGGGAGACCGGGGTCGGCTCGCCGGCCTCGAGCAGGTCGAGGTGGACCTGGTCGTCGCGCACCGCGCGGCGCACGTGCTCGAGCACGCCGGCGACCGAGTCGCCGATCGCGA